>NZ_FYDT01000057.1:0-36287 GCF_900187585.1 Pseudomonas sp. Irchel 3E19
GGGAACATCCCCAAATATCTCGCAGAGTTGCATGCCTCAGCCCCGCATTATGTCCTGCCACATCGACGCGAGGAGCGCATTTATCCTCGGGCAATCAGGCTCAAATCGCCGAAGTATCCGATCAAAAACAAAAATGCCAGTCAGCTTAACTGACTGGCATTAGGCTCAAGGGCCGGTTTATTTTTGTCTGGGATTTGTGGTGGCTGAGAGGGCCTCTTCGCGAGCAAGCCCGCTCCCACAGGGGAATGCATTTCAAATTGTGGGAGCGGGCTTGCTCGCGAGGGCGTCCGTCAGCACAACAAAAAAATATCAGACAGCAGCAAATCGCTTATCCAGATAATCAATAATCACCTTGGATTCATACATCCAGGTCGTCTGCCCATTCTCTTCAATGCGCAGGCACGGCACCTTGATCCGGCCACCCTGTTCCAGCAGCGTCTGGCGATCCTGCTCGTTGTTCTTCGCATCCTTCAGCGCCACCGGCACATTCAAGCGACGCAAGGTACGGCGGGTTTTCACGCAGAAGGGGCAGGCGTGGAACTGATACAAGGTCAGATCCTTCGCAGCACTGTCGACCTGAGCCTGTTCGGCGGCAGGGCGTTTTTTCTTGCCCGGACGGGTGAGGAAATCGATGAAGATGATCAGTTGGCCGAGACCGACACGAAGCGCTTTGACGAACACGTTACAAGCCTCACAGAAACATTGAAGAACGCGCGCAGCTTACCCGATTTTTTACGGACGAAAAAAAACCGGCGATCAACGCCGGTTTTTTCTGCCGCGAATTACTTGATCAGGCTGAGGAATTCGCTGCGCGTCGCTGCGTTTTCGCGGAACTCACCGAGCATCACCGAAGTGATCATCGACGAATTCTGCTTCTCGACGCCGCGCATCATCATGCACATGTGCTTGGCCTCGATCACCACGGCAACGCCCAGGGCGCCGGTGACTTGCTGCACGGCATCGGCGATCTGGCGGCTGAGGTTTTCCTGAATCTGCAGGCGGCGCGCGTACATATCGACGATGCGCGCAACCTTCGACAGGCCCAGCACTTTGCCGCTCGGAATATAAGCGACGTGTGCCTTGCCGATGAACGGCAGCAGGTGGTGTTCGCACAGCGAGTACAACTCGATGTCCTTGACCAGCACCATTTCGCTGTTGTCGGAGCTGAACAGGGCACCATTGGTGACCTCTTCGAGCGTCTGTTCATAACCGCGGCAGAGGTACTGCATGGCTTTGGCGGCACGCTTTGGCGTGTCGAGCAGGCCCTCGCGGGAGACGTCCTCGCCCAATTGGCCGAGAATCGCGGTGTAGTTCTGTTCCAGTGTCACAGGGGCTGATTCCATAAGGGTTTCAGAGGGGTACTGTTTCAGTCTGTACCAATTTTGTACCAATCAAGCTGTTTTCGAGCTTACCGAGTTCACCCCAGTCAGTGCTGGAGTTGATCCATCGGGCGTAAGTCGATAGCAACATCTGAACGCTATGACCAAGCTGAGTGGCAATAAACGCAGGGTTCATACCCGCCATGAGGCACATGGTAGCGTATGTGTGTCGGCAGTTGTATTGCCGGCGGGCGCGAATCCCCAATTCGGTCAGTGCAGCCTGGAAGTGTTTGTCGGTCACACTCGATTGTTGAATGAGCTCGAAATTCTTGGTTGGCGGGAACACGTAGGGCGAGTCGGCGCGTTTGCGGCGGATCTGCAAGGCGCGTTGTTGCGTTTCCAGCTCGGCCTGCTCAAGGGCCTGCAGCGCGCGGCTATTGAGCATGACTTGGCGCACGTTCCGGGTTTTGGTGCGTTCCTCGATCTTGTAGTCCGCGACGATCCGACACACGTTGACCAGTCGTTTCTCCTTGTCAACCTCTTCCCAGCGCAGTGCCGCGATCTCGCTGGATCGCCGCGCGCTTTACGCCCGGTGTCGGCCATTCTGTGTTGGCCACGACCTTGCGCAGCATTACCGACGTGATGCTGTCGATGGGCAGCATTGCCAAGTACGGCATCCAATACAGATTGAGCGAACCGAGGTAGTTCTTGCGTGTGCCGGACACTATCTCGCGACTGTTCAGTTACTCCTGGGCGTACTCCCCGAAACGGGGAGTCGCCGAGTAGTTGGCGTAGGTGGAGTTTGGGAACAGTTCAGCGTATCGCTGATGATCCAGCACGCCATGCTTGATCAGGCTGGTTACGTTAGCGCGTAAGTTGGCGGCAGCCTTAATCCCCTTCGGCGTTTGGGGATAGGGGAGGGTTTCGCAACGGCGTTGCCCGTTCCAGGTGAAGCGAATGCGGACAGACTGTCCAGCAAATTCAACTCCGGTGGGCAATCCCATTGGCTTTCGAGCCATGCTTCGTATCTCCTTAGGTTGTAATAGATGCGGTTATCGATGCTGTTCCAGACCCCTTTGGGGATAACGCCTCTGGCGCGCTTTCCTTGTAATGCCCGGCGGGTGGTGCCGACCAGTTCGGCCACCTTGTCTTCTGGAATCTTGTCGAGGTGGTAGGTCGGCAGCGATAGTTCTGCTACCTCATCACACTGCGTATACCTCTCGACAAGCTGCGCGGGCGAGCGTTTTTGAGCGATAAGCGCTGCACTGTGGGGGGGGGGGCTGCCTCGCGCAGCTTTTCGTGGGGGGGGGCTCGGTCGTTCTGCTGTAAGCGTCAATGATGCGAGCTGCTGCGCAGCAGCTGTTTGTTACTGGCGTGGCGATACTGTGATCATTGCGGAGCAAAGCGGTTTGAGTTCGAGGAATATTTTGAGCGTTCGTCATGCTGCTTTCCTCCGAAGTTCGATAAAGAGTTGATCCATCAAGTGTTGGTGGTAATTGAGTTGGGCTTCTGCGGCAGTCCAGGGGCGGATGGTTTCGACCGAAGGTTCGATGCCAATAAGACAGTCACGGATAACCTGCTGGCCGTGTGTAAGGTCATGCGCGAGCGGTTTGCCGGTTGCCCTCTGATCATTTGCAGGGACGATGACTGGAAGACCACAAAGCCAAACGGCGACGCCTGGAACCCAGGTGAAGAGAAGGCCAATAACGCGGCACTGATCATCGGTGGCCAAGTGGTTGCGCCGATCTTCTCCAGTGAGCGGGAAGTGAAGTGAACCGACTTCAACGATCTGCATGTCGCCGAGGGTTTGGAGGCGGTGCGCCGTCAGGTATTGGCTGTGGTCAGGCCACCGGCTGCAGGTGGTTGGAAAGATCTACTAGCTCGCAGCGATAGCGGCGCTCTGATCGCACACATGCAGAACGTTGAATTGATACTGGCCAATGATCCACGTTGGGCTGGGGTAATCAGCTACAGCGCCTTCAGTTCGAAGCTCGTCAAGCTACGTGCGGCGCCTTATGGCGGCGGCACGGGAGACTGGGCGGATATCGATGACGTGCGGGTGATGAAGTGGCTCGCGCAGCAATACAACCTTCGGGTCAAGGCGTCCCATGTGATCGAGGCGGTCAGTGTGGTCGCACATGATCATGCGTTTCATTCAGTGCGGCAGTACCTGCGCAAGCTCGAATGGGATCGCGTTCCTCGTCTGGAAAGCTGGCTCACCGATGTCATGGGTGTGAAGGCAACCGACTACTCGTCCAAGGTTGGCAAGCGCTGGGTGTTGTCGGCCGTGGCGCGAGTGATGAAGCCTGGCTGCAAGGCTGACTCGGTGATGATCCTTGAGGGTGCGCAGAGCGCCGGTAAGTCGACGGCGATGAGCATTCTCGGCGGCGAGTGGTTCATGGATACGCCGTTCGCGCTGGGCAACAAGGACGGCTTTCAGGCGATCAGGGGCAAGTGGATTGTCGAGCTGGGCGAGCTGGACAGCTTCAACAAGGCCGAGAGTACCAAGGCCAAGCAGTTTTTCTCGGCGTCCACGGACACTTATCGCGAGAGCTACGGCCGTCGCACCATGGACGTGCCGCGCCAGTGCGTGTTCGTGGGTACCACGAACCAGGACGAATACCTCAAGGATGCGACTGGTACCTTCCATTACATGGACCCGCCTTACTGGCAGACCGCCAGGTACGGTGTGGACTTTCCTTTCGAGAACTACGAGCGGATGGCCGACTTCATGCGTCGTTGCAAAGGCAAAGTGATGGTCAGCATCAATGATCACCCGGATATCCGCCGCGTGTTCGAATGCTTCCACTTCGAGACATTGGACATCCGTTACTCCAATACCAACCAGCGGCAGGGGAAGGCCGAAGTCAGCGGCGAGCTGATGATCATGAACTGGGTGCCAGAGTCGTTGGGCGGCTTGTTTTGATGAATCTCGGGCTTGCTTACTCCGTCCGGAGCTGGGCGGGGTGGCACACTCCGTTCGGATAGCGAAGCGCCACGATAGTGTTGCCGGTTGAATTGCGTTAAAACTCGAGCACATTGATCAGCGGCAAAGGGTTCGAGAGATGTCCCACGGCGTAGACGTTCCCATCATTCACGAATATCGCGGCCATAAGTTGGTCGTAAAGTTTGATTGGGACAGGCCCAATGATCAGTCGCCGACAGCGGCGCACGCCACAGCGCGTTCCCAGGGGTAAAGCGCATGGCACATATACTTTTCCGCAGGAAGGCGTGTTGGCCAGACGGTTACAGCGGATCGCTATTTTGGATTTGTCGAGCTAGAGAATTACTTCTTGAATTTCGGCGGGTATACTTAGAATTTTCGATTAAAGTGCCAAATAACTCAGTAGCATTAAGGGTTTCCCCTTGTCTCCTCAGGGTAAGGAGCATTTCCTGGGCGGAGCACATTGAGTTATCTTCCGAAGATCTTGTACCGTTGTTTGCAAGCGCCGCAATAGCTCGTAATTCTTTGAGAGTCAAGTATTTCCGCGTGCTATCGTCGGTAGTTCGGTGTTATTTAATCGACGAGATCAATGAGGAGATTCTCCAAGAATCGTCGCAAGCCATTAGCCACGAAGTCCTTGCGGTCCCAACGCTATTGCGGATGATTAAAACTGCAGACGCTTTCCGAAACCACTACAGCCCAGCCCACGAAAAAAACGATCCTGGAAGTGGGGCCTCGTATTTACTCGTGTTTTGTGGAGAAAAAGATGACCATTCGTTACGCAAAAATCATTCTGACTCTGATGCTGGGGGGCTTCGCCGCGCTTGTTGCCTTCAATAACATCACTGATTACGAATCTAACTTTGCTTTCGTGAAGCACGTGCTAAGTATGGATACAACCTTTCCGGGTAATGCAGCGCTGTATCGGGCAATTACGACACCATGGTTGTGGCATGCCGCATATGCGTTGATCATTGCCGGTGAAGGGCTGACTGGCGTCTTGTTAATTTGGGGGGCGATATCTTTATGGCGGGTTAGGCACGCCAGCGCACAGCGGTTCAACAGTGCTAAACACGTGGCTATTGCCGGATTCGTTACCGGGCTACTAGTTTGGTTTTTCGGCTTTATGGTAATAGGCGGTGAATGGTTCCTGATGTGGCAGTCGCATCAATGGAGCGGTCAGGAAGCAGCGTTTAGGTTCTATATGGCACTGCTTGGCGTCCTGATTTTTCTCAACCAGTCTGACGGGGGTCATGAATGAATCTACTAGGTTCTGTAGAAAAAGAGATGTCGCAAACACCGCTTGCGAACGTCTGCTTTGGCCGATTGCTGCCTGTCACGAAGGGCCGCAATCACAACCCATAGCTGCTGTTGGCGAAGGGTAATCCCGCGACCATACGCGGCAACTCACTCCCCTCTATCAATCGCCTCGGGGGCAAAATAGGTTAAAGGTTAGGGTACTGTGCTTCCTCTTCTGATTGGCTTGCATGCCAATCCGCCCACAGCTTAGCCTCTGCATCAAATAGCTCTCGCGAGACGGTGCGTGGCCTGAACTCAGCGATATCCTGTGTATCAGTCGCAAATATGTAGCGGCTGGCGCCATTGATGATCATCGTACAAAAAAATACCGCGTCGGAGAGGCTTACCGTACTGCCTCGCGGAGGGGGGCGCTGGCCGACACATGCGAATAGGAGGTGCTTGGGGCTCAGAGGAAGGAAAAGTCTTGTTCCTTGTCCCCCCCCCAGCCGCCTTCAAGGCTCAGCTCTCCGCTCGCCCCCACTCCCAGCCTTGTGAACGGATTATCTGTTGTTGGCCAAGTGACTCCAGTGGGGGGCGTGCAGGATGGTCCATCGATGAGTTGGCATACGATGGATTGTGTTTTTGAGGATGTGTTCGAGTTGCCAAATCCAAAACTTCCGCCCGTTCAGTACCCGTGCTTCGATACCTTCTGAGCCATCTTCATCTTTCACGCGATGGAGCTTAAGGGGCAGCTTGCTGTATGGGTCTACAGCTGATGCGGGCTCAAGTTTGATACCAGAAGCCAAAGCTGCTTCAACGTTGGCAATTGACCCCTCCATCGACTCAGACAAAAGAGCCTCGAGCAACGGGATTATTCGTCGCGACCTTCCATCATGGTGCGTTTTAGCATCACGTAAACCGCGCCGGCGCCGCCGTGTTTCGCCTGGCACGAGCAGAAACCCAGCACCTGCGCGTGCTGACGTAACCAGGTGTTGACGTGGCTTTTGATCATTGGTCGCTTGCCGTCCAGCCGCACAGCCTTGCCGTGGGTGACGCGCACGCAGCGGATTTCGAATTTGGTCGCTTCGGCGAGGAATGCCCAGAGGGTTTCGCGAGCCTTTTCCACGTTCATGCCGTGCAGGTCGAGGCTGCCTTCGAACGGAATCTGGCCGACCTTGAGTTTGCGCATCTGGCTTTCCTGCACCCCGTCGCGGGCCCACATCAACTCGTCTTCCGGGCCGACGTCGATCACAAACTGATCGGACAGGCCATCAACAGTGGTGGCGTCTGTGCGCACGGTGGCGGACTGGCGCAGCTTTGCAATCTGTGCGCGGTCGGCTTTGGGTTTGCCGGTTTCGGCGCGGTCGTGCTTGATCGGCTTGATGCCTTGGATCGCACTTTTGAACAGGGAAAAATCGTCGTCTTGCATGTCAGCCTCCGCGAAGGCCGGCCAGTTTACCCAAGTCGAAACAAAACGGCCCGGCAAAAAGCCAGGCCATCGCGTCAGTCGTGTTTTTTCATCAGGTGCGGGGACATGTTCAGTTCCCGCGATTGCCGCGCGCGGCGCCGGCAACGCCGCCACAAGGCCACGCCGAAATACAGAAACAGCAAACCGACCGCCAGAATGATCGCCGAGCCCAGCGGCGTGGCATTCAAATCACCGAGCGCCGGCGGGCGCCCAAGCAGGCTGGCGGCACCGGCCATCGCCAGCAGCACGCCGAACGTCGCCAGAATGGCGGCGATCGCAGCGCCGAAGCGAAATCGCCAGTTGCTTTGGCCTTTGGGCCGCAAGCGGCGAGCGTCAAATCCATCGGATAACTTCATTCCGACCTTCCTCAATGGGTATCGGCCCTTCGACCGGGAGTTGACCGGGTTGTTCCTGAGGCTATGGCATTTGCGGCAAATGAGAGGATTTTGTGGATGAGCGGCGATGTGAGCCGCTCATCAGGCTGCGATCAGATCAGATCTTGAGTCAGTGCGAGGGTGGCAAAGTTATCGGCCATGATCGCCATTTCGGCTTCCTGAACCAGCTCGGCGCTCAGCACGCGCCCCTTGAACGGCAGGTCGCGGGTGGCGCAGGCATCTTCAACCAGTGTGCAACGGAAACCCAGGTTCTTCGCCGCGCGCACCGTGGTGCTGACGCTGGAGTGGCTCATGAAACCGCAGACGATCAGATCCAGCGAGCCAAGGTTTTGCAGACGATCCAGCAGTTCAGTGCCATGGAACGCACTCGGCAACAATTTGCCGATAATGGTTTCGTCGCCCTGCGGTTCGAGGCCGGGGATGAATTCGCCGCGTTCGCCTTGCGGGTCGAACAGGCCACCGACGGTGCCGAGATGACGCACGTGCACGATCGGCCGACCGGCTGCACGGGCTGCGGCAACCACTTGTTTGATGTTCGCGACAGCCGCGTCCATGCCGCTCAGGGCCAGCGGGCCGCTGAGGTATTCTTTCTGGGCATCGATGATGACCACGGTGGCATGGCTCAACGTGGCCGCTGCGTAACCGCGACCGCTGAGTTGAAACATCGTCTTTGGAACGGACATTCTGGGGCTCCTTGGGGTGGGGCTTTTGCGACATTGTCCTCTGGCTGAGCGCTTCTGTGAATCGCTACCATCGTAGGCACCGTCGTTACTGGGCTGCAGCCTTGTCAAGTTACACGTTCTGTTCAATAGCTGATGCAAAAAACAGAAAGCTCCTACCGTCGCTCCGGTGTTTTCCTTCGTCGTCGTGGCGCGTTTTGGCTGGTAGAATCGCCAGTCGTTTTTTCTGGAGTTCTGCCCCGTGATCACTTCCCGACTTCGTACCCTGCGCGACCACATCCGTTGGGCCGTCAGCCGCTTCCATGGGGAGGATCTGTTTTTCGGCCATGGCACCGACAATGCCTGGGACGAAGCCCGGCAACTGGTACTGGGTGCGTTGCATCTGCCGTGGGAAATCGCCGACAGTTATCTTGATTGCGCGCTGGAAGACGACGAGTTGGTTAATCTGCAGCGTATGCTCAAGCGCCGTATCGAAGAGCGCATCCCCACCGCTTATCTGTTGGGTGAAGCGTGGTTTTGCGGCATGTCGTTTATCGTCGATGAGCGCGTGTTGATTCCGCGTTCGCCGATTGGCGAGCTGATCGAAAACCGCTTTGCACCGTGGATCGGCGACGAACCTGCGCGGATTCTCGATCTGTGCACCGGCTCCGGTTGCATCGGTATTGCCTGCGCCTACGAATTCCAGAACGCCGAAGTCGTGTTGGCGGACCTGTCGTTCGAAGCGCTGGAAGTGGCCAACCAGAATATCGAGCGTCATGGTGTCGATGAACGTGTGTACACCGTGCAGGGCGATGGTTTCGATGGTTTGCCGGGACAGCGTTTCGACCTGATCGTGTCGAACCCGCCCTACGTCGATGCGGAAGATTTCGCCGACATGCCGGACGAATATCAACACGAACCTGAGCTGGGCCTGGCCTGCGGTGATGATGGCTTGAATCTGGTTCGGCGGATGCTCGCTGAAGCGGCGGATCACCTGACCGAGAAGGGTTTGCTGATTGTCGAGGTGGGCAACAGCCAGGTGCACGTTGGAGCGTTGTACCCGGAAGTCGACTTTGCCTGGCTCGAGTTCGAGCGCGGCGGACATGGCGTGTTCATGTTGACGGCGGAGCAGTGCCGCGATCATCAGGCCTTGTTCGCTTCTCGCGTCTAATCGAGACTGATCGTTCCCACGCTCTGCGTGGGAACGCCTCAATGGACGCTCAGCGTCCGCTGTTGGGACGCGGAGCGTCCCGGGCTGCATACCCACGCGGAGCGTGGGAACGATCAAGCAGGTCTGGTGTACGACACAAATCCTGTGGGAGCGAGCCTGCTCGCGAATGGAGACGCCACGGTCCTGAATCTTTACCGTTGCGTGGCAATCCAGATCAACAACCCCGCCTGAAACACCGCAAACGCCACCAGACACGTAATGGTGAAACGCAAACCCGCGTCTTCACGCTTGAACTTGCTGACTTTCTCTTCCTGCTTCTTCAGCTTCACTTCTTGCTCGGCCAGGTTCTGCTCGGCCTGCTGCAGCATCTGCGCCGCTTCAAGAATCTCGACGATCTGCAGCTTTTCGCTGTTCCAGTCGCCGAGCAAGTCACCGACCTGAGCGTCCTTGATGCTGCCCTTCAAATGCTGGGCATCGGCGTAGACCACGTCGAAACCATGCACGCGCAAAAAGTGATCACGGCGCAGACGCGTGTCTTCGTTCAGCGCGTCCTTGTTGTTCAAGTCCATACCGTCGACGGTGTAGGTCGGCCAGCGTTTCTTCGCCCAATTGATCCCTTGCGCGGCCATGAAACGGCCGATGCCACGGTTCAACGGTTCGATCTGCAAGCCGCTGTCCGGGCCGAAGCTGACGCGCTTGGTGGTGTGATCGACCCACACATCGAGGTGATTCTGCTCTTTGCGAACGCGCTGGTTTGGCAGTTTGATCGCCATGCGCATCAGGCTTTTTTCTTTGCTGTGGCGCTCGGCGTAACCGAATTCGACAAAGCGCAATGGCCGGCCGCCCGTGTTGCGATCGGTCTGCAGCGGGGCCAGGCGGAGCATCTTGTGGTGCTCGACGTGGACATCCGCCCACGGCAGCTCGACCGCTGGCGGTGCGTCTTTTTCAGCGGTGGTGTCGGGTGAAGTCTGGGTATCAGTCATAACGGCGAGATCCTGTCCAAGCCCTGCTTGCCGCCAGCCAGTGCGCTGGCGACAAAGGCTTATCGGCCGCTTTCTTCAGGACTGGAGGGCAAACACCCGTTAACGGGTGCGAAGTCCGTCAATAAATTCGATGAGCTTCGAACCCAGTTCCGCTGCCAGCGGCAAATTCGGGTCCTTGTAGGAGGCCAATTGCCGCTTCATATCGTTATGCACGATGCGCAACACATGGTTCATGCCTTCGATCACCGCCAGTTCGGCGTCCGGTTTGGCAGCCTTGAGCAGCTTCGCGTCTTCGGTGCCGACCTGGATGTCGTTGCTGCCTTGGACAATCAGCGCCGGCATCTTCAGTTGCGCGAAGGCTTTTGCCGGGTCCTGGCGGAACAGCGAAATCAGATACGGCTGCACGCTTGGGCGGAAAATCACTTGCAACGGCTGCGGAACATTGTCGTCGGTATGACCGGCCTTGAGGCTGTCGAGCAGTTCGTTGCTGCGCAGCATCAACGGTGGCGGCAGGCTGCGGGCCAGTTGCTCACGTATCACTTGATCGACCGGTCGGGCGCTGCCGGAAAGGGAAATCACCGCAGCAGCATCGGCACCCGGCGCGGCCAGAGTGGCAATCAGTGCGCCTTCGCTGTGGCCGAGCAGGATCAGTTGGCCGAAACGCGGATCGGCCTTGAGCTTGCGCGCCCAGGCCTGAGCGTCGGCAACATAGGCGTCTATCGACAAATTGCGCTCGTCCGGCGTGGCCGCCAGGCTCGCCGCCACGCCACGCTTGTCGTAACGCACGCTGGCGATGTTGTGTTTGGCCAGCACCCATGCCAGCCGTTTCAGGCTGTCGTTGCGCCCACCGTCGGGGTTGTTTCCGTCACGATCCGTAGGACCTGAGCCTGAAAGGATCAGGACAATCGGCACCGGGCTGTCGGACTTTGGCAGCAGCAGCGAGCCGAAAAGTTCGCCGCTGCCAGTGTCCAAAGACATCGGGCGCTGTAGGACAGTCGCCTGGGCAAAGCCAGTAAAGAGGGTAAGACTCAAGATCAGAACTCGCAGCATCATCACGCCATCATTCGCCAAGGTGCCGGTTGGACTCGCCAGCACCACTAAGGTTCGAGGATGAACTACTCGGTTAGCCTGCGTATACTGGCGCGCATCACGAATTTGGGTTTGATTTCACGGAGCGTCCTGAATGTCCGGCAATACCTACGGCAAGTTGTTCACTGTCACCACCGCTGGCGAAAGCCATGGTCCGGCGTTGGTCGCCATTGTCGACGGCTGCCCGCCGGGCCTGGAGATTTCCATTGAAGACCTGCAGCGCGACCTCGATCGCCGCAAGCCGGGCACCAGCCGCCACACCACCCAGCGTCAGGAAGCCGACGAAGTCGAAATCCTTTCCGGCGTGTTCGAAGGGCGCACCACCGGCTGCTCCATCGGCCTGCTGATCCGCAACACCGACCAGAAGTCCAAGGACTACTCGGCAATCAAGGATCTGTTCCGCCCGGCCCACGCCGACTACACCTATCACCACAAATACGGCGAGCGCGACTACCGTGGCGGCGGCCGTAGCTCCGCTCGCGAAACGGCGATGCGTGTGGCGGCCGGTGCGATTGCCAAGAAATATCTGGCGAGCCAAGGCATCGTCATTCGCGGCTACATGAGCCAGCTCGGCCCGATCGAAATCCCGTTCAAGACCTGGGATTCGGTAGAAGACAACGCGTTCTTCAGCCCTGATCCAGACAAAGTGCCGGAGCTGGAAGCCTACATGGACCAGTTGCGCCGCGATCAGGACTCGGTCGGCGCGAAGATCACCGTCGTCGCCGAAGGGGTGATGCCGGGTCTGGGCGAGCCGATTTTCGATCGCCTCGACGCTGAACTGGCCCACGCGTTAATGAGCATCAACGCGGTGAAAGGCGTGGAAATCGGCGCCGGTTTCGCCTGCGTTGCCCAGCGCGGCACCGAGCATCGCGATGAGCTGACCCCGGAAGGCTTCCTCAGCAACAACGCCGGCGGCATCCTCGGTGGCATCTCGTCCGGCCAGCCGATCGTTGCGCATCTGGCGCTCAAGCCAACGTCGAGCATCACCACCCCGGGCCGCTCGATTGATGTTGATGGCAACCCAGTCGACGTCATCACCAAGGGCCGCCACGATCCGTGCGTTGGTATCCGCGCCACGCCGATTGCCGAAGCGATGATGGCCATCGTGCTGATGGATCATCTGCTGCGTCACCGTGGCCAGAACGCCGATGTGCGCGTGAGCACGCCGGTGCTGGGTCAGCTTTGATGGCGGGCCTCAAAGCCGTCACGGCGTAACCGGCGTGGCGGCGCTCCCTTACTGGCGACTGTCCAGTTTCTATTTGTTCTATTTCGCCTTGCTCGGCTCGACGGCGCCGTTTCTGGCGCTGTATTTCGATCACCTTGGCTTCAGCGCCGCACGTCTCGGCGAGCTGGTGGCGATCCCGATGCTGATGCGCTGCGTGGCGCCAAACATCTGGGGCTGGCTCGGCGATTACACCGGCAAACGCCTGGCCATCGTGCGCTTCGGCGCGGTGTGTACGCTGCTGACGTTCTCGCTGATTTTCGTCAGCAAGACCTACGCCTGGCTGGCGATGGTCATGGCGTTGCACGCGTTCTTCTGGCACGCGGTGTTGCCGCAGTTTGAAGTCATCACGCTGGCGCATTTACAGGGCCAGACCTCCCGTTACAGCCAGATCCGCCTGTGGGGCTCGATCGGTTTCATCATCACCGTGGTCGCGTTGGGTCGGCTGTTCGAATGGCTGAGCCTGGACATCTATCCGGCGGCGCTGGTGCTGATCATGGCCGGCATTGTCCTCAGCAGCTTGTGCGTGCCGAACGCGCAGCCGGCGCAGGGCAATCGACCGAGCGGGGAGGGCTTTCTCAAGCAGTTGCGCAGTCCCGGCGTGCTGGCGTTTTACGGCTGCGTTGCGCTGATGCAGATGAGTCACGGGCCTTATTACACGTTTTTGACCTTGCACCTGGAGCGCCTCGGCTACAGTCGCGGCGTGATCGGCATGCTCTGGGCGGTCGGTGTGGTCGCCGAAGTGCTGATGTTCATGGCCATGAGCCGGATTCTGGCGCGCTTCTCGGTGCGCCGGGTGTTGATGGCGAGTTTTCTGCTGGCGGCGTTGCGCTGGTTGCTGCTAGGTTCGTTCGCCGAGTTTCTCTGGATGCTGCTGTTCGCGCAGATTCTGCACGCGGCGACCTTTGGCAGTTTTCACGCCGCGGCCATCGCGTTCGTGCAACGTAGCTTTGGCCCGCGCCAGCAAGGTCAGGGCCAGGCGTTGTATGCGGCACTGGCCGGCACCGGCGGTGCGTTGGGCGCGTTATATTCCGGCTACAGCTGGAATGCCCTCGGTGCGACATTGACCTTTAGTATTGCCAGTCTCGCGGCGCTCGCTGCTGCCGTTATCATTGCCACACGTATGCAAGAGGACAGGCCATGAGCCTTACGCGTGAACAACTCGCCCAGCAAATCGTCGACGCCGGGCGTTTTCTTTATGGTCGCGGCTGGTCGCCGGCCACCAGCAGCAACTATTCGACGCGTCTGTCGCCGAGCGAAGCGCTGCTGACTGTATCCGGCAAGCACAAAGGCCAGTTGGGTCTGGACGATGTGCTGGCCACTGACCTTTGCGGCAATAGCCTGGAACCGGGCAAAAAACCCTCCGCCGAAACCCTGCTGCACACTCAGCTCTATAGCTGGCGCGCGGAGATCGGTGCCGTGCTGCACACCCATTCGGTGAATGCCACGGTGCTGTCACGGCTGACCCCGGAAGACTTTATCGAGTTCGAAGACTACGAACTGCAAAAAGCTTTCAGCGGCATCTCGACCCATGAATCGCGGGTGCGCGTGCCGATTTTCGACAACGATCAGGACATTGCGCGCCTCGCCGCCAAGGTGCAGCCTTGGCTCGACGCCCATCCTGATTGCGTCGGTTATCTGATTCGCGGCCACGGCCTCTACACCTGGGGCGCGCAAATGAACGACGCGCTGCGCCAGATCGAGGCCTTTGAATTCCTGTTTGAATGCGAGTTGAAAACCCGCAGCGTCATGAACCGCCAAGGCTGACTTCACCAGAACCAGCCCATTTGCCTGATGAAATGCTGTGCCCGACCGGTCTGCAAGAGCCGGACGGCAAGGCCGATACCGAGGAATTGCCCCAATGAGCAGCCTGTCCGTCTATCACGTTTCCAGCCCCGACATTCCGAACAAGGTGCTGACCCATTTCGAAGACATCGCTTCGACCCTGGCCGAGCAGGGCGTGCGTTTCGACCGCTGGCAAGCCGCCGCGAAGATCCAGCCCGGCGCCACCCAGGAAGAAGTGATCAGCGCTTACCAGGAGCAGATCGACAAGCTGATGACCGAACGCGGTTACATCACCGTCGACGTGATCAGCCTCAACAGCGATCACCCGCAAAAAGCCGAGCTGCGCGCCAAGTTCCTTGAAGAACACCGCCACGGTGAAGACGAAGTCAGATTTTTCGTCGCCGGCCGTGGGCTGTTTACCTTGCACATCGACGATTACGTCTACGCCGTACTGTGCGAAAAGAATGACCTGATCTCAGTGCCAGCCGGCACCAAACACTGGTTCGACATGGGCGAGCATCCGCACTTCGTGGCGATCCGTCTGTTCAACAACCCTGACGGCTGGGTCGCGAATTTCACCGGCGAAGACATCGCCGGCCGCTTCCCGCGTCTGGAGGACTGAGCCGATGTCGATCAAAGTCATCCTCACCGACATCGAAGGCACCACCAGCGCGGTGAGTTTCGTTTTCGACGTGCTGTTCCCGTATGCGGCCAAACATCTGCCGGACTTCGTGCGGCAGAACGCCGAACGGGCCGATGTCGCCGAGCAACTCGACGCCGTGCGCCGTGACAGCAACGAGCCACAGGCTGACGTTGAGCGTGTCGTTGAAATCCTCTTGAACTGGATTGCCGAAGACCGCAAAGCCACGCCGCTCAAGGCATTGCAAGGCATGGTCTGGGAACAGGGCTATCAGGCCGGGCAGTTGAAGGGGCATGTTTACCCGGATGCCGTTGAAGCGCTTAAACGCTGGCAGCCGGCGGGTTATCAACTGTTTGTGTATTCATCGGGATCGATTCAGGCGCAGAAATTGATTTTCGGTTGTTCCGAGGCGGGAGACCTGACGCCGCTGTTCAGCGGTTATTTCGATACCACGTCGGGGCCCAAGCGTGAGGCACAGTCTTACACCAACATTCAGCAGGCGATTGGCGTTGAACCGGGGGAAATCCTGTTCCTGTCGGACATCGTGCAAGAACTCGATGCTGCGCAGGCTGCCGGGTTGCAAACCTGCGGTCTGGCCCGTGAGGGCGGCGAATTAGCGGGGCATGTGACGGTCGACAGTTTCACCGGCATAGAACCGGAAGCGTTTTAAGCACAACGCACAACCAATGTGGGAGCAACTGTCTTACTCCGCCATCCGTCACCGCTTTCGCGAGCAAGCCCGCTCCCACAGTGGTTTGTGTTAGCCGCAAAATATAAACAGGCCGTGAAGCGCATGCTCCACGGCCTGTTTTGTTTAAAGCGATTTAAAAATTACAGCGAATGATACGTCGGCAGAGCAAAGCGCTGCTGGCTCTGCAGCATTGCAATTTGCGGCAGCTCACTGGCTTGTTCAGCCAAGTCACGGCGAATCGCACTGATCGCCCACGACAGTTGGTCGCCGGCATGCAGTTGCTGATACGTGAGAGCACGTTTGAACACTTTGCCGTCGGCGCTACGCAGGGTCAGCAGAATCCCGCCATCGGGACGCGGCGCAGTGGTGACGTCGAAGTTGGAGAACAGGGAGGTAAATTTTTCTTGGATCAGGCTCATGTTTTTCAGCTCCGTATGCACTTGAATGGCAAGCATGCAGAGGAGGTTGCAGTGATTGTGCCAGTGGTCGAAAATTTAAAAATCCTTATAAATCAATGAGTTAAAAAAAGATAAATTTAAAGTGGTCGTGCAATCTGCATGAATGGCCATCGTGCATCCTGCATTTTGCGGGATCCTTGTCGATTCTACGGAACCAATTGGTAAAGCCAGGATCATCGCCGACGCCGTTGAGCCTGTGGATACAAAACATTGCAAAAACCGCATGTACAGCCCGAGAAGCGCTAACGTATTTTCGGTCTCGACCCTCGCTCATAAAGCACCGGTCGCATTAGCCCGACAATAAAAACATCGGCCAGCACGCCAAGGTCGAACGGGGAGCTTCCATGAGTCACGCGCCAAGCGACACGATTACCTGGGGCATGATGCTCCGCAAACTGCCGATGATCGCCAAAGCCATCCCGAGGGTGGTCAAAGGCATGAAGGTGGCCAACGTCACGGATCCGACCCAAAGCTGTGGCCTTGGCTGGACGTTCGAACAGGCGACTTTGCGTAATCCCGACGGCCCGGCGTTATTGCAGGGCGATGTCTTGCTGACCTATGCGCAGGTCAACCAGTGGGCCAACCGCATCGCCCACTATCTGAACGGGCAGGGCATCGGCAAGGGCGACGTGGTGGCGGTGTTCATCGAGAACCGCCCGGAATTGCTGGTGACGATTCTGGCGCTGGCCAAGGTCGGTGCGGTCAGCGCACTGCTCAATACTTCGCAGACCCGCGACACGTTGATCCACAGTGTGAATCTGGTGGCACCGGTGGCGATTGTGGTTGGTGAAGAGTTGTTGCCAGCGTTTGCAGCGGTGCGCGACCAGGTGTCGGTTGCAGCGCAACGCACCTGGTTTGTCGCGGATCAGGACACCTACAGCCATCCGGGCATTGCACCCGAAGGCTACGTCAATCTGATCAGCGCCAGTGCCGATGCTTGCAGCGATAATCCGCCGAGCAGCCAGCAAGTATTTTTCGACGATCCCTGTTTCTATATCTACACCTCCGGTACCACCGGCTTGCCCAAGGCCGGCGTATTCAAGCACGGCCGCTGGATGCGCAGCTCCGCCAGCTTCGGCATGATCGCCCTGAACATGCGCCCCGATGACGTCGTCTACTGCACCTTGCCGCTGTACCACGCCACAGGTCTTTGCGTGTGCTGGGGCTCGGCGATCAACGGTGCCTCGGGTTTTGCGATCCGCCGCAAGTTCAGCGCCAGTCAGTTCTGGAGCGACGTGCGTCGCTATCGCGCGACCACCATTGGTTATGTCGGCGAGCTGTGCCGCTATCTGGTCGATCAACCGGCCTGTGCCGACGACAGCCGTCACGACGTACGCAAGATGATCGGCAACGGCCTGCGCCCCGGCGCGTGGGCCGAGTTCAAGACACGCTTTGCGGTGGATCACATCTGCGAGCTCTATGCGGCGAGCGACGGCAATATCGGCTTCACCAATATTCTCAACTTCGACAACACCATCGGTTTTTCCCTGATGGCCTGGGAACTGGTCGCTTACGACCATGACAGTGGCCAGCCGATCCGCGGTGATGACGGTTTCATGCGCAAGGTTGGCAAGGGCGAGCAGGGCCTGCTGCTGGCGCGCATCGACGAGAAGGCGCCGCTGGATGGCTACACCGATCCGCAGAAAACTGCCAGGGTTGTGCTGCACGATGTGTTTACCAAGGGCGACCGGTTCTTCAACACCGGCGATCTGCTGCGCAATATTGGCTTCGGTCATGCACAGTTTGTTGATCGCCTCGGTGACACCTACCGCTGGAAGGGCGAAAACGTTTCCACCACGGAAGTTGAAAACCTGTTGTTACAGCATCCGCACATCTGCGAGGCGGTGGCTTATGGGGTCGAGATTCGCAACACCAACGGGCGCGCGGGCATGGCTGCGATCACGCCGGCAGAATCCCTTGCTACGCTGGATTTCGCCGAGTTATTGACCTTCGCCCGGCAACGCATGCCAGCCTACGCCGTGCCGTTGTTCCTGCGGGTCAAGGTGAAAATGGAAACCACCGGTACCTTCAAATACCAGAAAACGCGCCTGAAAAATGAAGGTTTCGACCCCGCCCAGACTGGCGATGATCCGATCTTTGCGTGGTTGCCCGGCACTCAGACTTACGTGCAAGTGACGGATCAAGTGTTGGCGGAAATTCATCAGGGCAAATACCGTTATTGATTCTGGCTATGGACAGTTTTGAGAAAAAGGGGGTGACAGCGTTCCTCTCGCTCGGGAAACTATCGGCTTTCCGATTGACCGAAAGTGGAGTTGCCCCATGTCCGACCAAAGCCGCCAGATGACCCCTGAGGAAGCTGCCGAATTCACCGAGCAGGTTTTCAACAAGGCGCGCGACGGTGATGCCGAGATGCTTGATCGCTTGGTCACGGCCGGTCTGCCAGTGAACTTGAAGAACAGCAAAGGCGATACCCTGCTGATGTTAGCCAGTTACTACGGTCATCTGGATGCGGTGCAAGTGTTGCTGAAACACAACGCTGATCCGGAAATGCGCAATGGCAATGGCCAGAGCCCGATTGCCGGTGCTGCGTTCAAAGGTGATTTGCCAGTGGTCAAGGCGCTGGTGGAGGCGGGAGCCGAGATCGAAGGTTCATCGTTTGATGGCCGCACGGCGCTGATGATGGCAGCGATGTTCAACCGCGTTGCAATCGTTGATTACCTGATCAGCAAGGGTGCGGATCCGAAAGCCAAGGATGCCAATGGCGTGACGGCGCTGGACGCCGCGCGGACCATGGGTGCGGTTGATACCACGGCGCAGCTGGAAAAACTGCTGGGCTGATCAGATCAAAAGATCGCAGCCTGCGGCCGCTCCTGCACTGATCGCGTTCGCCCCTTGTTTTGCGGGTGAAGGCTGAACCTGTAGGCGCTGCCACAGGCTGCGATCTTTTGCTTTGTGCGCTATCCTCCGCGCCCTCAAAATCCCCACACAGGACTCGCCCTCATGAAAGCCGCACTCGTCGAACTCATCAGCAAAATCAGCTCCGGCTGCATGGGCGAGGACGAGATCCTGAAGGTCGCTGACGAAGCCGCGCAGGCCTATGCCGACGCCGATGCTTTTCTGACAGCCAATCCAGACATCAACTACGACGACACCTTCCCGATCCCGCTGGGAGAGTGGGTGGTGGTCGGCAGCCTGCCAGAAACCGTACTGTTTCAGGCTGACACCTACGTTGACCTGTTCGCGCAGATCGTTGCCTCGTTCGGCCCCGGCGTTGATTTCAACCTCAAGCCCAAGCAATTGGCCAAGACCGAAGCGCTGACGGCACTCAACCGTATTCAGGTTCAGATGAGCAGCTTGAGCAAGGAAAACGGCGGTTACACGCTGATGAACTTTAGCCAGTTGCTCGACGATGAACTGCAAATGGTGTTGGTCTACGGTAACGACGTGCCACGAGTGTTGGAGCTTTGCGCGCAAGTTGGCATCGCCGCCGCGCCAGCGCTGGAAGCCTTGAAGGTCGCCGTTCACGTCTGAATGCAATAAAAGGGAACCCTGCGCGCGACCGTCTATCCTAAAAGTGCATGCCACTATTCTGGAGCGACACCATGGGTTCCACGTTCAACGGTCTGATCGGCCTGATCATTCTTGCCCTCGACATCTGGGCCATCATCAATGTGCTGAAAAGCGGCACCTCCACCGGAATGAAAATTGTCTGGGTGCTGTTGATCATCCTGCTGCCGGTGCTGGGCCTGATCATCTGGGCGATCGCCGGGCCGCGGGGTAACGTGCGGATCTGATCCGCTCTCACGAACAACACATAACCTGTGGGAGCTGGCTTGCCAGCGATAGGATCACCGCGGTGTCTCTGACAAACCGAGTTGACCCCATCGCTGGCAAGCCAGCTCCCACAGGGTTATGCGTACGCTCGATGACGCGAGGTTCGACCTGTCATCTTCGGCAACGTAGAATGCGCGCCTTTCCCGGGCAATCGTCCCCACGATCGGCGCCCGCGCATTCATCGGAGCACTTGACCATGACCGTCACCAAAACCAGCGAGTACCTGGAAACCCTCTACGAAGGCTACGGCCAGCGTTTTCGCATGGAAAAACTGCTGCACGAAGTGCGCACCGAACACCAGCACCTGGTGATTTTCCAGAACCCGCGCATGGGCCGGGTGATGGCGCTGGACGGCGTGATCCAGACCACCGAAGCCGACGAATTCATCTACCACGAAATGCTCACCCACGTGCCGATCCTCGCCCATGGCTCAGCCAAGCGCGTGCTGATCATCGGCGGCGGTGACGGCGGCATGCTGCGTGAAGTCGCCAAGCACGGCAGTGTCGAGCACATCACCATGGTCGAGATCGACGGCACTGTGGTCGACATGTGCAAGGAATTCCTGCCGAACCACTCCAAAGGCGCCTACGACGATCCACGTCTGAACCTGGTGATCGACGACGGCATGCGTTTCGTCGCAACTACTACCGAAAAATTCGACGTGATCATCTCTGACTCCACCGACCCGATCGGTCCGGGCGAAGTGCTGTTCTCGGAGAACTTCTACCAGGCCTGCCACCGTTGCCTCAACGAAGGCGGCATTCTCGTGACCCAGAACGGCACGCCGTTCATGCAGATCGACGAAGTCAAAACCACCGCCGGTCGCCTGCGCAGCCTGTTCCCGGACTGGCATTTCTATCAGGCCGCCGTGCCGACCTACATCGGCGGTTCGATGACCTTCGCCTGGGGCTCGACCAACCCGGCGTACCGCAAGCTGAGCCGCGAAACCCTGCAACAGCGGTTTATCGGCAGCGGTATCGTCACCAAATACTACAACCCGGAAATCCACATCGGTGCGTTCGCCTTGCCGCAGTACGTGCTGCAGGCGATCAACAAGCCAAGCAACGACTAAAAGAACACTGCAAACCCCTGTGGGAGCGGGCTTGCTCGCGAAAGCGGACTGTCAGCCAACAAATTTGTTGGATGACAAATCGCATTCGCGAGCAAGCCCGCTCCCACATTTGTTTGCGCCGCACGGTAGATGTCGTTTTTTTCATCTTCGTGCGCTGTAATCCTTTTGAACCAACTTTCGGCTCACCAGTCGATTTAGGTGTAAGCCCATTTGCGGGTTTGATCGAGGAGGCACCGATGCAAAAGTGGAAAGTCACTTTCGTGGACGATCATGGTGAAATTGTCGATGAGGTGTTCGAGCGCGCGGAATGCCCCAGTGACGATGAGGCCGCACAACTGATCAAGGCGAAGCTTCTGCCCGTCGCCGCCGCACTGGATCTGAACGATCTGGAAGGGCGCACTCCCGACGCCGGGGCGAAAAGCCTGAAAACCCAGAACAGCATCGAAATCCGCAGTATCACCCCCATCTGAAATTCTTCCTGTCACTTGAAGCACCAGGCCTTGGCAGCAGCTCTAACTTGGGGCTACTCTGCAAGCGAGATCAGCGAACGGATCGCTAAGGTCTGGTCTTGTCAGCTACATGCTTGTTTCCCGCGTGCAACGACGTTGCCGTAGTACTTTGGCCAAAGGCCCGGGGCGGGAATACGGAAAGTCTATCCATCTATCCGAGGGGGACGATTCATGAGCACAGCCTATCAAGAAGACATCAGCAGCACTGTTCTGCGCCGCATGAAAGAAGGCGGTTTCGATTTTTCCCGATTCCATCCCATCGAGTTCTACGCCATTTTCCCGGACGAGGAGCGGGCGCGCAGAGCAGCAGGCAAATTTCGTGGTGAATCCATCAATGCCCAGGTCAGCGCGCGCGACGATGGTGCGTGGTCTCTGGAATTGAGCAAAGTGATGTACGCGACCTATGACGATATCGGCGATTTCGAACAGGGCTTTTCCGCCGTGGTCGAGCCGTTGGGCGGCATCATCGAAGGCTGGGGCGTCAAGCAGGAGGTGCGCAACCGCCATCGTTTGAATTGATCTCATGCACATTTAGAGTTGGGCAACGGCTGACCCTCGGGTTGGCCGCTGTTTATTCAAAGATCAAAAGATCGCAGCCTGCGGCAGCTCCTACACGATCACCTGTAGGAGCTGCCGCAGGCCGCGATCTTTTCGTTTTTATTTCACAAAGTTTCGATCAGGCAAAAAAAAGCCACCGGAGAGGGTGGCTAAAAGGGAAGACCGATAAGGAGAGGAAACCGGTCAGGGTTAAGGCTTTGAGGGCTGCTCAGGCAGTCCGGATCAGTTGAGCTGAAGGCTTCACCGGGGAAGTTTTTTCAGCGGATGCGCCGATTATGCGCAGCCAGCCACCAGCAGTGAAATCAACTCTGACTATGCTGGTGATAGACGCCTGCACTGCGTCGCAATGAGGCGGGGGCAATCAGGTTGGGGCATTTGGCGCACAGCAATGGTGCGGCGGCCACGGCTTGAATATCCAACCGATTGAAATCAAAGCGTTTATGCCGATGGCACGGGCCTTGCGAAGGCCTGTATGTCCGGGTGACAAGGAGTACGGCATGATCCGCACCTATTTTGATGAAATGTACGATGCCGGCGGCCAGGTCCGCCCGCATTACCGGGAGTTTGCCCGGTGGTTGGCTGACACGCCTGACGAACTGCTGGCCCAGCGCCGCCGTGAGGCTGATCTGCTGTTCCATCGCGCCGGCATCACGTTCACGCTCTACGGGGACGAGCAGGGCACAGAGCGCCTGATTCCTTTCGACACCATCCCGCGCAGCATCCCCGCCAGCGAATGGCGGATCGTCGAGCGCGGCTGCATCCAGCGGGTCAAGGCGTTGAACATGTTCCTCGCCGACCTTTACCACGAGCAGCGCATCATCAAGGCCGGGATCATTCCCGCCGAGCAGGTGCTGGCCAACGAGCAATACCAGTTGGCGATGCAAGGGTTGGATCTGCACCGCGATATCTATTCGCACATCTCCGGCGTCGATCTGGTGCGCGACAGCGACGGCACCTATTACGTGCTCGAAGACAACTTGCGCACACCGAGCGGCGTGAGCTACATGCTCGAAGACCGCAAGATGATGATGCGCCTGTTCCCGGAGTTGTTCTCCGCGCAGCGTATCGCGCCGATCGACCATTACCCGAACCTGCTGCTCGACACGCTGAAAAGCTCTAGCCCCATCGACGACCCAAGTGTCGTGGTGCTGACCCCGGGGCGCTTCAACAGTGCGTTCTTCGAACATGCCTTTCTGGCGCGGGAGATGGGCGTTGAACTGGTGGAGGGCGCCGATCTGTTCGTGCGCGACGACAAAGTCTTCATGCGCACCACCGACGGCCCGAAAGCAGTGGACGTGATCTACCGCCGACTCGACGACGCGTTCCTCGACCCGCTGGCGTTCAATCCGGATTCGATGCTCGGCGTACCGGGCTTGCTGTCGTCCTATCGCTCCGGCAACGTGGTGCTGGCCAATGCCATCGGCACGGGGGTGGCGGATGACAAATCGGTTTATCCGTTTGTCACCGACATGATCCGTTTCTATCTTGACGAAGAACCGATCCTCAAGAACGTGCCGACCTGGCAGTGTCGCAATCCGTCTGAACTTTCCCATGTACTGGCCAATCTTCCGGATCTGGTGGTCAAGGAAACCCAGGGCTCCGGCGGTTACGGAATGCTGGTGGGGCCGGCGGCGACCACCGCGGAAATCGATGCCTTCCGCGAGCGCATCAAAGCCAAGCCTCACGCGTACATCGCGCAACCAACGCTGTCGCTGTCGACCTGTCCGACGTTTGTCGAAAACGGCATTGCGCCGCGCCATATCGACCTGCGTCCTTTTGTCTTGTCCGGTCGTGAAACCCGGGTTGTGCCGGGCGGTTTGACCCGTGTCGCTTTGCGTGAAGGCTCCCTGGTGGTGAATTCCTCCCAAGGCGGCGGAACCAAGGACACCTGGGTGGTCGAGGATTGAAGGAAGCTTGCCATGTTAAGTAGAACTGCCTCGGATCTGTATTGGATGTCGCGTTATCTCGAGCGAGCGGAAAACCTCGCTCGGATGCTCGACATCAGTTATTCGCTGTCGCTGATGCCGCAGGACGGTCGCGGCGACGGTCTGCACGAACTGGCCATGCCGCTGCTGATTACCGGCACCCTGGATGATTACCTCGAGCGTCACGGCGCGCTGCATGCCGAACGCCTGTTGCATTTCTTTGCCCTCGACGCAGCCAACCCGGCGAGCATCTATTCCTGCCTGGGTGCTGCACGAGCCAGCGCCCACGCCGTGCGCGGTCGCATCACCGCCGACATGTGGGAAAACATCAACGCGACCTGGCTGGAAATCCGCGGCATCGCCGAACAGGGCCTGAGCCGCTATGGCATGAGCCGTTTCTGCGAGTGGATCAAGGAGCGTTCGCACCTGTTTCGCGGCGCGTCCTACGGCACGATCATGCGTAACGATGCGTTTCGCTTCATTCGGCTGGGCACGTTTATCGAGCGCGCGGACAACACCTTGCGCCTGCTCGATGCCCGTTACGAAATGGCTGGCGATCAGGCCGAAGCCGTCAGCGACGGCACGGCTCACGCGTACTACCAATGGAGTGCGTTATTGCGGGCCTTGTCGTCGTTCGAGGCCTACACCGAAATCTACCGGGATGCGCCGGGTGCCCGGCATGTCGCCGAATTGCTGCTGTTGCGTGCGGATGTGCCGCGTTCCTTACGCGCCTGCACCGAGGAGATCGACCAGATCCTCGCGCAGTTGCCGGGAGCCAACGGTCGTCCTGCACAGCGCCTCGCGGCAGAAATGGACGCGCGCCTGCGCTACACCGGCATCAACGAAATCCTCGAGGAAGGCCTGCACGCCTGGCTCACCGAGTTCATCCCGCTGGTGCGCCAGTTGGGCAACGCCATTCACAGTTCCTACCTGGAGGCTGCATGAGACTTTCCATTAGCCACGAGACCACCTATCACTACGAAGATCAGGTGCGGGCGAGCATCCAGTACCTGCGACTGACACCCCACGACAGCGAGCGCCAGCACGTGTTGAGCTGGCAGCTCGATCTGCCGCGCCCGGCGCGCGCGCAACTCGATCCGTTCGGCAACATCCTGCACGTGCTGACCATGGACGAGCCGCACGAAGCGATCATCATCGGTGCGCGTGGTCAGGTCGATATCGACGAATTGCGCGAAGCTGAGCATGAGAGCCAGTCAGCGCTGCCATTCTTGCGCTTCACCCGGCTGACCGAGGCAGACGAGGCGCTGCGGGCATTCGCGGCAAAATCCTGCAAACAACGCCGCGACCGCACCGCGCTGATCGATTTGATGCACGGCCTCAATCAGCATATGACTTACACGCCGGGTTCCACCGAGGTCGACACCAGCGCTGCCGAAGCTTTCGCCGGACGTGCGGGTGTTTGCCAAGACCACGCCCATGCGTTTCTGGCGTGCGCGCGCAGTCTGGGAATTCCTTCGCGTTATGTGTCGGGGTATTTGTACAGCGAAGATTGCGAACACCTGGCCAGCCATGCCTGGGCGGAAGCCTGGCTGGATGACGCCTGGTACAGCTTCGACGTGACCAACCAACTGGCCCGGCCGGAGCGACATCTGAAACTGGCAGTGGGTCTGGATTACCTGGATGCCTGCCCGGTACGCGGCATGCGTCGGGGCGGGGGGTGCGAGCAGATGCATGCGAAGGTGTTTGTTTCGCCGACCCCGGTGATCTCCGTCCAACAGCAATAAACACCGCCCTCTGTAGGCGCTGCGGCACGCTGCGATCTTTTGATCTTGATGTTAAAGATCAAAAGATCGCAGCCTCGTTTCACTCGACAGCTCCTACAGGGGGGATGCTGAACAGGTGATCAGGGCTTAACCTTGCGCCCAGCCATATGCTGCAAATACCCGATCAACATCTGCAAATCTCCATCCGGCAACACCTGCGTCGAAAACCCCGGCATCTTCGCCTGCGGCCACTGGCGCAAACTCTGCGGGTCACGAATGTAGCGCTTGAGGAAATCCGCACCGAAATACTCGGTCGGGTTATACGGAATATTCAGATCCGGCCCGAACTGCGCATCCCCGGCGCCGTTCAAGCGGTGGCAAGCCAGGCAGTTTTTCTGAAACAGCGCGAATCCTTGATTCACTGGGTCATCGGCCTTCAATGCAGGATCCGGCAACAGGGCAGGAAAACGCTCGGCCACTGGCGCCATGCGCTTGATACTGGCCACTTCGAAAGGCCATTGCTCCGGGCTGATATGGCCGGCCTGCGGATCCGTCCACACTAGGTAAAACGGCCCTGCACTGTGCTTGCCCTTCGATAACGGCGGCCACGGCTGCGCCGGATCTTCAATCGCCAGCCAGGCCCGCGCACCTTTTGTATTGAGCAGGGGCGCAGCAGCCAACTCGGCGGCAAATCCATCCAGCGCCACCGCTTGCAGGTGATCTTCAGGTTTGATGCCGGTCAGCAATGCCGCCACGGGCACGGCGCGATAGGTCATGTCCTTCTTGTAGGACACATCGTTTTTAACCGTGAGAAATTGCACCTGAGGATGCTTGAGCAGCTGCTCGGTCTGCCAGGTGCGGCTGTTCTCGCCCAGTTCAAGATTCAACTGGGCGGCAGACAAGGGCATGCTCAGCAGCAGGGCCCCAAACACAATGAGCGCTTTCAAATGATCGCCGTCCATGTCGTGGAAGTGCGAAAGGTTGGCACAACCACGCTGGCCCGGGTAGCGGGCCAGTCATATTTTTAGAGGCAATCAACAGCACCTGCCGCTCGATTCAGCCGATGACCTTGGTCAGGTTCGGCAAAATCAACAACAGCGTCGTGGCGAAAAGAATGAGTCCTGCTTGACGAACTTTCGGTTGTTTGAACATGGCTTGACCGCCTTTATTGTTATTCCTGATGCTTGCCTGCATATCCATGACGGCAAGCGCTGCACTTCCTGTTGAATGACGCCTGCCTCGGCAAAACCCGACAGCGACGACGTACATGTCTTACCTTAGGGCCCGCGTCACGCTTGGCTTAGATCCATTTCATATTTACTTGCTGCTACACGCGATCAAAAAGGCATGAGGCGTATTGCCAGCTTCGTTGCCGCCCGCTTGCTAGACAACTCGCCGACCTGAACCGGTTCACCCGAGGGCAGATGACCGTCCGTCTGAGCGTGCACGTCAATGTCATTGAGCGCTGTGGTCATTGAATCCATGTCCCTGGGGGGCAACAGTGACAACACGAAATTCACTCCGCGCACCGGTTCGAGGACGTCATGACCCAAGCTTTGATTTTCGACGCATTACGCACGCCCCGCGGCAAAGGCAAGGCCGATGGCGCCCTGCATAGCGTCAAACCCGTGAATCTGGTGGCCGGATTGCTCACCGCGCTGCGCAACCGTACGGCGCTGGACACCAGTCAAGTCGATGACGTCGTGCTCGGTTGCGTCACGCCGATTGGCGATCAAGGCTCGGACATCGCCAAGACCGCGGTGCAAGTGGCCGATTGGGATGTCAGCGTGGCGGGCGTGCAGATCAACCGCTTCTGCGCTTCCGGGCTGGAGGCGGTGAATCTTGGTGCAATGAAAGTGCGTTCGGGCTTCGAAGACCTGGTAGTGGTCGGCGGTGTCGAATCGATGTCGCGGGTGCCGATGGGCAGCGATGGCGGTGCCTGGGCGCTGGACCCGCAGACCAATCTGCACAGCCACTTCACGCCGCAGGGTGTCGGCGCCGATCTGATTGCCACCCTCGAAGGCTTCAGCCGGCAGGACGTCGATGCCTACGCACTGCACTCGCAACAGAAAGCCGCGAGGGCGCGGGCCGATGGCTCGTTCAACAAGTCGTTGGTGCCGGTACAGGATCAGAACGGCATCATCCTGCTCGACCACGATGAGTTCATTCGCGCCGAATCGACCCTGGAAGGCCTGGGCAAACTCAAGCCGAGTTTCGAAATGATCGGCCAGATGGGCTTCGACGCGACGGCGCTGCGGGTGTACAGCCATGTCGAGCGCATCAACCACGTACACACGCCGGGCAACAGCTCCGGGATCGTTGACGGCGCGGCGCTGATGTTGATCGGCTCCGAAGCCAAGGGCCGGGCGCTGGGCCTTCAGCCTCGGGCGCGCATCGTCGCCACGGCGGTCACCAGCACCGATCCAACCATCATGCTCACCGGCCCGGCCCCAGCCACTCGCAAGGCGCTGGCGAAAGCCGGGCTGCGCGTGGAAGACATCGACCTGTTCGAGGTCAACGAAGCGTTTGCCTCGGTGGTGCTGAAGTTCATCAAGGACATGGCGGTCGACCCAGACAAGGTCAACGTCAACGGCGGCTCCATCGCCATGGGCCACCCGCTGGGTGCCACCGGTTGCGCGATCCTCGGTACCTTGCTCGATGAACTGGAAACCCGGCGCCTGCGCTATGGCCTGGCGACGCTGTGCGTCGGCGGCGGCATGGGCATTGCCACCATCATCGAACGTCTCTGAGCCCCGAATTCAAGGAACCTTGTTATGAATGAAGCCATTCGTTACGAAAAAGGCCAGGACGGCGTTGTCGTCCTGACCATTGATATGCCGGGCCAGAGCGCCAACACCATGAATGCCGTGTACCGCGAGGCCATGGCGGCCTGCGTCGCCCGCCTGGTCACGGAAAAAGACAGTATTGCCGGAGTCATCATTACCTCGGCGAAGAAGACTTTCTTTGCCGGCGGCGACCTCAATGAATTGATCAAAGTCGGAAAGCCTGAAGCCAAGGCTTTCTATGACATGGTGCTGACCCTCAAAGGGCAGCTGCGAACCCTGGAAACCCTCGGCAAACCGGTAGTTGCCGCCATTAACGGCGCGGCGTTGGGCGGTGGCTGGGAAATCTGTCTCGCCTGTCATCACCGGATAGCGTTGGACGATTCGTCCGTGCAACTCGGTCTGCCGGAAGTGACCCTCGGCCTGCTGCCGGGCGGCGGCGGTGTGGTGCGCATGGTGCGCATGCTAGGCATCGAGAAGGCGCTGCCGTATTTGCTCGAAGGCAAAAAAGTCCGTCCGCAACAGGCTTTACAGGCGGGTTTGATCGATGAGCTGGCGACGGATCGCGATGATCTGTTGGCCAAGGCGCGTGCGTGGATCGTTGCCAATACGACGGCGGTTCAGCGATGGGACGTGAAGGGCTACCAGATTCCGGGCGGCACGCCGTCGAACCCGAAAGTCGCGCAAATGCTGGCGATTGCACCGTCGATCCTGCGCACTAAAACCCAAGGAACGTTGCCTGCGCCAGAGAAGATTCTGTGCGCAGCGGTGGAAGGTGCTCAGGTGGATTTCGACACCGCGCACCTGATCGAAACCCGCTACTTCACGGAGTTGACCACCGGCCAGATCTCGAAAAACCTGATCGGTACGTTCTGGTTTCAACTCAACGAGATCAACGCCGGAGGTTCACGGCCGCAAGGTCTAGCGCCGTATGTCACGCGCAAGGTCGGCGTGCTTGGAGCCGGCATGATGGGGGCCGGAATTGCTTTTGTCAGCGCCTCGGCCGGTATCGAAGTGGTGCTCAAGGACATCAACCTCGCCGCGGCGCAGAAGGGCAAGGCTCATTCAGCGACGCTGCTGGACAAGAAAGTCGCCCGTGGCCAAATGGATGCTTCACAGCGTGAAGCCGTGCTTGCGCGAATCCAGCCCAGTGAAAACGATGCCGATCTGGCCGGTTGCGAATTGATCATCGAAGCGGTGTTTGAAGATCGCGAACTGAAAGGCAAAGTGTCTGCGGCTGCGCAGAAAGTCGTTGGTGCTGACGCTGTGATTGCCTCCAACACCTCGACCTTGCCGATTACCGGGCTGGCGACCGCCGTACCCGACCAAAGCAAATTCATCGGCCTGCATTTCTTCAGCCCGGTGGAGAAAATGCCGCTGGTGGAAATCATCAAAGGTGCGCAGACCAGCGATGAAACCCTCGCGCGCGGTTTCGATTTCGTCCTGCAGATCAAGAAAACGCCAATCGTAGTCAACGACAGCCGTGGTTTCTTCACTTCACGGGTGTTCGGCACCTTCACCAACGAAGGCATCGCCATGCTCGGCGAAGGCGTCAGTGCGCCAATGATCGAAACCGAGGCGCGCAAGGCCGGGATGCCGATCGGGCCTCTGGCGATCTCCGACGAAGTTTCCCTCAGCCTGATGAGCCATATCCGCAAACAAACTGCCAAGGACCTACAAGCTGAAGGGAGACCGCTGATTGCGCACCCGGCGTTCGCGGTGATTGACTTGTTGCTCAACGAATACAAGCGTCCGGGCAAGGCCGCAGGCGGCGGCTTCTATGAATACCCGGTTGGCGGGCAGAAGCATTTGTGGCCCGAACTGAAGACTCGTTTCGAGAAGGCCGACGGGCAGATTTCGCCGAAAGACGTGCGTGATCGCTTGCTGTTCGTGCAAGCCATCGAAACCGTGCGCTGCGTGGAGGAGGGCGTGCTGACCTCGACGGCGGACGCCAACGTCGGCTCGATCTTCGGCATCGGTTTTGCGGCGTGGACCGGTGGTGCACTGCAGTTCATCAACCAGTACGGCGTGAAGGATTTTGTTGCACGCGCGCAGTATCTGGCTGAGCAATATGGCGAACGTTTCGCGCCACCTGTGCTGTTGCTTGAAAAAGCGGCGAAAGGAGAGCTGTTCTAAAGGCTGGGAATCCATTCCGGGGCTTGCCTTGCCAGGGTGTTTCAGGGCAGGCTCTGGGGTGTTCATTATTCCCATCACGTGTCAGGTATTTTTATGTCGCTACGCATCTGCATTCTGGAAACCGACATCCTGCGTCCGGAACTGGTCGATCAATATCAGGGTTACGGGCAGATGTTTCAGCGACTGTTCTCGCAGCAGCCGATTGCTGCCGAGTTCACCGTGTACAACGTGATGCAGGGCGAATACCCGAGTGACGAGCAGACCTTCGATGCGTATCTGGTCACCGGCAGCAAGGCCGATTCATTCGGTACCGATCCGTGGATTCAGACCCTCAAGCACTACCTGCTGAGCCGCTACGAGCGTGGCGACAAACTGCTTGGCGTGTGTTTCGGCCATCAACTGCTGGCGCTGCTGTTGGGTGGCAAAAGCGAACGCGCGACGCAGGGTTGGGGCGTCGGCACACACAACTACAAACTGGCGGCCAAAGCGCCGTGGATGAGCCCGGTGCGCGAAGAGCTGACGCTGTTGATCAGCCATCAGGATCAGGTCACTGCGCTACCGGAAAACGCCACGGTGATTGCCTCCAGTGACTTCTGCCCGTTTGCGGCATATCACATCAACGATCAGGTGCTGTGCTTCCAGGGGCACCCGGAATTCATTCACGACTATTCGCGTGCGCTGCTGGATCTGCGCCAGGAAGCGTTGGGTACGCAGATCTACAGCAAAGGCGTGGCCAGCCTGGAGCAAGAGCACCATGGCGCTACCGTTGCGGAGTGGATGATGCGGTTTGTCGCGCACAAGCCAGATACTGTTCAGAGCTGAAAACATCGCCAGCAGGCTGGTGCACACAAGGGATCTGCGTTGATACACAGACCCCTTTGAGAACCAGCCTGCTGGCGATTGTTACAGCCATCCCGACCGCTTGAAACTCGCCCACAAACTGACACACCCCACCGTAATGAACCCCAGTACGGCGAAATAGCCGTAATGCCAGCTCAACTCCGGCATGTTCTGGAAATTCATCCCGTAAATCCCGGCCACCGCCGTCGGAAACGCCAGAATCGCCGCCCACGCGGCAAACTTGCGTTGCACCACACTCTGCCGTGACGCTTCCAGCAGCACGCCAATTTCAATGGTCTGGCTGGCAATGTCGGCCAGCGTGGTCAGATCCTCCATCTGCCGCGTCACATGAATCTGCACATCGCGAAAGTACGGGCGCATGTTCTTGTCGATAAACGGGAAGCTCAGCTTTTGCAGTTCCTCGCTGATTTCCACCATCGGCGCCGCGTACCGGCGCAGGCGCACCACATCACGGCGCAGGCCATGCAGTTTCTGGATGTCGTGTTCGTTCAATGCACTGCACATCACATTGCGCTCCAGTTCATCGATCTCGGCATGGATTGCCTCGCCCACAGGCTGATAGTTCTCGATGACAAAATCGAGCAGCGCATAGAGTACGAAATCTTCCCCGTGCTCCAGCAGCAGCGGACGCGCCTCACAACGTTGGCGGACATGGGCGTAGGACGCTGAATGACCGTTGCGAGCCGTGATGATGTAGCCCTTGCCAGCGAAGATATGGGTTTCGATGAACTGCAAAATGCCATGTTCACGGATGGGCGAGTAGGTGACGATAAACAAAGCGTCGCCAAAGGTTTCCAGCTTCGGGCGGCTGTGTTTTTCCAGCGCATCTTCGATGGCCAGTTCGTGAAGGTTGAACTGACGTTGCAGGTTGGCGAGTTCCTGCGCGTCAGGTTCTTCAAGACCGATCCACACAAAGTGCCCGGTTTTCGCGGCCCAGGCTGCGCCCTCATCAAGGGAAATATTAGTGACTTTCTTACCGGCGCTGTAAACCGCAGCAGCAACAACTCGACCCATGGTGGTGGTTCACTTCTTATTGGCAGATGACAGGGAATACAAGGCTCAAGCTTAGCCGTGTCGCTGTTTCAGAGTCAGTGAAATCTGCACAGTTCAACCGGCAAAACAAAGCCCGCACGGGGCGGGCTTTGTTTTGTCATGCGGCTTGCAGTTGCCGATCCATCGATTCGATGCACTCGCGCATCTGCTCGCGGCATTGGCTGATGAGCATGGGCATGTCATCCATGGTCAGTCCGACAGTAGGAATTGCCGGTAGCGAGCGTATGAGGATTTTCCCGCTGCGCCAGCGGTTCAGGCGCATATGTTTGACGTAACTGCTGACACACACCGGAACAATCGGCACACCCGCGGCGATCGCCATCTGGAAGGCGCCTTTCTTGAACGGCAGCAGTTCCTCGCCGAGGTTGCGCGTGCCTTCCGGGAACACCCAGATCGACGTGTCTTCGTTCTGCAGCGTATGGGTGGTGGTGAGCATCGACTGCCGTGCTTTTTGCGCATTGCCACGATCGATCAAGACGTTGCCGGCCAGCCAGAACAGTTGCCCGAACAACGGTACCCATTTCAGGCTTTTCTTGCCGATGCACACGGTGCGGCGTGGCACGACATTGCCGAATACGAACAGGTCATAGTTGGATTGATGGTTGGCAATGATCACGCAACTGTCGGGCTTGTTCATCAAGCCGCTGACCTCGGATTTCACGCGCAGACGCAAAATGCACATCGCCGGCAATGCATAGAGACGGGCACACAAACGGCTGTTGTCCGGATTAAACGGACGGCACAGCCCAAGGATCACCCCAAGCACACCGGCCAGAATAAAGTGCAGGCCCATCAATAACATACGAAACACGAACAGCATTTTCAGGCCCCACCGGGACAAAAGGTGGCGCAGTGTACGGATGTGCACTGTTTTCGGCAATTGCCACTATAGAGTCCGGAGATAGCCGATGTTTAAGCGCATGTTTCCGAAATGGTCGGCAGACGCGTCCTAGAGCTGTTGAAGATTTGTAAACAGTGCGTGCAAGAAAAAGCCCGACACGACCGTCGGGCTTTTCTTTGGCGCAGGGATGTGAGCGTTAACCGAGATGTTCCTGATCCTGGATGATCGCGTTATCGAGGGTTTCCAGCAGCGCCTTGCGTACTTTCAGCTTGGTGTTCTTGTGCGCAGTCATGTTGATTTTCTTCAACTGACGCGCAGCGGCCAGCGCGGCGCCTTGCAGTTCCTCGGCGGTAACAACCTTGTCGAGGAAACCGGCATCCACAGCGCTTTTCGGGTCGAACATCTCACCGTTGATCACCGAACGGTGGAACGCCGAACGACGCAGACGATCACGGGCCAGCTCGATACCGGCGTGATGCATGGTCATGCCGATCTGCACTTCGTTCAGACCAATGCTGAACGGGCCATCGACACCGATGCGGTAATCGGCGGACAACAGAATAAAAGCACCTTTGGCCACAGCATGGCCCGGGCACGCGACGATCACCGGGAACGGGTGAGAGAGCAGGCGACGAGCCAGCGTCGAACCGGCGGTGACCAGTGACACGGCCTCTTTCGGGCCGGCCGTCATGACTTTGAGGTCGTAGCCACCGGACAGAATCCCAGGCTGACCGGTAATAATCACGATGGCACGATCAGTCACAGCCTGATCCAGCGCCGCGTTAAACGCCGCAATCACGTCCGGGGAAATGGCATTGACCTTGCCATTGTTCAAGGTCAGGGTCGCGATACCGTCTTCGAGGTGGTAGGCAATCAACTCACTCATGACGCTATTCCTTGTAAGAAAGATGGGCAGACGTTACCCACCGCGGCAGGCCAGGTAAAGCACCGTGACTGACCCGCCGGTCACCCTTTACCCGCTCACCCGGCACCGCGCACCACACCGCTGACGCTTCTCCTTCTATATAGAAGGGGCGAGTCCACCGAAGATTGGCCGGTTTGCCATGGCCTGATGACGGCGAAAACGGTTTTTTCTCTTAAGCGCATGAAAATTCTGAAAAAAAGTTTGCCATCGGAAAAGCTTTCGACTACATTAGCGCGCCTCGACAGACAGAACATGTTTGAAGAGATACGGTGAAGTGTCCGAGTGGCTTAAGGAGCACGCCTGGAAAGTGTGTATACAGGAAACTGTATCGAGAGTTCGAATCTCTCCTTCACCGCCATATTCGATTACACAAAACCCCTGATTTCAAAAGAAGTCAGGGGTTTTGTGGTTTCTGGCGTCTGCATTTTTTGGGCGCCTGCTGAAAATCGGCTTCATCCTCGATTGAATTACAATCGCGGTTTTTATCTGCCAGAAAAGGACTGTTTCCATGATCATCTCCACCACTCAAGCCATCGAAGGCCGTCAGATCACCGCCTATCTGGACATAGTCAGTGCGGAGTCGGTGCAGGGCGTCAATGTGATCCGCGACATGTTTGCCGGCATGCGTGATTTTTTTGGTGGTCGGTCGCAAACGCTGGAGCGGGCATTGAAAGAAGCTCGCATTCAGGCCACGGACGAGATCAAGGAACGAGCGCGTGCCTTGCAGGCAGATGCGGTGGTCGGATTGGATTTCGAGATCAGCATGCCGGCGGGCAAGGGCGGCATGGTTGTGGTGTTTGTGACGGGAACAGCGGTGAAGCTGCGCTGAGCGGCCGCCGCGGCGTTGAATTTTTGTAGGCCATTCGTCGGGCGTCAGGCGTTCTGAATAACAAGTCCAGTAATGACCGGCTAGTCTCAAAATCCTGAGGGGTCGATATTTTTCAGGCAAGATGGTTTGCCGGTGTCGACCTGTTACGAAGGGGAGAGGGCATGACTCAACCGTATATCGAAGACGATGGCGCTGAATTTTCCTTCAACAACTGCGTACGCTGCGGACAGAGCGAGTACCAGTCGGGTTTTGGTGAAGACACGATTCAGAACGCCAAAATGAAATCCATGGCGCCGAAAGGGCCGAAGGCGAAATTCCTTCCCAAGGTGGCGCGGGCCAGAAAATAAGCTTTCTCGACATAAACCCCGTCATTGAACGGGGTTTTTTTACGTCTGATCGGTGACTTCCGAAACGTTCTACGAATGGTTTAAAGAACTCGGTTTTTTTTCACAAACTTTTCACGTAGTCCGGATTAAGGTGAAGCCATCCGTTAGAAAGCAAGTCTCCAGCCCGTCTCCCCAGCGGGCTTTTTTTTGCCTGTCGTAAAACCTTTTCCAGAATCGCTGTCAAATCGGCGCCAAGTGCTTGCTGCGCTTTGGTTCCGTCTGGACTTTTGCGCACCTACGGCATTAAATCCCGCCCCCTTTTTGTCATCCCGATTTTTGAGGTTTTCGTCATGCGTTTAACACTGCCTGCTCTGGTTCTGGGGCTTTTCGTTGCTCAAGGTGCGATGGCTGCCGGTGACGGCACCGCTGCGCTGGGCGGTGGTCTGGGTGGCGCGCTGGGTAATGTCGTCGGCCAGAAAATGGGCGGCAGCACCGGCGCCGCGATTGGTGCCGGTGTGGCGGGCGCAGCGGGTAGTGCAGTGGCGGCACGCAAAGGCAGCCGGACCAAAGCGGCCATCGGCGGCGGTGTTGGCGCTGCCGGCGGTTCGGTGATCGGCAACAGCCTGGGTGGGCGGACTGGAGCCACCATCGGCGCGGGTCTGGGCGGTGCGGCCGGTGGTGCAGTAGGTAGCAATCTGGCCAAAGGGCACAAGCGTCACTGAGATTGATCGCAGGTCAGAAAAAGCCCGGCTTGATGCCGTAATGCTGTTCACTTAAGCGGAGCAGCCTTACGGTCCACCGGAAACCGGGTTTTTGAAATCTTCACCGTCCTTGGCCTCGAAGGCCTTGGGCGGTGATCCAGAAACAGCCCGCCAACGCCTTTTCTA
>NZ_FYDT01000008.1:0-170709 GCF_900187585.1 Pseudomonas sp. Irchel 3E19
TGTCAAGTGATTATTTTCAGAAGTTTTCGAAGAATTCTTCAACAACTTCAACCACTTGCGCTTCCGATCTCTCGTTAGCGGGAGGCGAATTCTACAGCGTTACACGCTGCTGTCAACACCTCTTTTTCTCCGCTTTCGACCGAGAAGATCGAACCGTTAAAAGAGCCAAACGTCACCGCTCTTCCAACTCCTTCCAGGCTTCGATGAACTGAAGCAACCCGCTATCGAAAACCGTATAACTCATTGAATCTCAAGGAGTTTTCCGTTTCGACTGCGCCGGAAGTGGGGCGAATTATAGACGTCTGGAATTCGCCGTCAACCACTATTTTCATAATTCTGTCATATCGGTCAAAAAAACCCGAAAACACGAAGGCCGACCTCTAGAGGTCGGCCTTCTTCATCCCTTCTACTTACAAGCTAGGGAACGCGAATTGCGACGCCTCATGGCTTGCACGCTGCGGCCAGCGCTGAGTGATCGCCTTGCGACGGGTGTAGAAGCGCACACCATCCGGACCATAGGCATGCAGATCGCCGAACAGCGAACGCTTCCAGCCGCCGAAACTGTGATAAGCCACAGGTACCGGCAGCGGCACGTTGACGCCAACCATGCCGACTTCGATCTCGTCACAGAACAGACGCGCCGCTTCACCGTCGCGGGTAAAGATGCAGGTGCCGTTGCCGTATTCGTGATCGTTGATGAGCTTCATCGCCTCTTCCAGGCTGTTGACGCGAACAACACACAGCACCGGCCCGAAGATCTCTTCTTTATAGATGCGCATCTCGTGGGTGACATTGTCGAACAGGCAGCCGCCGAGGAAGAAGCCTTCTTCATGCCCCGCCACGCTCAAGCCGCGACCATCGACCACCAGAGTCGCGCCCGCCGCTACGCCGTCATCAACATAACCGCTGACCTTGTCGCGCGCCTGACCGGTCACCAGCGGCCCCATATCCAGGCCGCACGAAGTGCCAGCACCGATTTTCAGCGCTTTGATCTGTGGAACCAGTTTGGCCACCAACGCATCAGCCACCTGGTCACCCACGCACACGGCAACCGAGATCGCCATGCAACGCTCGCCGCAGGAACCGTAAGCCGCGCCCATCAGTGCGCTGACCGCGTTATCCAGATCCGCGTCCGGCATCAGCACCGCGTGGTTCTTCGCGCCGCCCAGTGCCTGAACGCGTTTACCGCGCTTGGTGCCTTCGGCGTAGATGTATTCGGCAATCGGTGTCGAACCGACGAAGCTCAGTGCTTTGACTTCCGGTGCTTCGATCAGCGCGTCGACTGCAGTCTTGTCGCCATGCACCACGTTCATCACGCCTTTCGGCAGTCCGGCCTCCAGCAACAGTTGAGCAATCAGCAGCGTCGAACTCGGATCACGCTCGGAAGGCTTGAGGATGAAGCAGTTGCCGCAGACGATCGCCAGTGGGTACATCCACAGCGGCACCATGGCCGGGAAGTTGAATGGAGTGATACCAGCCACCACGCCCAGCGGCTGGAAGTCCGACCATGCATCGATGTTCGGGCCGACGTTACGGCTGTACTCGCCCTTGAGGATTTCTGGAGCTGCGCAGGCGAACTCGACGTTCTCAATACCGCGCTTCAGTTCACCGGCGGCGTCTTCCAGAGTCTTGCCGTGTTCTTCGCTGATCAATTGCGAGATGCGTGCCTCGTTCTGCTCCAGCAGTTGCTTGAAGCGGAACATCACTTGGGCACGTTTGGCCGGTGGTGTGTTGCGCCACGCCGGGAATGCGGCCTTGGCGGCATCGATGGCTTTTTGAATGGTCGCCTGGCTGGCCAGTGGCAGCTTGTGGATCGCCTGACCGGTAGACGGGTTGAACACATCGACCGCACGACCGTTCTCGGTCACCAGTTCGCCATTGATCAAATGCGGGATAACGCTCATCGAAAACTCCTGAATTCTTGTCCACGGATGCCCACGAGGGGCACCCGTAGTTTGTAGGTATATATAGAAGGAAAATCAGTCGAGCTTGTTCAGCACTTCGCCGACCGCGTCGAACAGACGATCAAGGTCTTGCGGCTTGCTGTTGAAGGTTGGGCCGAACTGCAGGGTGTCGCCGCCGAAGCGCACGTAGAACCCGGCTTTCCACAGCGCCATACCCGCTTCGAACGGACGCACGATGGCGTCGCCGTCACGATGGGCAATCTGGATCGCACCGGCCAGGCCGTAGTTACGGATGTCGATGACGTTCTTCGAACCTTTCAGGCCATGCAGCGCATTTTCGAAATGCGGTGCGACTTCGGCCACGCTCTGCACCAGGTTTTCCTTTTGCAGCAGGTCGAGTGCGGTCAAGCCAGCGGCGCAAGCCACCGGGTGCGCCGAATAGGTGTAACCATGGGGGAATTCCACAGCGTATTCCGGCGTCGGCTGGTTCATGAAGGTCTGGTAGATCTCGGAGCTGGCAATGACTGCGCCCATCGGGATCGCGCCGTTGGTGATTTGCTTGGCGATGCACATCAGATCCGGGGTGACGCCAAAGCTGTCGGCGCCGAACATCGAGCCGGTGCGACCGAAACCGGTGATCACTTCGTCGAACACCAGCAGGATGTTGTGCTGATCGCAGATTTCACGCAGACGCTTCAGGTAACCCTGCGGCGGCACCAACACGCCAGCGGAACCGGCCATGGGTTCAACGAACACGGCGGCGATATTCGACGCATCGTGCAATTCGATCAGCTTCAGCAGCTCATCGGCCAGGGCAATACCGCCCTGCTCCGGCATGCCACGGGAGAACGCATTGCTCGCCAGCAACGTGTGCGGCAGGTGATCGACGTCCATCATCGCCTGACCGAACATTTTGCGGTTGCCGTTGACGCCACCGAGGCTGGTGCCGGCGATGTTCACGCCGTGGTAGCCACGGGCACGGCCGATCATTTTGGTTTTGGTCGCCTGACCCTTCAGGCGCCAGTAGGCACGAACCATTTTCACCGCGGTATCGGCGCACTCGGAGCCAGAGTCGGTGAAGAACACGTGGTTCAGATTGCCCGGGGTCAGGTCGGTGATTTTCTCGGCCAACTGGAACGACAGCGGATGGCCGTACTGGAAGGCCGGCGAATAATCGAGGGTGCCCAACTGTTTGGAGACGGCTTCCTGGATTTCCTTGCGGGTATGCCCGGCGCCACAGGTCCACAGACCGGACAGCGAATCGTAGATCTTGCGGCCCTTGTCATCGAACAGCCAGCTGCCTTCGGCCCCGACGATCAGACGCGGATCGCGCTGGAAGTTGCGGTTGGCGGTGTACGGCATCCAGTGCGCGTCCAGCTTCAGTTGGCTGGCCAGTGGCGACGGCGCGTGTTCAGGCATGTTCATCGGGCAAAACCTCGCAGGGCATAAGCGTCAGGGAGATAGAAAGCGTTGTTGCAGCTAAATTGCCACGGCGATAAAGTCGGTGAAATCCAACTCTTCTAACCTTCAGTTAGATCATCACTAAACTTTGAGCATTCACACATGAGCAGCCGCCGCCCCGATCCGCTGGCCCAGGTCAGTGACTTTGATATTCGCCTGCTGCGAATCTTTCGTAGCGTGGTCGAAAGTGGCGGCTTTTCGGCGGCGGAGACCGTGCTCGGTATCGGGCGCTCGGCGATCAGCCAGCAAATGAGCGATCTGGAACAGCGCCTCGGCTTGCGTTTATGCCAACGCGGGCGCGCCGGATTCTCGCTGACGGAAGAAGGTCGCGAGGTCTATCAATCCGCCCTGCAACTGTTAAGTGCGCTGGAAAGTTTCCGCACCGAGGTCAACGGCCTGCACCAGCACCTGCGCGGCGAACTGATCATCGGCCTGACTGATAACCTCGTTACCCTGCCCCACATGCGCATCACCCACGCCCTCGCCCAATTGAAGGAACGCGGGCCGGACGTGCAGATCCAGATCCGCATGATCGCGCCCAATGAAGTCGAACAAGGCGTGCTCGACGGTCGGCTGCATGTTGGCGTGGTGCCGCAGGCCAGTGCGCTGTCCGGCCTGGAATACCAGCCGCTGTACAGCGAGCGCTCGCTGCTCTATTGCGCGGTTGGGCATCCGCTGTTTTATGTCGATGACAAGCAACTCGACGACGAGCGTCTGAACAGTCAGGACGCGATTGCGCCGACGTTCCGTTTGCCAGCGGAGATCCAGGCGCATTACCAGGCCCTCAATTGCACCGCCAGTGCCTCCGACCGCGAAGGCATGGCGTTTCTGATTCTGACCGGGCGCTATATCGGTTATCTGCCGGATCACTACGCCAGCCTTTGGGTACAACAGGGCCGCTTGCGCGCACTCAAGGCGCAGATGCGTTTTTACGACCTGAGCCTCGCATCGGTCACGCGCAAGGGCCGGCGCCCTCATTTGGTGCTGGAAAGCTTTCTTGAGAGTCTGGCGGCGACGCGTTGAAAAATAATTTGAGCGGCTGCGGACAGGAGGGCAACCCCCGAAGATCAAAGGGTCGCAGTCTGCGGCAGCTCCTACATTCGAGCTGATGCGCGACCTTAAAGCTGAGCAAGTGGACAGGTTTTTGCAGAGAGGGATTAACTTGATCCTTAACAGAAGCCAAATCCATGCAGCCAGATTCTGAATCGTCCAGCGACCTGATCTACGGCCTCAACGACCGCCCCAAACCGCCCGCCGCGATCCTCGCCGCCCTGCAACACGTGCTCGCCAGTTTCGTCGGCATCATTACCCCGCCGCTGGTGATCGGTTCGGCGCTCGGCTTGACCGCGCATTTGCCGTACCTGATCAGCATGGCGCTGATGGTGTCCGGTGTCGGCACGTTTATTCAGGCGCGGCGGCCGTTCGGCATTGGTGCCGGGATGATTTGTTTGCAAGGCACCAGTTTCGCCTTTCTCGGCGCGGTGCTGTCGGCGGGGTTTCTGGTCAAGCAGCGTGGCGGCAGCCCGGAAGACATTCTGGCGATGATCTTCGGTGTGTGCTTTTTCGGCGCGATCGTGCAGATCGTCCTCAGCCGCTTCATTGGTCAATTACGCCGAGTCGTTACACCACTGGTAACCGGGATCGTCATCACGCTGATCGGCATCAGCCTGATCAAGGTCGGCATCACTGATCTGGGCGGCGGCTTCAACGCGCCGGACTTCGGTGCGCCGGGCAATCTGGCGTTGGGCGTGTTCGTGCTGCTGACGATCATCCTGCTCAACCGCTCGAACACGCCGTGGGTGCGGCTGTCGGCGATCATCATCGGCCTGCTGCTCGGCAGTCTGGCAGCGTGGTTCAGTGGGAAACTGCTGCCACAGCCATTGCCTGACCTGCCGCTGGTGAGCCTTCCTACACCGTTCAAGTTCGGTTTCAGCTTCGACTGGACGGCTTTCCTGCCGGTCGCGCTGATTTATCTGATCAGCACCATCGAAACCGTCGGCGACCTCACCGCCAATTGCATGCTCGCCCGTCAACCGATCAGCGGCCCCTCTTATATAAGCCGCCTGCGCGGTGGCGTACTCGGTGACGGCGTGAGCTGCATGATCGCCGCCACCTTCAGCGCCTTCCCCAACACCACGTTCGCGCAGAACAACGGCGTGATCCAGTTGACTGGCGTGGCCAGCCGCTACGTCGGGTTGTATATCGGCACGATTCTGTTTTGTCTCGGTCTGTTTCCAATGATCGGCGCGGTGCTGCAGCAGATTCCGAAACCGGTACTGGGCGGAGCCACATTGGTGATGTTCGGTGCCGTCGCGGCGGCCGGTGTGCGCATCCTCGCGCAGTCGCCGCTGGATCGGCGCAGCATGTTGATCATCGCCACTTCGTTCGGCGTCGGCCTGGGCATTGCTGCGCAACCGAACCTGCTGCACTTGTTGCCGAAACTTGTGCAGAACCTGTTCGACTCGGCAATTACCAGCGGCGGGCTCACGGCGATCATCCTTTGCCTGCTTTTGCCGGAAGCAAAAACAGAAAAAACCGAGGCGCATGCAACGCTGAACAAGATCGAACAGGCATAACGATTTATCGTTTCGGGACTTGTCGGATGTCTGCGGGTGCGCTATCAACGCAACTGGTTGCACCCACAGACAAAACCCGGAAGTGCCTATGACCTTTGAAGTCCCCGCTCACGGCGGCAAGCCCGCCAGCCGCATTCGTCAAAAGAACGAAGAGACCATTCTCAAAGCCGCCGAAGACGAGTTCGCCCGTCACGGGTACAAAGGCACCAGCATGAACACCATCGCCCTGAATGCCGGGTTGCCCAAGGCGAACCTGCATTACTACTTCACCAACAAGCTTGGGTTGTACGTGGCGGTGCTGAGCAACATCATCGAGTTGTGGGACAGCACCTTCAACACCCTCACCGCCGAGGACGATCCGGCCGAAGCGCTGACCCGTTATATCCGCGCCAAGATGGAATTCTCCCGACGCCAGCCACAAGCCTCGCGCATCTTCGCGATGGAGGTGATCAGTGGCGGCGAATGCCTGACGGAATACTTCAATCAGGATTACCGCGCCTGGTTCACCGGTCGGGCCGCCGTGTTTCAGGCGTGGATCGATGCGGGCAAAATGGACCCGGTCGATCCGGTGCATCTGATTTTTCTGCTGTGGGGCAGCACTCAGCATTACGCCGACTTTGCCACGCAGATCTGCCGGGTCAGTGGTCGGACCAAGTTGACCAAACAAGACATGGAAGACGCCGGCAACAACCTGATCCGCATCATCCTCAAAGGCTGCGGCCTCACTCCTTCTATATAAGACGTCTATGCCTTTCACCCTCAGCGGGTTTTGCGAGTACCGCGAAGAGATTCGCAAAAGCCGCTTCATCACCTTCGCCGCGCCGATCAGCAGCCCCGCCGAGGCGCAGGCGTTCTTCGAACAGCACAGCGACTTGAACGCCTCGCACAACTGCTGGGCGTGGAAACTCGGCGATCAATACCGCAGCAATGACGACGGCGAGCCGGGCGGCACGGCCGGGCGACCGATTCTGGCGGCGATCGAGGCGCAGGATTGCGATCAGGTCGCGGTGCTGGTGATCCGCTGGTATGGCGGGATTCAACTGGGCACGGGCGGTTTGGCCCGGGCCTATGGCGGTGGCGCGAACAAGTGCCTGCAAACAGCGGCGAAGGTCGAGTTGATCAGCCGCGTGCCGCTAAGTTGCGCCTGCGGGTTTGCCGAGTTGGCGCTGGTGAAGTTGCGGGTTGCGGACTGGGGTGGATTGGTTGTCGAAGAAAACTTCACGGCAAACGGCGTTGAGTTGAAGTTGGCTGTGGGGGAAGCGCAGATCGAGGTCTTGCAAACGCAGTTAGCCGATTTGAGTCGTGGGCGGATTTTGCTTCAACGATAAAAGATCAAAAGATCAAAAGATCGCGGCCCGAGCGTTCCGCAGCTCCTACACTTGAACTGCGTTCCCCTGTAGGAGCTACCGAAGGCTGCGATCTTTTAGGGCATCACCCTTTTCCGTTATTCCCCGCACTTGCCCACATCTGCTGTGCACCCGACTGTGGATAACCTGAGTACATTCTGCTGTAACCCTTCTGTCACGTGGCTTTGCGAGTTTTGCTCACTTTTCGTTCAATCCCCCCGACGAACTGTAATTTTCAAAGAGAAACAATCAGTTAACGCGGTTTAGCACTATTAGAAGAAAGCATCCTGGTGCTTATGCCCGGGTTTACAGCTTGCGCACAATAACTGTGGAACAACCTGTGGATAACCCGTTCATGGCTGGCGCAGTCGCAGATTCTGCATAGGCCCCACGCGTTTGCTCGTTTTTTGATCAGTTGCCCAAGGGCAAAACTGGAGCCTGATCAACGGCCTTGCTCTCAATTGGTGCCGGTCAACAACACGATTGGGGTCGGGATGCTCTGTAACCGGTGCGCTGGCACAGCCGTTGCGAGAGTTCCTGACTCAATGGCCAGGAAATTGCTTTATCCACAGGCACAACTCCAAGCCAGTCGAGCCTGTCATGCCCATCGATCCGCCAACCCCGCGCCTGCACCTGCGCCAAATCAGCAAACGCTATCCCGGTTGCCTGGCCAACGACGCCATCGACCTGAACATCGCGCCGGGGGAAATCCACGCGCTGCTCGGTGAAAACGGCGCGGGCAAAAGTACGTTGATGAAGATCATCTACGGCGTCACCCAAGCCGATTCGGGCGAGATGCTCTGGCAAGGGCAGCGAGTGAATATCCGCAACCCGGCGCAGGCACGGCAGTTGGGGATCGGCATGGTGTTCCAGCATTTCTCGCTGTTCGAAACCCTCAGCGTGGCGCAGAACATTGCCCTGGCCATGGGGGCCAAGGCAGGCACGCCGAAACAGCTTGAACCGAAGATTCGCGAAGTCTCGCGTCGTTACGGCATGGCGCTGGAACCGGAACGACTTGTCCACAGCCTGTCGATTGGCGAACGGCAACGGGTGGAGATCATTCGCTGCCTGATGCAGGACATTCGCCTGTTGATCCTTGACGAACCGACCTCGGTGCTGACGCCGCAAGAGGCCGACGAACTGTTCATCACTTTGCGTCGGCTCGCCGCCGAGGGCTGCAGCATTCTGTTTATTAGCCACAAACTCGGTGAAGTGCGCGCGTTGTGCCACAGCGCCACGGTTTTGCGCGGTGGGCGTGTGGCCGGGCATTGTGTGCCGGCCGAATGCTCGGATCAACAACTGGCGCAATTGATGGTCGGCGAAGCGGCGGCGTTGATCGGTGACTATCCAAAGGTCAGCGGCGGCGCGGCGTTTTTGCAGGTCCGTGGTTTGAGCTGGCATAACCCCGATCCATTCGGCTGCTCACTGAGCGACATCGATTTGCAGGTGCGTAGCGGTGAAATCGTCGGCATCGCCGGGGTCGCGGGCAATGGTCAGGATGAGTTGCTCGCCCTGCTCAGCGGCGAACAAACCCTGCCGCGCGCCGAGGCGGCGACGATTCGCTTCGGTGAACAATCTGTCGCTGATTTGCGCCCTGATGCAAGGCGCAAACTCGGTCTGGCATTCGTCCCCGCTGAACGCCTCGGCCATGGCGCGGTGCCGGAGTTGAGTCTGGCGGACAACGCCCTGCTCACGGCCTTCCAACAAGGATTGGTCAGTAACGGGCTGATCCAGCGCGGCAAGGTCGAAGCCCTCGCGCAACAAATCATTCAACGCTTCGGCGTGAAAACCCCGGACACGCAAACCGCCGCGCGCAGTCTGTCCGGCGGCAATTTGCAGAAATTCATCCTCGGCCGGGAAATCCTCCAGCAACCGAAACTACTGATCGCCGCGCATCCGACCTGGGGCGTGGACGTCGGTGCTGCCGCCACCATCCACCGCGCGTTGATCGCGTTACGCGATGCCGGCGCGGCGATTCTGGTGATATCCGAAGACCTCGACGAACTGTTCCAGATCAGCGATCGCCTCGGCGCGTTGTGCGGCGGGAAGCTGTCCGCGTTGCACAACACGGCGGACACCCTGCTGAGCGATGTCGGCGGCTGGATGGCCGGCCAGTTCGATGCCCCTCAACAACACGCCACGGTTTAACGGAGTTTTCAACATGCTGCTTTCCCTCGAACCCCGTGGCCAGCAATCGCGCCTGATGCTCTGGTGCTCGCCGTTACTGGCGGCGGCGCTGACCCTCGGTTGCGGCTCACTACTGTTTATCGCCCTCGGCCATGATCCGCTGCAAACCTTGCACACCTTGCTGATCGCGCCGGTCAGTGACTTGTATGGCGTGTCTGAGTTACTGGTCAAAGCCCTGCCGATTCTGCTCTGCGCGCTGGGGCTGGCAGTGGCGTATCAGGCGCGGATCTGGAACATCGGCGCCGAAGGTCAATTGCTGCTCGGCGCATTGGCCGGCAGTGCCTTGGCGGTGAATATCATCGACATGCAAAGCCGTTGGGCACTGGTGCTGATTCTGCTCACCGGTACCCTGGCCGGCGCCGCGTGGGCCGGGTTGACGGCGTGGTTGCGCACGCGCTTCAACGCCAACGAAATCCTCACCAGCATCATGCTCAATTACATCGCGCTGAACCTGCTGTTGTTCTGCGTGCACGGACCGTTGAAGGACCCGGCGGGGTTCAACTTTCCCGAGTCGGCGATGTTTGGCGACGCCAGCCGTTTGCCGCTGTTACTGGAGGATGGCCGCGTGCATGCCGGGGTGTATTTCGCCCTGCTCGCACTGGTTGCGGTGTGGGTGTTGCTGCACAAAAGCTTTGTCGGGTTCCAGATCAAAGTGCTCGGGCTGGACAAGCGTGCGGCGGGGTTTGTCGGCTTTCGCGAGAAGCGTTTAATCTGGCTGGCGCTGTTGATCAGCGGTGGTTTGGCGGGGCTCGCCGGAGTCTGCGAAGTCACCGGGCCGATCGGTCAATTGGTGCCACAGGTTTCGCCGGGGTATGGCTATGCGGCAATTACCGTGGCGTTTCTCGGGCGGCTCAATCCGATCGGGATTCTGTTCTCCAGTCTGTTGATGGCACTGCTGTACATCGGTGGCGAGAGCGCGCAAATGAGCCTGAATCTGCCGCAAGCGATTACCCAACTGTTCCAGGGAATGATGCTGTTTTTCCTGCTGGCCTGTGACGTGCTGATTCTCTATCGGCCACGGCTGAAACTGCGCTGGACACGGCGCGCCTCGACCACCGTCGTAACCGCCGGAGCGCTGTGATGGATATCGATCTGCTGAGCAATATTTTTTACGCCATGGTGCGCTGCGGTACGCCGCTGTTGTTGGTGGCGCTGGGTGAACTGATCTGCGAGAAGAGCGGCGTGCTCAACCTCGGGCAGGAAGGGATGATGCTGTTCGGCGCGGTGATCGGTTTTATCGTCGCACTGAACAGCGGCAACCTGTGGCTCGGCGTGCTGCTGGCAATGCTCGCGGGGATGCTGTTGTCGTCGCTGTTTGCCTTGGTGGCGCTGGTGTTCAACGCCAATCAGGTGGCGACCGGTCTGGCGCTGACGATTTTTGGCGTGGGGTTGTCGACGTTTGTTGGCGCCGCGTGGGTGGGTAAACCACTGGCGGGTTTTGAGCCATTGGCGATTCCGTATTTGAGTGAAATCCCGCTGATCGGGCGGATGCTGTTTGCCCAGGATCTGCTGGTTTATCTGTCGTTCGCGCTGTTTGCGCTGGTGGCGTGGGTGATCATCAAAAGCCGTGTTGGGTTGATCATTCAGGCGGTCGGTGAAAACCCCGATGCGGCCAGTGCGATGGGTTTGCCGGTGTTGACCGTGCGCACGCTGGCGGTGCTGTTTGGCGGGGCGATGGCGGGATTGGCCGGGGCTTATCTGTCGTTGGCGTACACGCCGATGTGGGCCGAGAACATGACCGCCGGGCGCGGCTGGATTGCGCTGGCGCTGGTGGTGTTTGCCAGTTGGCGCGTGTGGCGGTTGTTGCTTGGGGCGTATCTGTTCGGGCTCGCCAGCATCCTGCATCTAGTGGCGCAGGGATTGGGGCTGGCGATTCCGTCGAGTTTGCTGGCGATGCTGCCGTATGTGGCGACGATTGTGGTGCTGGTGTTGTTGTCGCGCGATGCGGTGAGGACACGGTTGTATGCACCGGTGTCGCTGGGGCAGCCGTGGCAGGCAGGGCATTAATTGTTTTCTGAGCGGGCCTCTTCGCGAGCAGGCTCGCTCCCACAGTAAACCGCATTCCCCTGTGGGAGCGAGCCTGCTCGCGAAAGCGTCCTGACAGGCAGCACCTGAGCAATGCCCCACGCCAGTTCGAAGACCAGAAAAACAATCAAAATCGAACTGGCGCCCTGCAGCAAGGCATAGCCCTGCCAAACCGCAAACAGAAACCGCGCCACCGCGTCATACCGTCCATAAACCCGCTGCGGATCACGAATCCGCAGCACCGCCCACACACAAACCACCGAACCCAACAGATTCGCCATCAACATATGCACAGGTTGGAATGCCGGCAGTTCGCCGGGAACATCCAGCGCGGTTAACAGCCCATGTACAACAGCAAAACTCCACGGCGTGGCAAACGCCGCCGTGACGATCAAGTCATACCAGGCACTGCCGCGCACCACGTTGCGATATTGCGTTGAAGTCCACATCGACCTTGCTCCAGAAATTTGAGGAGCAACCACGGTAAAGCCTGGAGTATGCTCCAGGGTCAAGCCCTATTGAGAGCAGCACCATGCGCATCGGTGAATTAGCCGTGGCCAGCGCCGTCAGCCGTGACACGTTGCGGTTCTACGAGCAGCGCGGATTGATCGCGGCGCAACGCAGTGCCAATGGTTATCGCGACTATCCGCCGGAGATGGTGCAACTGGTGCTCTATATCAAGACTGCGCAACGGCTGGGCTTTACCCTCGGCGAAATCGGCAACAGCGTGGCCGCGTTGTGGAACGCGCCTGATCCGGAAAACGCCGTGGCGCAACTGTTGCGCGACAAACTGCAACTGATCGAAACCCGCATGAGTGAACTGGATGCACTAAGGCATGAGTTGCAACTCCGGCTCGGCCAGGCGTGTCCATTGAATCCTGAACGTTAACTTTTCAAGGAACCCATCATGTCCCAGGCAAAAAACGCACTGATCATCGGCGCCTCCCGTGGCTTGGGCCTCGGGCTGGTGAAAACCCTGCTGGCCGATGGCTGGCAAGTGACGGCCACCGTGCGCAATCCTTCGAACGCCACAGCGCTGCAGGCGTTGGGCAAGGTGCGCATCGAGAAACTCGACATGGACGATCAGCAAGCGGTGATCGCCTTGAGTCAGCAACTCAAGGGTGAAACCTTCGATTTGCTGTTCGTCAACGCCGGGGTCAAAGGCCCGGATGTGCAAACCCCGGGCGGCGCGACGCTGGCCGAAGTCGGCCAATTGTTTTTTACCAACGCCGTGGCACCGATCAACCTGGCCCAGCGTTTCGTCGGCCAGATCCGCGATGGCAGCGGTGTGCTGGCGTTCATGAGTTCGGTGCTCGGTAGCGTGACCATGCCGGATGCACCAGAACTGGCGCTCTATAAAGCGAGCAAGGCTGCGCTGAACTCGATGACCAACAGCTTCGTGACGCAATTGGGCGAGCAGAAACTCACGGTGCTGTCGCTGCATCCGGGTTGGGTGAAGACCGACATGGGCGGCGATGGTGCCGACATCGATGTCGATACCAGCACCCGCGGGTTGGTTGATCAGGTGAATGCATATACCGGCAAGGGCGGGCATCATTTTGTGAATTACAAGGGTGAAACCATTCCCTGGTAAACCCTGAAGATCCCAATGTGGGAGCGAGCCTGCTCGCGAATACCGTGTGTCAGGCAACTCAAGTATCGACTGATATGACGCCTTCGCGAGCAGGCTCGCTCCCACAGGGGATGCTGGTGTCCGGTCGGGTGGGGGTTGCCCATAAAGCGGTTTTGTTTGAAACTCCGCACCTCGTCCTTCGCGGCGACCCTGGATCAGCAGACAGGGCAACACTGAGCTGGCAACCCTGAACCCCATTTTCAGAGGAGCCGGCCACAATGCCTGCCATCCGTACCTGGTTAAAAAACCCCCTCGCCATTTTTACGGCCAACGCGCTCGATGCCCGTGGCGGTCTGGTGCTGCAAGACGGTGTGATCGTCGAAGTCCTCGCTGCCGGTCAGCAACCGTCGGCGCCGTGCAATGAAGTGTTCGATGCCCGCGAGCATGTGATCCTGCCAGGCCTGATCAACACCCATCACCACTTTTACCAAACCCTGACTCGCGCCTGGGCGCCAGTGGTCAATCAGCCGTTGTTCCCGTGGCTGAAAACCCTGTACCCGGTGTGGGCGCGCCTGACCCCGGAAAAACTCGCCCTCGCGACCAAAGTGGCTTTGGCTGAATTGCTGCTGTCGGGTTGCACCACCGCCGCCGACCACCACTACCTGTTCCCGGACGGTCTGGAAAACGCCATCGACGTGCAAGTCGACACCGTGCGTGAACTGGGCATGCGCGCCATGCTCACCCGTGGTTCGATGAGCCTCGGCGAGAAGGACGGCGGCCTGCCGCCGCAACAGACCGTGCAGGAAGGTCAGGTGATTCTCGACGACAGTCAGCGCCTGATTCACGAGTACCACGAGCGTGGCGACGGCGCGCAGATCCAGATCGCTCTGGCGCCGTGCTCACCGTTCTCGGTGACCCCGGAAATCATGTCGGCCAGCGCCGAACTGGCGAACAAGCTCGACGTGCGCCTGCACACGCACTTGGCTGAAACCCTCGATGAAGAAGACTTCTGCCTGCAACGTTTCGGCCTGCGCACCGTCGACTATCTGGACAGCGTCGGCTGGCTTGGCCCGCGCACCTGGCTGGCCCACGGCATCCACTTCAACCCGGACGAAATCGCCCGCCTCGGCCAGGCCGGCACCGGTATCTGCCACTGCCCGAGTTCGAACATGCGTCTGGCCTCCGGCATTTGCCCGAGTATCGATCTGACCGACGCTGGCGCGCTGTTTGGTCTGGGCGTCGACGGTTCGGCGTCCAACGATGCGTCGAACATGATTCTGGAAGCGCGTCAGGCGTTGTACATCCAGCGCCTGCGCTATGGCGCCGAGAAGATCACCCCGGAGCGCGTTTTGGGCTGGGCCACCAAGGGTTCGGCGAGCCTGTTGGGTCGCACTGACATCGGCGAACTGGCGGTGGGCAAGCAGGCGGACCTGGCGTTGTTCAAGCTTGATGAACTGCGTTTCTCGGGTAGCCATGATCCGATTTCGGCGCTGCTGTTGTGCGGTGCGGATCGGGCGGATCGGGTGATGATTGGCGGCAAGTGGCGTGTGGTGGATGGTCAGGTCGAAGGGCTGGATCTCAAAGACCTGATCGCCGATCACAGCCAGGCGGCGCGTCAGTTGATCGCTGGTACCTGATACAACACCATTAAACACTGTGGGAGCGGGCTTGCTCGCGAAAGCGTCGTGTCAGTCGGTATTGAACTGCCTGACACACTGCCTTCGCGAGCAAGCCCGCTCCCACATTTTGTTTTTGCGGTGTTCTTAGAGGCCGAGCAGGGACAGCATGATAAACGTCGCAAACAACACAAAGTGCGTCATGCCCTCGATGGCATTGGTCTCACCGTCATTGAGGTTGATCGCGCTGACGATCAGCGTCAGGAAAATCATCACCGTCTGCACCGGCGTCATCGCCATCTGAAACGGCTGGCCGGTATACAGCGCCATCGCCTCCATCACCGGCACGGTGAGGATCACCGTCGACAGTGACGCGCCCATCGCGATGTTGACCACCGACTGCATGCGATTGGCCAGTGCCGCGCGCAAGGCTGTGAGAATCTCCGGCGCCGCCGAAATGGCCGCCACCAGAATCGCCGTGATCACCGGCGGTGCGCCCGTACCTTCCAGGCCCAGATCGAGGGTCTTGGACATCACCTCGGCCAGTGCGCCGATCACCACCACACCTGCGACCAGAATACCGATCGACAGCGCCAGGCTGAGCGGTTTCGGTTCCTGTTCCGCCGGCTCTTTCTTGCGGCGTTTGTCCGGGTAGCTGTAACTGAAAAAGTAGCTGTGCGGGCCGACCTGCATGCGCAGGAACAAGGCATACAGCACCACCATCGCGCCGATGGTGAACGCCGAATAAATCTTCCAGTTGGCCTCGGGAATGAACTCCGGCACCACCATCGACACGCCCATGGCGGTGAGGATCATCACGCTGTAACTGCGCGCCGAATCGTCGTTGTAGGACTGCTCGCCATGCTTGATCCCGCCCATCAGCGCGGCGAGGCCGAGGATGCCGTTGATGTCGAGCATCACCGCCGAATAGATCGTGTCGCGCACCAAAGTGGCCGAGGCTTCGTTGCTCATCATGATCGCCAGGATCACCACTTCCACCAGCACCGCGGCCAGCGTGAGGATCATCGTGCCGTAGGGGTCGCCAACTTTTTCCGCCAGCAGTTCAGCTTGATGGGCGACACGCATCGAGGCGGCGACGATGAAAGCGATCAGCACCAGGCCGCAGATCAGCGCGACGATCTGGCCGCTGTGCAGCATCCAGTGTTCCAGTGGATAGGCGACAAGTGCGGCGAGCAGGGCCAGCACCAGAAAGCTTTCTTGCTTGAGGATTGAGAGCATGGCGGGCCTTTTTGCCAAGAGAGTCGAATGAGCTACTAACTGCGGGGCGGCGCTAACGTTTCGTTACACATTAGCGCACCAGCCGATGGCAGCTGGTTTCATCCATGCACTTTTATCGTTCCTGCCGGCCTCTTCGCGAGCAAGCCCGCTCCCACATTGAGATGCATTCCCCTGTGGGAGCGAGCCTGCTCGCGAAGGCCGTTATGCGGTTTCGAGACGTTTGTTGTCCTGTTGGTCAGCAATTTGCATTGGCCCTGACCACACACAACAAAATGGAGCTCCAATTCATGCAAATACGTCCGCTGCACAAACTGCTGTGCGCCGCCATCGGTCTGGGGATCAGCCTGAGCGCCAGCGCTGCCGATCCGCTGAAGGTCGGTTTCGTCTACATCGGCCCGATCGGCGACCACGGCTGGACGTATCAGCATGAACAGGGGCGCAAGGCGCTGGCGGAGAAGCTCGGCTCACAGATCACCACCAACTACGTGGAAAACGTCGCCGAAGGCGCCGATGCCGAGCGGGTGATCCGCAACATGGCCAAGGACAAGTACGACCTGATCTTCACCACGTCCTTCGGCTACATGAACCCGACGCTGAAAGTTGCCAAGCAATTTCCCAAAGTGACCTTCGAACACGCCACCGGTTACAAGCAGGACAAGAACCTCGGCACCTATCTGGCGCGCACTTACGAGGGCCGCTACGTCGGTGGTTTCCTCGCGGCGAAGATGACCAAGACCAAGAAGATCGGCTATGTCGCCTCGTTCCCGATTCCGGAAGTGATCCGCGACATCAACGCCATCCAACTGGCCCTGAACAAGTACAACCCCGGCACCGAGATCAAAGTGGTGTGGGTCAACTCGTGGTTCGACCCGGGCAAGGAAGCCGATGCGGCCAACGCGCTGATCGATCAGGGCGTCGACGTGGTGTTCCAGCACACCGACAGCCCGGCGCCGATTCAAGCGGCCGAACGCCGTGGCGTGTATGCGGTGGGGTATGCCTCGGACATGGCGCACTTCGGGCCGAAAGCGGTGCTGACTTCGATCGTCAATGATTGGGCCCCGCACTATATTCAGGCGACGCAAAGCGTCATCGACCACACCTGGAAGTCGCAGGATTACTGGGGCGGGCTGAAGGAAGGCACGGTTGAACTGCCGATCAGCGATCTGGTGCCGGCGCCGGTGAAAGCCGAGGCCGAACAGATCATTGCCGACATCAAGAGTGGCGCGTTGCAGCCGTTTACCGGGCCGATCAAGGATCAGGCCGGCGTGGAGAAAATCCCGGCAGGTGTGAGTGCAACGAATGCGGAACTGGCGTCGATGAACTATTACGTGGAAGGCATGAAGGCTGAGATGCCGAAGTAAATATTTACTAATCACACAAAACCCCTGTGGGAGCGGGCTTGCTCGCGAAAGCGGTGTATCAGGCAACTCATGTTTCAACTGATACGAAGCCTTCGCGAGCAAGCCCGCTCCCACATTTGATCTTCAGCGTATTCAAGGATTGTGTATGGATCAGCTTCCGATCATCGACATCAGCCCGCTCTACACCGACAACGAAAACGCCTGGCCCGCCGTCGCCGCGCAAATCGACCACGCCTGCCGCGAGTGGGGTTTCTTCTACATCAAGGGCCATCCGATTTCGCCGCAGCGCATCGCGGCTTTGCTGGATCACGCACAACGTTTTTTCGCCCTGCCCGCCGCCGAAAAACTCCAGATCGACATCACCCAGACCCGTCACCATCGCGGCTACGGCGCCATCGCCACCGAACAACTCGACCCGAGTAGACCCAGCGACCTCAAGGAAACCTTCGACATGGGCCTGCACCTGCCGGCCAACCATGCCGAGGTGCTGGCGGAAAAACCCTTGCGCGGACCGAACCGCCATCCCGCGCAACCGGGTTGGGAAGCGCTGATGGAACAGCACTACCTCGATATGCAGGCCCTCGCGCAGACGTTGCTGCGCGCCATGACGATTGCCTTGAACATTGAGCGCGACTTCTTCGACAGCCGCTTCGTTGATCCCGTCTCCGTGCTGCGCATGATCCACTACCCGCCACGCCACACCGCCAGCTCCGCCGAACAGCAAGGCGCCGGCGCGCATACCGATTACGGCTGTATCACCCTGCTCTATCAGGACAGCGCCGGCGGCTTGCAAGTGAAAAACGTCAACGGTGAGTGGATCGACGCACCGCCGCTTGACGGCACCTTCGTGGTCAACCTCGGCGACATGATGGCGCGCTGGAGTAACGACCGTTATCGTTCGACACCGCACCGGGTGATCAGCCCGCTTGGCGTGGATCGCTACTCGATGCCGTTCTTCGCCGAACCGCATCCGGACACTCGCATCGAATGCCTGCCCGGCTGTCAGGACGCACAGCACCCGGCGAAATATCCGACCACCACTTGCGCCGAATTCCTCCTGTCGCGCTTCGCCGATACCTACGCCTATCGTCGCGAGCAAGAAGCGGTTTGATCGATCGCTTGGTCAGGTTTTGCCAATTGTTTCGGCGTGCATCTGTAGAATGCCGCCATTGCACCTGATGAGAAAAGAATATGTACGATTGGCTCAACGCCCTGCCCAAGGCTGAACTGCACCTGCATCTGGAAGGCTCGCTGGAGCCCGAACTGCTGTTCGCCCTGGCCGAACGCAACAAGATCGCCCTGCCGTGGAATGACGTCGAAACCCTGCGCAAGGCTTACGCCTTCAACAATCTGCAGGAATTTCTCGACCTGTATTACCAGGGCGCCGACGTGCTGCGCACTTCCCAGGATTTCTACGACCTGACCTGGGCTTACCTGCTGCGCTGCAAAGAACAGAACGTGATTCACACCGAACCGTTCTTCGACCCGCAGACCCACACTGACCGTGGCATCCCGTTCGAAGTGGTGCTCAACGGTATTGCCGCCGCATTGAAAGATGGCGAGCAGCAACTGGGCATCACCAGCGGTTTGATCCTGAGCTTCCTGCGCCATCTGAGCGAAGACGAAGCGCAGAAAACCCTCGACCAGGCGCTGCCGTTCCGTGACGCGTTTGTCGCTGTCGGTCTGGACAGTTCCGAGATGGGCCATCCGCCGAGCAAGTTCCAGCGCGTGTTCGACCGTGCCCGTCACGAAGGCTTCCTGACCGTCGCCCACGCGGGTGAAGAAGGTCCGCCGGAATACATCTGGGAAGCCATCGACCTGCTGAAAATCCAGCGCATCGACCATGGCGTGCGCGCCATCGAAGACGAGCGCCTGATGCAGCGGATCATCGACGAGCAAATCCCGCTGACCGTGTGCCCACTGTCCAACACCAAGCTCTGCGTGTTCGATCACATGTCCCAGCACAACATCCTCGACATGCTCGAACGTGGCGTGAAGGTGACGGTGAACTCCGATGACCCGGCGTACTTCGGCGGTTACGTGACCGAGAACTTCCATGCACTGCACGAGCACTTGGGCATGACCCAGGATCAGGCCAAGCGCCTGGCGCAGAACAGCCTGGATGCACGCCTGGTGAAACCTTAACAACACAGGTGATCAACGGTGGGAGCGGGCTTGCTCGCGAAGGCGTCGTGTCAGTCGACATAAATGTTTGATGACACACCGCTTTCGCGAGCAAGCCCGCTCCCACATTTGGGTCTGTGTTCAGCCAGCAATCTCTGCTTCAGTCAGCTCCTCAAGGGTCTTGCCCCGCGTCTCCATCCCGAACAGCCACACCACCCCCGCCGCAATCGCAAAGCACAGCGCGCCCAGCGCAAACACCCCGCCCTGCCCGGTAATCGGGAACACCAGCCCGGTCACCAATGGCCCGAGCAGCGAACCCACCCGTCCAATCGCCGAGGCAAACCCCGAGCCTGTCGCACGGGCCGAGGTTGGATACAGCTCCGGCGTGTAGGTGTAGAGCACCGCCCACATGCCGAACAGGAAAAACTGCATCAGCAGCCCCGTGCTGATCAGCAAAGCGACGTTGCCGCCAAACACCGCGCTCTGGCCGTAGAGAAACGCCATCACCCCGCCGCCGAGCAACGTGACGATGCACACCGGTTTGCGTCCCCAGCGCTCCACCAGCCATGCGGCCATCAGAAACCCGGGAATTCCGCCGAGGGAAATCAGCACGGTGTAGTAAACCGACTGGGTCACGGCGAAGCCCGACTGTTGCAGCAATGCACTGAGCCACGAGGTCAGCCCGTAAAAACCCAGCAGCGCGAAGAACCACAGGCTCCAGATCATTGTGGTGCGCTGACGGTATTGCGGCGACCAGATCTGCTTGAGCGCCGAGAAAAAAGTGCCCGGTGGCGTCACGGTTCGCGGCAGGCGCAGCGGTTCCGGCAAAGCAGCACCACCCAGCGAGGCGCGCACCCGGTTTTCAATGCCGTTCAGGACTTTATCCGCTGCTTCATGCCGCCCGGCCTGTTCCAGCCAGCGCGGTGACTCGGGAATGAAAAAGCGGATCGCCAGCACAAACACCGCTGGCACCGCCAACACCAGAAAGATGTCGCGCCAGCCAATCAGCGGCAGCAGGAAATACGAAAGTACCCCGGCCGCGACGAAACCCAATGGCCAGAAACCATCCATCAACGCGATGTAGCGGCCGCGCCGTTGCGCCGGAATCAGCTCCGAGAGCATCGACTGTGCAATGGGAAACTCCATACCCATGCCGATCCCCAGCAGGATGCGGAACAGCGTCAGCGCTTCGACCGTTTGCGCCGTCGAGCACAGATAGCTGGCCACGCCCCACAGGACGATGCTCCATTGAAACACCGGTTTGCGCCCGAACCGATCGGCGAGCATGCCGGACAGCGACGCCCCCAGCACCATGCCGAAGAAGCTCGAACTGGCGAGCAGCCCGGCCTCGGCGCTGCTCAGGCCGAACTCGGCTTTGATCGAGCCGAGCAGGAACGTCATCATCGCCAGATCCATGGAGTCGAAGAAAAACGCCAGGGCAATGATGATGAAAATGATTCGGTGATAACCGCTCAGTGGCAAGCGTTCCAGTCGTTCTGCCGCGCTGTAGCGCTGAGTTTCCATGTCGCATTCCCCCGTCCGAAAATTCACCGGATCGAGTGTGCGCGATGGTGATTCAGAGGTCGTACTGGATGCGACGTGCTCACAGTCGTAGACGACGCCGCCGGTCCCGGCGGCGACCACGAACGCTCTAAAGCGCCATTTCCAGCTCGGTTTCCTTGGCAAAGCGATGGATTTCCCGTTGCCCCGTGGCTGTCAGTTGCAGCGCCCGGGAATCGTTGGGCAAGGTCAGCCAGCCGGACTGCATGAACAACTGCAGCAACGCCGCCCCGAGCGAACCGCCCATGTGCGGGCGCCGCTCGCTCCAGTCCGGACAGGCGCAGGCCACCTGCACATTGCGATGGGCCAGCGCCTGGATGAACACTCCGCGCTTGGCCAACTGCGTGGCGCCCTTGTGAGTGACCACCACCCGCTGCTCGAACTGTTCGATCCAGCCGGCATCAAGCAGTCGCTGGTACAAATCAGCGGCGAGCGTACCGCCGAGGTGGTCATCGCAGAAGCGTGCACGCAACAGCGACGATGGAGCCGCCTGAGGCCTGGCAATCGGTGTCGTGCGTTTGAACGCTGTCGGGATTTCCCGGGGGGCGCTGGCAATGGTGGCACTGGCCAATGCCTCGATGGCGGCACCGACTTCCGGCGCGGAAAGGCGAAAAAAGCGTTTGCGACCACGGACTTCGACTTTCAACAGACCGCCAGCGGACAGTCGCCCAAGGTGTGCACTGGCCGACGACGGCGACAGCCCTGCCAGCAACGCCAGCTCTTCGGTTTGCCTGGCCGAGCCATCCATCAGCGCCCACATCATCGCGCTGCGCTTGGGGTCGGCCAGTAGCGTGGCGATCTGGCTGATGCAAGGTGCATGTTCCATGTATTCACTCCCTGTTGAATCGTATCGTCTACTGCTCGCAGACATCTTGACCAGTATTGAGTCGTCGGCCAAGACGCGGAAAACGCCGTGAACCGGGGCAAGGCAGGCCACCGACGCGGCCCGCTCCGCCGTGCAATCGGCAGCCATTGTGCGCCCGGTACTTAAACCTGACCGCCCTGCACTGCGAGTGTCCGCACCTGGGTGTCGGCGCAGGCATGAGGCGGGCGCTAGTATAAGCGGGTTACACGCCGCGTCCCGCACCACTCCCTGTCCGGGTGGTGATTGTTGCTGACAGAAATTTCTCTATTTCACTGCGACTAATGATCATCTTTCGGGAAAGCGGGAAATTGACTACTCACTTCAGCGCAACGGCTGGCAAGCATCTCCCTCAACAGGTTCACCGGCTTACTCAATTGTGCGCGATGAGCGCACAGCAAATTCAGCGGAGCGCGCTCACACATCAGCTCCGGCAACAGCACTTGCAGACGCCCGGCGAGGACATCGGCGGCCACATCGAGCCAGGATTTATAGGCGATTCCCGCCCCTGCCACCGCCCACAGGCGCACGACATCGGCATCGTCGCTGAAGCGGTCACCGCTGACGGTCAGACTGACCTCACGCTTGCCGTCATGAAAACTCCAATGGTCATGTACCCGACTGCCGAGCATGTACAGCAGGCAATTGTGCTGGGCCAGTTGTTCGAGCTGACGTGGCTCGCCATGTCGGGCCAGATAGGCCGGCGACGCGCAGAGGACCCGGCGGTTGTGCGAGGCAATGGGCAAGGCCACCAGGCTGGAGTCTTCCGGCTCGCCATAGCGCAAGGCGACGTCCACCGGCTGCCGGAACAGGTCGGCGATTCGGTCACCGAGCAGCAGGCGCACGGTCAATTTCGGGTGCTGACGCTGAAACTCGTCAAGCCATGGCAGCAACAGGTTGCGACCAAAATCCGAGGGCGCCGACAACTGCAGGATCCCGCTGACCTGATCCTGCCCGCTGGTCAGCAGACGCCGCCCCTCATCGAGATGGCTCAACGCCGCCCGAGCGTATTCGAGAAACCCTTCACCTTCAGCGGTCAGACGCAGACTGCGGGTCGAACGTGCCAGCAAGCGGGCGCCGAGTTGCTGCTCGATACGTTTGAGCGCGGCACTGGCGACGGCAGCCGACATGTCCATCACTCGCGCTGCCGCCGACAGACTGCCCAGATCCGCGGCCCGCACAAATAACTGCAAATCGTCGAAACGCAGCATCCTCAGCCTCTATTATCAAAAAAAAGTTGAAAGAGACTGCTCTTTTAGCCGGTTTTATCTCGCAGAGAAATAGCCAATCATCTGTCCCATCGAATTCATCCCAGCGCTTCATATTTATGCCGGAGTCCTCCATGAAAGCCATTGCCTATTACGCCTCCCTGCCGATCAGCGATGCACACTCGCTGCAAGACATCGAACTGCCGGAGCCGGTTGCCGGCCCGCGAGACTTGTTGGTGGAAGTCAAAGCCATCTCGGTCAACCCGGTCGACACCAAGGTGCGGCAGAACGTGGCACCCGAAGGCGGCGCGGCGAAAGTGCTGGGCTGGGACGTGGCCGGCGTGGTCAAGGCTGTTGGTAGCGACGTCACGCTGTTCAAGGCTGGCGACAAAGTGTTCTACGCCGGCTCCATTGCTCGCGCGGGCGGCAACAGCGAGTTGCACGTGGTCGATGAGCGGATTGTCGGGCATATGCCCAAATCCCTTGGGTTTGCCGAAGCTGCCGCCCTGCCTCTGACCGCGATCACCGCGTGGGAGCTGCTGTTTGAGCGTTTGCAGATCCGCGAAGGCAAAGCCGATGAAGGTCAGAGCCTGTTGATTGTCGGGGCTGCCGGCGGCGTTGGCTCAATCCTCACGCAATTGGCCAGTCAGTTGACCGGGCTGCTGGTCATCGGCACCGCTTCGCGCACTCAGACCCGCGACTGGGTCAGCAACCTGGGCGCGGATCTGGTGATCAACCATAACAAGCCACTGGCCGAAGAACTGAAACAAGCCGGGGTCAAAAATGTATCCCACGTCGCCAGCCTGACCCAGACCGATGAACATCTGGACCAACTCATCGAGGCCCTGGCGCCGCAAGGCAAACTGGCACTGATCGACGATCCGAAGTCGCTGGACGTAACCAAGCTCAAGCGCAAGAGCCTGTCGCTGCACTGGGAGTTCATGTACACCCGTTCGCTGTTCGAAACTGCAGACATGATCGAACAGCACAAACTGCTCAATCGGGTGGCCGAGCTGATTGACGCCGGAACGTTGAAGACCACCGTCGGCGAGCACTTCGGCACAATTAATGCCGCCAATCTGCGCCGGGCGCATGAGTTGCTCGAAAGCGGCAAGGCCAAGGGAAAAATTGTTTTAGAAGGTTTCTAAAAGTAAAAAAACGCAGCCTTCGGCAGCTTCTATAAAGGGCTGGCGCGGGCTGCGCGCTTTTTTGCCGTCAGTCAGATGCTTGACCACTGTCACAATTGCGATCGTATTCAGGTCTACAATCGAAACCTCTGCGATACATCTTTTACGTAAGGGAGGTCAGCAATGAAGATCCTGATAAAAGAAGTGGCGAAGTCTCAATGGCAGGTTCGACTCGACCAGCACGCCGTGACATTCCGCAGTGAAGCCGAAGCGTTGGCTTTCACCCGCACCCTCGAAGCGCGAATCTGCGCGCCCCACCCGTTTCCCGACCGCAGCCAGCAGCGCGCGGCTGGCTGACTGCCTTTATCTATCGGCTCACGCCGCGGCTTGCGCCTCTGCCTGGGCATTCTGCAAACGCCGGGTGAGCATCGCGACGCTGACCACCAGCACACCGCACAGGCTGATGACCATGGCCATCGGCATGGCGCTGCCGTCGTGCAGGAATGCCACCAGCGAAGCAGCACCCGAAGCAACGCTGAACTGCAAGCAGCCCATCAGCGCGGACGCGCTGCCAGCCCGCGCACCCTGACCGTTCATCGCGCAGGCCGCGGCGTTGGGCAAGATGCAGCCAAGGCTGGCGATGCAGATGAATAACGGAATCAACAGCGGCCACAACGCTTGGGTGTGAAGCGCGCTGACCGCCAGCAAAGCCACGCCCGCCAACAGGTACACCCACACGGCACGCGCCAGCAGAAAGGCCGGACCACGCTTGGCCAACAGCCGCGCATTGACCTGCGCCACCAGAATGAAACCTGCCGCGTTGGTGCCGAACAGCCAGCCGAAATGCTCGGCCGGCACACCATAGAGTTTGATGAAAACGAACGGCGAACCGGCGATGTAGGAAAACATCCCGGCGACGGCGATCCCCCCGGTCAAGGCGTGGCCAAGAAAGACCCGATCCTTGAACAACCGCCCATATTGGCGCAGCGCGCCGGACAACGGCTGGCGCGGCACATGGTCAGGCAGACTTTCCGGCAGGCCGAGGGCCACGGCCAGACCGGCCAGGGCGCTGAACCCGGTCAACACCAGAAAGATCGACTGCCAGCCCGTGGTGTTAACCAGCAGACCACCGAGCATCGGCGCCAGAATCGGCGCCAGGCCCATCACCAGCATCAGTTGTGAAAAGACTTTCGCTGAACCCACCGCATCGCATTTGTCGCTGACCACCGCCCGGGCAATCACCATACCCGCGCAACCACCCAATGCCTGTACGAAACGCGCACCGATCAGCCACTCCAGATTCGGCGCGTAGGCACAGGCCAGCGACGCGACGGTGAACAACCCGACACCGGTGAGCAGCGGAATGCGCCGGCCAAAACGGTCGGCGACCGGGCCGTATAACAGCTGACCGATGGACAGGCCGAGGAAATACGCCGCCAAGGTCAGCTGGACGTGTTGTTCATCGGTGCCAAACGCCAACGCCATGGACGGGAACGCGGGCAGATAGAAGTCGATGGCCAATGGGCCAAAGGCGCTCAAGGCACCGAGAATCAGAATGGTACGGAGGTTCATCAGGCGTCCAGGTTTGAAAGTCAGCAGCCCGACAGTCTAGCCGCGCATGGACGCCTTGAACATTCCGATAGCTCGCTAACTATAAAAACATCAGGCCAGTTTTGCCGGGTAGCCTTCTTCGCTGATGATCTCGATGACCTGATCTGCGCTCAGCGCGCTTTCGACGCCGACTTCTTTGGCTGCCAGATCGACGCGCACACTGGCCGACGGATCTTTGGCCTGCACGGCTTGCGTGACGGCTTTGACGCAGTGACCGCAGGACATGCCTTGAACATTGAATACTTGCATGCAATGACTCCTTTGAGTGAGGTTGCCGGCAGTCTTGAGCTTGCCACCATGGCAAGGTCAAGTTCTTCAATAAACTGCCGGGCTGGCAATCCGCGCCGTGCTCGGCCAAGCTGCGTGCATCTATGACATAAATTCAGGAGATTCAGCCATGCGCTGGTCAGCTTTCAGCCTGTTTGGCTTCCTCAGTCTCTTTGCCGCCATCCCTTCGGTACAAGCCGTCGGTGAGGATTACGCGGTGCTGATCATTTCTCGCGAGCGTCTGGAAGTGGCGACCTCCTGCGAAATCGGCGTGTATATCCAGGATCAGCTGTCGGCGCGGTTGTTCCAGGAACAAAGCACCTCGTTCAACCTGCCGCCGGGCAGCGTATCGCTGCGCCTCAAATTGCTGCCGGGGCAGGCGCCAGGTTGCAACCCCGGCTTGCTCGCACCGGGTTCGCAAGACATCAAACTTCGGGCCGGTGATGTGCAGAAGTACCGGATCGCGATGACGCAGGAAGGGATGTACCTCAAGCGCGCCGATCTCGGCTACTAAGCAAATCCCAATGTGGGAGCGGGCTTGCTCGCGAAAGCGGTGTGTCAGGCGATTCAATGATTGACTGACACGGCGCCTTCGCGAGCAAGCCCGCTCCCACATTTGATTTAGGGCGCCCCAAAGATTGGCGCTTGACCTTGCCCGCATGGCAAGGTTGATCCTGTAGGCATCTTCTACAGGGAGCGTGACCGATGTCCGAATCGATTACTTTCGATCTGCCGATTGCCGGCATGACCTGCGCCAGTTGCGCCGGACGTGTCGAGCGGGCCTTGAGCAAAGTCAGCGGCGCCAGTGCCGTGAGCGTTAACCTCGCCACCGAACAGGCCCGGGTGCAGGCGCCCGGCGACAGCTTGCCGGCGTTGATGGACGCGGTTGAGCGTGCCGGTTACAGCGTGCCGCAACAAACCATCGAGTTAAGCATCGACGGCATGACCTGCGCCTCCTGCGTCGGTCGCGTCGAGCGCGCCCTGAACAAAGTCCCCGGCGTTAAACGTGTCAGCGTCAATCTGGCTAACGAACGTGCGCACCTCGAATTGCTCGGTCAGCTCGATACACAAACCCTGCTCGACGCCGTGAACAAGGCCGGTTACTCCGCCAGCGTCTGGCAAGCCGAACATCCGCAAACCGATAACCAGCAACAGCGCCTGAAGCATGAGCGCTGGGCGCTGATCTGTGCCATCGCCTTGGCCTTGCCGCTGGTGCTGCCGATGTTGCTGCAACCGTTTGGCATCCATTGGATGCTGCCGGCCTGGGCGCAATTCGCTCTAGCCACCCCGGTGCAATTCATCTTCGGCGCACGGTTTTACGTCGCCGCATGGAAAGCTGTGCGCGCCGGGGCCGGCAATATGGACTTGCTCGTGGCCTTGGGCACCAGCGCCGGTTATGGCTTGAGCCTATACGAATGGGCGAATGCCGCCGGGCGCATGCCGCACCTGTATTTCGAAGCCTCGGCGGTGGTCATCGCTTTGGTGTTGCTCGGTAAATACCTGGAAAGCCGTGCCAAGCGCCAGACCGCCAGCGCCATCCGCGCCCTGGAAGCCTTGCGTCCGGAACGGGCGATCCAGGTGATCGACGGCCGCGAACAGGACGTCGCCATCAGCGCCCTGCGCCTCAATGACCGGGTGTTGGTCAAACCCGGTGAGCGTTTCCCGGTCGACGGCGAAGTGCTGGAAGGCCAGAGCCACGCCGACGAAGCCTTGATCAGCGGCGAAAGCCTGCCGGTACCGAAACAGCCGGGGGATAAAGTCACCGGTGGCGCCATCAACGGTGAAGGCCGCTTGCTGGTGCGCACCACCGCCCTCGGCGCCGAAAGCGTATTGGCGCGGATCATTCGTCTGGTCGAAGACGCGCAAGCGGCCAAAGCACCGATTCAGAAACTGGTGGATAAAGTCAGTCAGGTGTTTGTGCCGACCGTGCTGGTGCTGGCTCTGGCGACGCTGGTCGGCTGGTGGCTATACGGCGCGCCGCTGGAAACCGCGCTGATCAACGCCGTCGCCGTGTTGGTGATCGCCTGCCCCTGCGCCCTCGGCCTCGCCACGCCGACCGCGATCATGGCCGGCACTGGCGTGGCGGCGCGCCACGGCATTCTGATCAAGGACGCCGAAGCCCTGGAGCGTGCCCATGAAGTCAGCAGCGTGGTCTTCGACAAAACCGGCACGCTGACCTCCGGCACGCCGCGCATCGCGCACTTCAGCGCGGTCGATGGCGACGAAAACACCCTGCTGAAACTGGCCGGTGCCCTGCAACGCGGCAGTGAACACCCGTTGGCCAAAGCCGTGCTGGATGCGGCGGCCGAACGTGATCTGGATGTACCCGACGTCAGCGACAGCCAATCGCTGACCGGCCGTGGCATCGCCGGCAGTCTTGATGGTCGGCGTCTGGCCCTGGGCAACCGGAGGATGCTGGAAGAAAGCGGTTTGAGCGCTGGCAACCTCAGCGAATCCGCCACGAGCTGGGAAGCCGAAGGCCGCACCCTTTCGTGGCTGATCGAACAAAGCCCCGAACCGCGCGTGCTCGGGCTGTTCGCTTTCGGCGACACCTTGAAGCCCGGGGCACTGCAAGCCGTGCAACAACTGGCCGCGCGCGGTATCCACAGCCATTTGCTCACCGGCGACAACCGCGGCAGCGCGCGGGTGGTGGCCCAAGCACTGGGCATTAAAGACGTTCACGCCGAAGTACTGCCGGCCGACAAAGCCGCCACCGTCGCCGAACTGAAGAAAACCGGCGTCGTCGCCATGGTTGGTGACGGCATCAACGACGCCCCGGCACTCGCGGCGGCGGACATCGGCATCGCCATGGGCGGCGGCACCGACGTGGCCATGCATGCGGCCGGTATCACCCTGATGCGCGGTGATCCACGGCTGGTGCCGGCGGCGCTGGAGATCAGCCGCAAGACCTACGCGAAGATCCGCCAGAACCTGTTCTGGGCCTTCGTCTACAACCTGATCGGCATTCCGTTGGCAGCGTTCGGCTTCCTCAACCCGGTGTTGGCTGGCGCCGCAATGGCGCTGTCGAGCGTCAGCGTGGTGAGCAATGCGCTACTGTTGAAAACCTGGAAACCCAAGGATCTGGAGGAGCACCGATGAACATCGGCCAAGCAGCTAAACAAAGCGGCCTGAGCGCGAAGATGATCCGTTATTACGAGTCGATCGGTCTGCTCAAAGCGGCCCACCGAACTGAAAGCGGTTATCGGGTCTACGGCGATGATGACCTGCACACGTTGGCGTTCATCAAGCGTTCGCGGGACCTGGGGTTCTCGCTGGAAGAGGTCGGCAAGCTGCTGACGCTCTGGCAGGATCGCCAGCGCGCCAGCGCCGATGTGAAGGCGTTGGCCCGTCAACACATCGACGAGTTGAACCAGAAGATCCGCGAACTGGGCGAGCTGCGCGACACCCTGCAAGACCTGGTCGAGCACTGTCAGGGCGACCATCGTCCCGACTGCCCGATCCTCAAGGAACTGGCGTCGGGCTGCTGCGCAAAACCCGCCCGCGCCTGAGCGTCAAAACTTTCACCGTCAGCAAGGTGCCGAGGGGAATGCCGTGGAACAGCATGACCACGGCACCCGGCGTCCACCATTCGTAGAATGGCGCGGCGATCAACATGCCGACGCCGAACCCGGTCATTTGCAGCAGCGTCAGGAAACTGAAGATCGGCAGACGCAAATGCTCGGGCTCGCGTTGCAGACGCGACATCAGCCCGACTTCGGAAAAACCGTCGCCCAACCCCGCCGGCAATGAAAACAGCAGCAATCCGTAGAGGCTGTGCTGCTGGAACATCAGGATAAAGCCGCAAGACATCAGCGCCACACCGAAGAAAAACCGCCGCTCCAGATGGACATTGTCCGAGCCTTTCATTCGGCTGGCGATCCGTGCGCCGAACAGCTTGCCGCAGGCCCACACCGCCAGCATCAGGCCCAGCGTGGTACTCGCTGACTCCGGTGACAGCAACTTTGAAATGATCGGAAAACCGACGTTGTGCGCGGCGCTGCCCAAAGTATCGGCCATTGTGACCGCGAGCATCGCGGCAATCACCGGCGCACTGCGCAGGCCTTGCTTGAGGGCCGACCATTCGCCGCGTTCGGGGCGTTCATGGAGCGTCGGTGCGTCGAAACGCAGCGGCATGATCAGTACCGCCGCCAGCAGATAGGTCAGCGCGTTCAACGCGAACACCGTTTCGAAACCGAACCCCGCCACCAGCAACCCCGAGACCAGACTGCCGCCGACCATCGCCGCCGACGAAGCCGAGGTGATCCAGGCGTTGGTCTTGAGTAACTGCGCTGCGGGGATCAAACGCGGCAACTGACTGTTGAGGCCGATGGCGAACATCGAATTGCCCAGGCCCAGGCCGAACGCGATAAACGGCAACAACAGCGCTTGTTGAGAGACCGGCACGATCAGCAGCAAACCGAGTACGCCAGCACGCAGCAGGTCGAATGCGATCAGCGGCAGACGGCCGCTGAAGCGTCGGTAAAACCGCGTACCGATCAGACTGGCGAAAACTCCGCCGCCGACGCGGCTGGCGAGGAAGATCCCCACGCTGATTGCGCTGTTGCTGAGCAGGTAAACGTAAGTGGCCAGCGCGACCATGTTGAGAAAGGCGCCGAAATCGGAAATCAGCCGGGCAGTGATGATCAGGCGGGCGTTCACATTCAATCCTTGAGTGTGCGGAGGCGGACAAGAGTCCCACACAACTTTCATTAACACCATCTCACCCTGTGGGAGCTGGCTTGCCAGCGATAGCGGTGGTTCAGCATTAAGAGGTGTATTGGATGTACAGGCCCTTTCGCTGGCAAGCCAGCTCCCACAATGATTTGTGGTGCTGTCGAAATCCGGGCACAAAAAACCCGGCCGAAGCCGGGTTTCTGTTCAAGCGATCATTGCATCCACGGTGGCGGTGGTGGCTCCTCTGACTTGCCTTTCGGCTCGTCATCCGCCGCACGAATCGCTTGTTTGCGTTCTTCGTCCAGACGGGCGGCTTCGATTTCGCGCAGCACCCCGCCGACATCGGCCAGATCTTCCGGTTCGTCGAATTCGCCGGTCAGCACGCTGGCCGGGTGCAAGGTACCGGCTTCGTACAGCGCCCACATTTCCTTGGCGTACTTGGTCTTCTTCAACTCCGGTGCAAAGCGACCGAAGTACGAAGCCATGTTACCAACGTCACGCTCGAGCATGCTGAACGCGTGGTTATTGCCCGCCGCGTCGACCGCTTGCGGCAGGTCGATGATCACCGGCCCGGTCGGTGTCAGCAGCACGTTGAACTCGGAGAGGTCACCGTGCACCAGACCGGTACACAACATCAGCACGATCTGCGAAATCAGGAACGCGTGATACTCGCGCGCCTGATCCGGCTCCAGCACCACGTCGTTCAGGCGCGGCGCGGCATCGCCGAATTCGTCGGCCACCAGTTCCATCAACAGCACGCCGTCGAGGAAGTCATAAGGTTTTGGCACCCGAACACCGGCACCGGCCAGACGGAACAGCGCCGCCACTTCGGCGTTCTGCCAGGCGTCCTCGGTCTCTTTGCGACCGAACTTGGAGCCCTTGGCCATTGCGCGAGCCTGTCGGCTGTTGCGCACCTTGCGGCCTTCCTGATACTCGGCCGCCTGGCGGAAACTGCGTTTGTTCGCCTCCTTGTAGACCTTTGCGCAACGTAACTGATTGCCGCAGCGCACCACATATACAGCTGCTTCTTTACCACTCATCAGTGGGCGCAGCACTTCGTCGACCAGACCGTCTTCGATCAGGGGTTCAATGCGTTTTGGAGTCTTCATCAGCTTTTATTGTGGGTCCTTTATTACCAAACACGCGAATGTCACTCGTTATACGGCAATCCTCGCTTTACGGGGAGGGGGTACCGACCTGTGAACCTTGTGAATGCACACACTGTGCCGAAAAAATTGACCGCTGCGAATCATAGCCGAGGCGGTCGTGAATGTTGGTAAATGGTGTTGAGGGCATTTGCGACAGAATCTGACATTGGCCTGTAAGCGTCCTTGAACATGCCCGCATAAACCTGTGGGAGCTGGCTTGCCAGCGATGGCGATATCCCAGTCAATAAAAATATTGAATCTGATGGCCTCATCGCGGGCAAGCCCGCTCCCACAGGATCCGATTTATCTTTCAATGATCGCGGTGACGCCTTGGCCGCCGGCGGCGCAGATCGAGATCAGCCCGCGCCCCTTGCCCGCCGCATCCAGCAGTTTGGCCAGGTTCGCGACAATCCGCCCACCCGTCGCGGCAAACGGATGCCCCGCCGCCAGCGAACTGCCTTTCACATTAAGCCGGCTGCGGTCGATCGAACCCAGTGGCGCCTCCAGCCCCAGTCGGGTTTTGCAGTAATCCGGATCTTCCCAGGCCTTGAGCGTGCATAAAACCTGCGCCGCGAACGCCTCGTGAATTTCGTAATAGTCGAAATCCTGCAAGGTCAGGCCGTTGCGCGCCAACAATCTCGGTACCGCATACACCGGCGCCATCAGCAGGCCTTCGGCGCCGTTGACGAAATCCACCGCCGCCGCTTCGCCATCGCGCAGGTAGGCGAGGATCGGCAAGCCACGCTCTTTCGCCCATTCCTCACTGCCGAGCAGCACCACGGAGGCACCGTCGGTCAGGGGCGTGGAGTTGCCCGCGGTCAGCGTGCCTTTGGCGCTTTTTTCGAACGCCGGTTTCAGCGCGGCGAGTTTTTCCAGGGTCAGGTCCGGGCGCAGATTGTTGTCACGGGTCAGGCCGAGGAACGGCGTCATCAGATCGTTGTGCCAGCCTTCGCCATAAGACGCGGCCAGTTTGTGATGACTTTCGAGGGCTAATTGATCCTGATCTTCGCGCGCAATATTCCAGGTCTGCGCCATCAACTCGCAGTGCTGGCCCATCGACAGGCCCGTGCGCGCTTCGCCGTTGCGCGGAAAATCCGGGATCAGGTGTTGCGGGCGCAGTTGCAGAAAAGTCTTGAGCTTTTCACCGGTGGTCTTGGCGCGGTTGGCTTGCAGGAGGATTTTGCGCAGGCCTTCGCTGACGCCGATCGGCGCGTCGGAGGTGGTGTCGACGCCGCCAGCGATGCCGCAATCGATCTGGCCAAGGGCGATTTTGTTGGCCACCAGCAACGCGGCTTCAAGGCCGGTGCCGCAGGCTTGCTGGATGTCATAGGCCGGGGTGGCCGGTGACAGGCGCGAGCCGAGCACGCACTCGCGGGTCAGATTCATATCCCGTGACAATTTAAGCACCGCACCCGTCACCACCTCGCCGATGCGCTGGCCGTGCAGGTTGTAGCGTTCGATCAGGCCTTCGAGGGCTGCGGTGAGCATCGCCTGATTGCTGGCCGCGGCGTAAGGGCCATTGGAACGGGCGAAGGGAATACGGTTACCGCCGATGATCGCGACGCGGCGCAGCTGACTCATGAAAAACTCCTTGTGAAATGTCTGACCTGAAACCTTTCCCTGTGGGAGCGGGCTTGCTCGCGAATGCGGTGTGTCAGTCGCCGGATTTGTTGGCTGGCATACCGCATTCGCGAGCAAGCCCGCTCCCACAAGGTCCGCATTTATCTGCAAGACCTGCTAAACCTCAGTGTTCTAGCGTAGGCCTTATTGCGTGGATCGAACGATTGTTTGCCGTTGGCAGTCCACACTTTGAACCCCAACTTTTGGAGAGCGTTCCATGTCTGACCGCTATATCGACTTCGCCAACTCGTCCATCGGCCATCGTCTGGTCGGGGCACTGGGCCTGCCGTCGCCGGTGCGACTGGAGCGCTGGCAGGCCGGGCGCCTGCGGCCGGTGGAAGGTGCGCTGCTGATCGGTGGGGGGCCGCTGGCCGAACGCGTCAGTGTTTTCGCCAACCGTTTGACCGACGGCATTTACCGCTACGGCGAGCAACCGGCGACGGCCACCGAATGGATTCCCGGCCTCGGGCCGAAACTCAAAGCGGTGGTATTCGACGCCAGTGATCTGCAGCACACCGACCAACTCAAACAGCTGCGCGAGTTCTTCCAGCCGTTGATGAAGAATCTTGAGCACAGTGCCCACTTGGTAATTCTCGGCCGTGCGCCGGAAACCCTGCGCGATCCCTTCGCGGCGAGTGCACAATGGGCGCTGGAAGGTTTCTCCCGGTCGCTGGCCAAGGAATTGCGCAGCGGCGGTACACTGCAACTGATCTATGTCGGCGAAGGCGCCGAAGATCAACTCGAAGGCCCGCTGCGGTTTTTCCTCTCGCCGAAAAGTGCCTTCGTGTCCGGGCAAGTGATTCGCCTCACTGCGTGTGCGACACCCGTGACCGACTGGACCCGACCACTGGCCGGACGCAAGGCGCTGGTCACCGGCGCGGCGCGTGGTATCGGCGCATCAATTGCCGAAACGCTGGCGCGCGATGGCGCCGAGGTGATTCTGCTCGACGTGCCACCGGCCAAGACCGATCTCGAAGCCCTCGCTGCACGTCTTGGCGGGCGCAGCATCACCCTCGATATCTGCGCCGAAGACGCCGCCACACAACTGATCGAGCAGCTGCCGGACGGCCTCGACATTCTCGTGCACAACGCCGGGATCACCCGCGACAAGACCCTGGCCAACATGACTCCGGAATTCTGGGACGCGGTGCTGGCGGTCAACCTCAATGCCCCGCAAGTGCTGACCAAAGCGCTACTCGATAGCGGCACCTTGCACGACAACGCGCGGGTAATTCTGCTGGCGTCGATCAGCGGCATCGCCGGTAACCGCGGGCAAACCAACTACGCCGCGAGCAAGGCCGGGTTGATCGGCCTGGCCCAAGCCTGGGCGCCGACGCTGCTGGACCGCGGCATCAGCATCAACGCCGTGGCACCGGGGTTCATCGAAACCCAGATGACCGCGCACATTCCGTTTGGCCTGCGTGAAGCCGGGCGGCGCATGAGTTCACTGGGCCAGGGTGGCTTGCCGCAAGACGTCGCCGAAGCCGTCGCGTGGCTGGCGCAACCGGGCACTGGCGCATTCACCGGGCAGGCGCTGCGGGTCTGTGGACAAAGTGTTCTGGGGGCTTAGGCATGAGTATCGAATGGCACATACTGGATCGCCAACCGAGCCTGCCCGGGTTGTATGCGCGGGCGGCCACTCGACGCAAGATCACCGGCACGCAACTGCCCGACAGCGGCTTACGCTGCTGGGTAGATGTCGACGGTAAACGCCTGGCGGAGTATCGCAAGGTCTGCGGTTTTGCCGACGACGGGCTGTTGCCACCGACTTATCCACACATCCTCGCGTTTGCCTTGCAGATGCAATTGCTCACGGCGAAGGATTTTCCGTTCCCGCTGCTGGGGCTGATTCATCTGAGCAACCGCATTCGCGTGCTGCGGCCGATGGGCGGGATCAGCCGGGCGCAAGTCAGCGTGCGCGTGCAAAACCTGCAAGCGCACCCCAAGGGCGCGACGTTCGATCTGCTGACCACCCTCGATGATCAGCTCGGGCCCCTTTGGGAAGCCGAAAGTCAGATGCTCTGTCGCGGGGTGAAACTTGACGGCGAGCCAGTCGAGAAAGACTGGCAGCCGAACCAGGCCCTGGTGGAGTTGACCCAGTGGAAAGCCCCGGCAGACATCGGCCGGCAATACGCCAAGGTGTCTGGCGACTACAACCCGATCCACTTGAGTGCGGCCAGCGCCAAGTTGTTCGGCCTTTCCACGGCCATCGCTCACGGTTTATGGAACAAGGCGCGCACGCTCGCGGCGCTGGCGGATCATTTGCCCAAGGCCAATCTGGAGATCACCGTGCACTTTCGCAAGCCGGTGCGGTTGCCAAGCGAGGTGACGTTGTTGGCAAGTGCGGCGGGCTCCAGTGGAGAGTTGCGGCTGGTGGGTGCGGGGGATCTGGAACATATGGTGGGTCGCTGGCAGCCGATCGCCTGACCTCACGGGCCCGGGAAAACTCGTAAATTGTGTATATAACTTAAGTTTTCCCGCAGCCCGCCCCTCTCCTGCACAAAACACCCGGCCTTGACTCTCAAGGCTTTTTTTTCCCTTCTATACCTTGGGTATTAGTCCTTAGGCACAGCGCAACGCCTTATATATAAAGGCGTTAATACCAACTTGAGAATGGCGTGAATGCGCCCCCGGATCGAGATTGACACCACGGACGAGGCATCACCGACAACAGATCGGCGAGCCATCGAAAACGACGAATGTTGTGACAGGTGCAAGGAATCTCGATCATGAAAACTCAAGACGTGTGGTGCAAATCGGCAATCGCTCTGGCATTGATTCTCTCCCTCGGCCTCACCGGTTGCAGCAGCGGCGGTGGCGGTCACAAAAGCAGTTCCGGGAGTTCTTCGCCAACCAGCAGCGCTGGCACCGACGGCACTGGCGGCACTGGCGGAACCGCAGGCACCGGTGGCACTGCAGGTACAGGTGGTACAGGCGGCACCGGCGGCACCGATCCGACCAATCCAACCAATCCGACTGACCCTACAGATCCGACCAACCCAACCAACCCAACCACCCCGGCACTGGTGACTACCACCCTTGTCCAGGATGTCGGTAACACCGTCAGCGGCGTCGGCGATGGCGTTGGTCAGATTGGCGATTCCCTGAGCACCGTGCCTGTGGTCGGTGGCGTGGTGCAGAGCGTGGCCAATACTACCGGCAACGTGGTGACCACTCTGGGCGATGGTGTCGCCGATGGCATCGGCAAGCTGGCAACCGACCCGAAAGGCCTGACCACCACCGTGGCCTCCGTCGGTAGCGTCGTAACGGACGTCGGCGATGGCGTGTCGGACCTCAGCGGCAAACTTTCGACCGCTACCAGCAGCGTTCCAGTGGTCGGCGGCGTAGTCACCAAAGTGGCTCCGGTGCTTGATGGTGTCGGGGAAAAAGTCACCATGCTTGGCGATACCCTCAACACCACCCTCAGCAATGGTCCAACCAGCCAACTGACCAACAAAGTCGGCAGCAGTCTGGTGCCGGTGATCGCCATGGTTGAAAGCACCACCGACAAAATCGGCGATGCCACCGGTCTGGGCGACCCACTCAAAGGCGTGATCCAGAAAGTCGGCAGCACCGTCGACGGTGTCGGCGACAAAGTGACTGACTCCGGTAACGGCAATGCGCTGACCAACACCCTCGGTGGCGCACTGAGCAATACCGGTACGGCGGTCGGCAAGGCGGGTGGGCTGGTGTCCAACGGTACGGGGTCAGGCACTGGCGGTATCGGCGGCGGCCTCGGTGGGGGCTTGGGCGGTACGGGTCTGCTGCAAACCGTCGGCGGCGCAGTGGTCAACGTTGGTTCGGGCTTGAACGCCGGTAACACCAATGGTGTGGTCAGTGCCGGTGGCGTCACTGCAGGTGGGCTTGGCAATACCATCGCGTCACTGAATACCGTTCTGGGTGGTTCGGGCACTCCGATCACCTCCAGCACCACGCCGTTGGCCGCACTCGGCAACAACGTCGGCGGCGCACTGAACCCGGTCACCAGCGCGGTCACCAGCCTGACGCAACAAGTCGGTGCCGCAACGGGCCTGGGCAGTCCTGTGGCCAGCCTCTCCGGCCAGGCCGGTAGCGCGGTGAGCAACCTCGGTGGCGCGATTGCTGCCACCAACAACCCGGTCACTACCGCTGTCGGTGGCCTGGTCACTAACGTCGGCGGCACCGTCGCAGCGGTCGGCGGTCTGGCGAACGGTGGCACCGCAACTGGCGGCGCCACTGGCGGTCTGGGCGGCGTGCTCGGTGGCCTGACCGGCGCCTTGGGAGGCACTCAACGCTAAATTGCACCTGGCCGATTCGACGGCCTTACATACAGCGCCTACGCTTGGTTGAGGGCGGAAGATTCCCACGAGTCTTCCGCTTTTTTCTTAGGAAAAATTCAGCCCTGCGCTTTGATCTGACCATGGAGTGTCCTATGCGCGTTATGGCATCCCTGCTGTGCCTCAGTCTCAGTTCCGCCGCCCTCGCCGACACCCTGCCCAGCTTTCTCAACAGCAACGAAACCATCCGCAACCTGCCCGTGCCCAACCTGCCGGCCGACGCCTATCGCCCGGCTGCGACGCCGCTGCAAGTTCCGGATCCTGGTGCGGCTGCCGCGCAGCCGTTGCTGATGGAGACCAAAGTCAATCTGAAGACCGTGCAGATCGAAGGCGGCACGATCTATCCGCTCAACGAACTGGCCGAAGTCTACAAGCCGTTGATCGGTCGCCAGACCAGCCTCGCCGATCTGATCGAAGCCACGCGCAACATCACCCGTCGCTATCAACAGGACGGCTACCTGCTGTCGTACGCCTTCCTGCCGCAACAGACATTCGATGACGGGGTGGCGCGGGTCGTGCTGGTGGAAGGTTACGTTCGCGACATTCAGATGCAAGGCGACGTCGGCCGGGTCAAAGGCCTGCTCGACAAACTCGCGGCGAAAATCCAGGCCGAGCGACCGCTGACCCGCAAGACGTTCGAGCGCTACACCACGCTGATGACACGCATTCCCGGCGTGACCATCCAGGCGCAGGTACCGCCGCCCGGCACCACCGACGGCGCCACGACATTGGTCGCGCAAGCCAGTCGCAAACCGTTCACCAGCACGCTGAGCACCACCGAAGACAACCGCAACGGCACGCAAGCTTTACTCGGTGTGAGCAGCAACTCGCAGACGTCCATGGGCGAGCAATTGACCCTCAGCGGGCTGTTTCCGCCGGGTGACGACAAAGAACATTACTACCGCCTCGACTACAGCCAGTTCCTCGATAGCGAAGGTACGCAACTGGCCCTGTCCGCCTCCCGCTACCGCGCCGACCCCGGCACCAATGTGTTGCTCGACAATGGCCTGCAACTCAAGCCGCACCGAGAGAACGACCGCTATTCGATCGGCTTCAGCCTGCCGCTGATTGCCGCGTCCAACGAACTGCTGACGGCCGGTTCACGGCTCTACGCGGTCAATGACAAAACGCGCTACAGCGTTATCGGCTACCCATTGAGCGTCGAGGAACGCACCGACATCCGCGCCCTCGCTTTCGAAAGTGACTGGCGCAAGGCCGACGCCCGGCAACTGCGCATCCTCAGCGGCGGCGTGTACCAAGGGCTGGACAGCATGGGGGCGAAGACCAACAACAGCGCCATCGACCTGGACTTCTTCCGTGTGCGGCTGTCCGGCGTGCAAAGCGACAAGTTCTTCGACAACTGGCAAGGCGTACTGTCGGCAGCCTTGTACTGGAGCGACGACACCTTGCCAGAGAGCGAGCGTGCGGTGTTCGGCGGGCAGAATTTCGGTCGCGGTTACCCCGACGATCAGGCGTCCGGCGACAAGGGCTGGGGGGTGGCTTACGAGGTCAACTACAGCTTCAACCGCGACGGCAATTGGGTGCGCATCCTGCAACCGTACGTGGTGCTTGATCGCTCGCGCAGTTGGTTCAATGAATTGCCGGTGCAGGCCAACAATCTGTCTTCGGCCGCGATCGGCCTGCGCTTTGGTGACGCCAAGTACTACAACATTGCGCTGGAGGCGGCGAAGGCGATGTCGGATGAAGCGCTGGACACGTTCAATCGGCGGACGCGGTACAGCATCAGTTTCAGCTATCAGCTCTAGGGATGTCGCAGCCTGACAGACCGCCTTCGCGAGCAGGCTCGCTCCCACATTTGAAATGCACTTAATATGTGGGAGCGAGCCTGCTCGCGAAGAACGATAACGCGGTATCGAGGCAGGATCAGAACGCGTAACGTACCTTCGCCGAGAAGCCATCGGCGTCAAACCCGCTGGCCGTCACGTAGTTGTAGGAGCCGCCCACACTCCAGGCGCCCATGCGGTAGTTGGCGCCCAGGCCCAATTCATAGCTGTCACTCACCGGCGTGGTCCCGCGACTGGTGAACGAATCGCCGCCCAGTACAAACGCAGATTGGGTGGCTACTTTATCGCCGATCACGTCGTGCCAGGCCATCAGCTTCGCCTCGGGCTCAAGACTGCCCGCGCCGACTGCAAACGCAGCAGCCAGGCGCGCGCCCATGCCCAACTCACCGACTTCGTAACGCTGGCTGCCGACATTCAACGCCGCCGAACTGCCCTTCTCGCGGTACGATTCCATCTTCACATTGGCGTAGCGTGCGCCGACCTGCGGCTCAAGTACCACATCCGGCATCAAGCGCAGGCTGTAACCGGCCAAGGCACTCACGCCAAACACATCACTGTCGTAATCAGCCTTGGCCCGGGTGCCGGCGATGTAACGCTTGGACTCGCTGTCGTTCCAGCCGTACATCAACGAGGTGTCGACGAACCAGTTGTCATGCGCCCAGTTGCCGTACACGGTCAGCGCGTGGCCAGTCACTTTGGTCTTGCTGCCCAGGTCCGATTTCACATCGGTGTCGAGGTAGCTGTAGGCCAGGCCCACTGCGGTATCGGCGTTCAACTGACCATCGGCACCCACAGCAATCCCGTGGCTGTCGGCGTCATAACCGGCCACCCCACGGCGCTCGTCCTGATTGGCGTCGTTGCTCAAGGCTTGCAGCCACACGCCTTTTTCGGTCGAGCCAGTAGCATTGCGCGCGCGGCTGGAGCGCTCGTTGATCACGCCGGAGACCAGCGTCTGGCTGTTGGTGGCGGCATGCAGCACGCCCCGGCTGACATCCGGACTGAGGGACTCGGACAGACGCGCCAGTTGCGCATCGGTGCTGGCGTTGGCGAAAGCCTGGAACACCGGGTCCTGCTCGTCGATTCGCGACATGACACTGGAGAAGCGCCCAATGGCTGTTGCCGCGTTGTGACTACCGCCGACCGCCAGAGTGTTATTGGCCAGCACCTCACTCGACTTGGCCGTCACCACTGTCGTGATGTCGTTACCCGTGACACCGAAACTCTTCACATCCAGCAGCGCCGAAGAGGACGTCACGGTCAGGTTGTTGCCGCCGATCAAATTACCCGAACTGATCAACGTGTAACGCGTGCCGCCCGGGGTCACGCGAAAATCACTGGAGCGTGCGAGTAACCGCAGTTGCGCGCCCGGTGCAATATCGCTAGTACCGGTGACCTTCAACACTGGCAGCGCCGGGTTGGTGTCGTTGCCCAGGTACATCTCCAGCACCGAGTTGGCTTCCTCCATGTCGAAGTCGCCGATGATCGTGGTGTGAGGCTTCACCAGGGTCAGCGTGCCCTCTTCGATCGTGACGTAGCCGGACTTGATGATTGATCCGTCAAACACCGCATCGCCGTCGATTTTCACCCCGGTCAGCCCCAGCAGATCACCCTTCACAGTGCCGCCGAAGAAATCGAAATAGCTTTCGCCGTCATCGATCTGAATGGCTGCTTTCCCCCCCTCGATCAAACCGTTCAGTTGGTAAATGCTCAAAGGACTGCCACCGGCCGCTTGGCCGCTGACGTGCACGCCGATGGACTCGCCGGAAATCGTGCCGCTGTTGCTCAACAACAATTGCCCGGAGCCTGATGGGCTGACACCCTCTAGCACCAGCGCCTCAGCGTTGGTCCCGGTGGCGCGGACAGTGCCGGAGTTGTTTATCCCGCTATTGAGCGTGGCACCGTCGAGAAACAAACCCAGTGCATCGGTGCCACTGGCGCTGATCATGCCACTGTTGCTGACTCCGGAAAGACTGGTTTGCACCAGCATCACACCGGTGGACGTCGCCCCGCTAATGTCGATGCTGCCGCTATTGCTCAGGGAGTTACCCAACTCACTGTTAATCACGGAGATACCCGTTGAGGTTCCCACCCCGGTCAATCCGTGCACAGCAATCGAGCCATCGTTGATCAGCGCGAACTGAATTTTGCTTTTCACAGCCCCCGAGTCACCGAGACTGATACCGACACCGTGGGTGGCGCCATCAATGCGGATGCTGTCGTTGTTACGCAACTGCCGTGCGCTCAACCCTTTGAACTGAGCGCCAAACGTCAGCCCCGGCGCCGCCACGGGCGAGGCATTGAGATTGCCGTGCAAATCGACCAGGCCGGTGGTGTTGAGCAGGTTGCTGTCCAATGGTGTGCTGCTGATGTCGTAATCAATATCGGCGACAGCGGTGCCGGTGTGCAAAGCGGCGGCAATGGAAAGCGCCAGCAAGGAGTGGCGCAAGCGAGTGGTATTCAACGTGATTCCCTTCCAAAACATGAAAAACAGTTTCAGCAGGGTTCACATCGTTACTCAGGCATCCCTACCGGCCCACCAGACCATCTGATTCGGGCGCGGCGAAATCTACACGAGCCATCATTTCGACACCATCAAATTGTCAATGATATGGCGTCAATTTTCAGGTACCCATGCATGCAGTCTGTGCGAGAAGAGGCGACTGGGCGGGCCTCTTCGCGAGCAGGCTCGCTCCCACATTTGGAATGCAACCTCCTGTGGGAGCGAGCCTGCTCGCGAAGAACGATGACGCGGTGATCCTGTGAATCAGGTCTGTGGGTCAACCTGATCCAGCGCGCGGTTCACCGCCAGTTCGGCGAGCATGACCATCTGCTGGATCCCCAGCACGGTGCTGCGTTGCGAGCCGCTCAGCTCATTGGCGAAGTTACTCGCCGCCGTGCCGGCACTGGCCAGTGATTCGCTGGCATGGGCGAGCAGGCTTTCGGTGTCGACACTCGGATTGACCAGGAACATGGTGCTCGGCTGGCGCGGTTTGACGGGATTGGGACAGAGGTAGAAATCGAGCGCGCGCTTGATGGCTTCGCGGTTTTTCGTCTGTTCATCGGCGCGGATGGCGTCGGTGAGTGGGGTGGGGGTTTCGAGGGGTGGATCGGGAATTAGCTTGTCCATTAAAACAATTCTCCACAGTTGTCTGCGCCATCCTTTGCCATTCTCACGGGGCTTGGGGTGGCAGCTATATGCGGGGTGAGAATACCGGTTATGGACACCCGGCCAGACCGAGGTCTGCCCGCACACAGCCGCCATGACGCATACCGACAGCGGATAGGCTGGCGGCGATTATGCGTGCACAGATACTGAATGACCATAAGTTGCCGGGTTCTCACACCCCATCGCTGAGATGTCAGCGACCGCCCAAGACTAGTGAGCGCACGTCCGACGGACAACCTGAAAATCTTGTGGGACGGTTCCGGCAATTCCACACACACTTAAACATCCCGAATTGAAATCCCCCCCATGCAAGAGCCATGCAGTCCACATAAAACGGGTTGGCTGAGCGGGCCCCTTCGGGAGCAAGCCCCCTCCCACACTGGAATGCATTTCAGTCTGTGTGAGGGACCTTGCTGCCTGGTTGGAGTGCAATCCAGTGGGATTGACTTGGACCTCTGGATGAAATGCATTCCAGTGTGGGAGGGGGCTTGCTCCCGAAGAACGATGACGCGGTGTGTCTGCTGAAAAATTGTCAGCCCCCGCCCCCCGACCCACTGTCGACCTTGCCGCCCTGATCCTGATCGAAAAACTGCGGGATCTCATGCTGGTAACTTTTCAGCCAGCGCTGCATGGCCAGTTCACGTTCCGTCGGGGTGGCTGTCTGTACTGTCGGCGAGGCAACTTTGTTGCGGCTCTGCAGCAACAGCCAGCCTTCGGTTTCCTGTTGCTGGGCCGAAGCCGGGCCGGCGTCGATGGCGTGGCTGGTCAACGGCAAAGCCAGCAAGCCAAAACAAAAAATGGCAGTTTTCATCGCAGCTCTCCTTACTTGAGCATCGCCGTGACGGCGACGCTGGCGCGGCTCGGCGCCTTGAGTTTTTCCGCGCGGCCCTGCGCTTCGCTAAATTGCGCCGGGCTCAGGCCCAGGCGACTGACCAGTTCAGCGGCACGGTTCCAGTCGTCCTGATAGAGCAACAGCGTCACCAGATTCAGCGCCGCCAGTTGATCGCTTTGCTTGAGCTCCATGGCGGTGAGGAATTCGAAGCGTGCGTCTTCGATGCGCAGTTGATTGAGGTAAACCACCCCGAGATCGTTGCGGATTTTTTCGTCGGTCGGTGCCAACCGCGCCGCACGTTGCAGGTGCGCCTGCGCCTGACCGTAATCGGACTTGGCCGCCGCGAGTTGGCCCAGACCATGTTCGGCCTCAGCGGCCAGGCAGCTGCCGAGCAAGCTGCGATACAACGGCTCGGCTTCGCTGCGACCCAGCAAGCGGTAAACCTTGGCCTTGCGCAAACGCACATCGGCAAGGTTGTCCGGCAGGCTTTGCAGGTTGGCCAGGCTGGCGTGGAGCTTGCCGTCTTTGGCCATGTCGTCGGCAAGGTTCAGCGACAGTTGTTGATCGGAACTGAGCTTGCCGCAACTGGCGTTGCGGGTCAGCGCCTCCCAGGGGTTCTGCCCGGTGCTGGCACAGCCACCGAGCAACAACAAACATGCACCGGCAATCATTGCTTTCATCACCACTCCTTCAAGCTCCCAACGCCTTCGCCAGGGCGGTGAAGCCCGGGCCGGCAAGGACAATCAATAACGCCGGGAAGAGAAACAGCATCATCACGACGGACATTTTCGCGGACATTTTCGAGACGTATTCCTGCAGGCGCGTCAGGCGCCGGTCATCGAGCAGTTGCTTGAGCGACAGCAGCGATTTCATCGCCCCGCCGCCCTGGTGCAGCAACTGCTGAAGGATCACGCAGGTGTCGGTGAACTCATCAACCGCCAGCAACAGCGTGGCTTTGTTGAGTTCTTCGCCCAGTTCAAGGCCAGAGTCGACCCGGCTCAGCACCAGCCGCAGTTCCTGGGTCAGCACCGGCAGCAAGGCCTGGCCTTCGTGGCTCAGCACGCGCAATGCCTGCTCCACGGCCATGCCGGATTCGAAGAGGATGCGCAGCAGCGGGATGAACGTGCTGATCTCGTTGGCCAGTTGTTTCTGCCGCCGCGCGACGGCGATCACCAGCAGCCGCTTGGGCAACAGGTAGCCGACGCCAAGGGCGAACAACGGCGCGATCCACTGTTTTTCCACGGTGGGGAAAAACACCGATTGCAGCAGTAACGTCAGGGCCAACAGCAACAACGGCGAACCGATCTGGCAGGCGGCGAACAACGAACGCTGGCGCGCGCTGCGCCAGCCCAGACGGTTAAGCAGGGCCTGGGTTTCGTTGTCGAGCTTGACGCTGTGTTGGCCGACTTTGCTGTCGCCGAGCACTTGCAGCAGATTGCCGAAGCGACCCTGGCGTAGCAGGTCACCTTCCAGTCGACGGCTGATCTGCCGGGTTCGGCGGCGCTGGTCCGCCAGGCTGGCCAGCAGCAACAGCGCGGCGCCCAGCAACAGCAAGGCGCTGATCATCAGGGGGGTCGTCATAGGCTGCGCAACATCCGCCAGAGTAAAAGACTGCCGACCACCTGCATGCCGAACGCCGTGGCCAGCATTCGCTGCCCGGACGGGTCGTGCCACATGGCGACCAGATAAATCGGATTGGCCATCAGGAAATACCCGGCCATGATGATCGGCAGCAAGCCGAGCACCCACGCGGTGAGGCGGGTTTCGCCGGTCATGGCGCTCAACTGGCGGGAGGCCTGATCACGCTCGCGGATCATCTTGATCAGGTTTTCCAGCAGCTCACTGGCGTTACCGCCGTAACGATGATTGACCTTGAGGCCGAGGGCGAACAGGCGAAACTCGTCGCGCTCATAAAGCTCGGCCAGATCCGCCACGGCGTCCGGCAGGCTCACGCCCAACTGCACGTTGCGCTGCACCCGGCCCATGGCATCTTTGAGCGGATACTCGCTGGCCTCGATGCCACCGAGCACCGCATCGGCGAGGGTGCGCCCGGATTTCAGGCTGCGCACGGTGTGGTCGAGCAGTTGCGGCAGTTGCTCGATCATCCGCCGCAAGCGCCTTTGGTAGCGCCAACTGACGTACAACCGCACGGCCACTGGCGGCAACACGAGCATCACCAGTACGCCAATCCATCCGGCGAGCGCCAGACTCAGCACGACGGCGAACAGCCAGAGCAGGATCCATGCGCCAAGACGCTCGGTCGGACGCCCCAGGCCTGCGCGCAAGAAAGCACGTTCAAGGCTCGCCCAGACGGGTTTTGGCGAGACGTCCTGCGGCTGTCCCTGATTCAATCGTTCCATCACTCGGGTGACACCGCTCATACGCCATGCCTTATAGAACAAACGCATGGATTGCCCGAACAAAGCCAGACTGAGCAAGTACAGCAGCAGCGCTTTCAGCATGCCGTTGGCCCTCAGTGCGCGAGCGTTGGTTCGCGGCGCAACTTGTCGCCGGCCGGGTTGATCGCCTCGCGCAGAAAGCCGAAGCCACTGCGCCGATCAAGGCGAAACAGGGTGTTGGTGACATAGACGTCATCGCGCACGCCGACCACTTCCACCACTTCGCTGACGCAGCGGCGCCCGTCGGGCATGCGCGTCAGTTGAATCACCACATCCAGCGCTGCGCAGATCATCTGGCGCAGGGTACGTTCGGCGATGGTGCGGCCAGTCAGGCCGACCAGCGTCTCCAGACGCAGCAAGGCGTCCTGCGCGTTGTTGGCGTGCACGGTGCTCATCGAGCCGTCGTGACCGGTGTTCATGGCGGTGAGTACGTCGACCACTTCAACACCGCGAATCTCACCGAGGATGATCCGGTCCGGGCGCATCCGCAGGGCGTTGCGGATCAAGTCGCTGGCTTTCACCTCGCCGTGGCCCTCGGCATTCGGCGGGCGGGTTTCCAGGCGCACGACGTGGGGATGGCCGAGCTGCAATTCGGCGACGTCTTCGATGGTCACCAGCCGTTCGTGGGGGTTGATCAACTGGCTAAGGATGTTCAGCAACGTGGTTTTGCCGGTGCCGGTGCCGCCACTGATAAGGATGTTGCAGCGCTTGCCCACCGCCTCTTCGATGAAGTCGTAGATCGCCTGGTCGATGGTTTGCATCGCCATCAGGTCGGTGCTCTTGAGCATGTCCTTGCGAAATTTACGGATCGACAGGCAGGGCCCGTCGAGGGCAATCGGCGGGATGATCGCGTTGACCCGGCTGCCATCGGGCAGGCGCGCATCGACCATCGGCGAAGACTCATCGAGTCGCCGCCCCAACGGCGCGAGAATCCGTTGCATGACCCGTTCGACGTGATGCGCATCGATAAAACGCAGGTCGCTCAAGTGCAGCACGCCATCGCGCTCAACGAATACGCGATGCGGGCCGTTGACCAGAATTTCGGTCACGGCGCTGTCGCGCAGCAGCACTTCCAGCGGGCCGAAACCGGTCAGCTCATCGACGATTTCTTCCGCCAGCCGCTCCATTTCATAACGGGAAATCGCCAGGTGCAGGCGCGCGATGTATTCAGCGACCTTGTCGATGACGAATTGCGACAGCACCTGCCGCGAACCTTCCAGCAGGTTTTTCCCGGACTCTTCGATGGCGTCGATGATGTAGCGGTGCAGCACCAGTTTCAGGCCGTCGTGATCGGTGTTGCCGGACGCATGGCGCTGCGGCCCGCCGAACAGTTGCTCGCCGTTCATGAGGTGCCTCGCAAGCGGTCGAACCAGCTGGCTTTGGGTTTGGCCAGGCCTTCGGAGCGTTTTGCCAGGCGTTCGCCGAGGGTGCGCAGGCTTTGGCTGATGGCCTCTCGCGGGGCCAGTTCGAACAGGCTGACACCCTGGTTTTTCGCGTTGAGACGGATCTCCGGGCTGTAGGCGAGCACCGCGATCACTTCCAGGCCGAAGGTCTTGCCGAGGGTGTCGGAGTCCGGTGCAACGTTGCGCAAGTAGCGATCCACCAGCAGCCGGCCATGGTCGAGTTTCATGCCTTTTTCGCGCCACAGATTGAGCACGGCGAGGTTGCGCCGACAGTCGAGCACATTCTGGTCGGTGTACCAGATCAGCTTGTCGCAATGGCTGACGAAGGTGCGCAGCGCTTCACTGTCGGGCTGGCCGGTGAGGTTGACGACGATGTGCTGGAAGTGTTGGCGCAGGGCGCTGAGCAACATATACAACTCGGCGGCGCTGGTGCGCTCCAGCGGCTCATCGCCCTGGGCGTAAGCAAGAATGCGCAGGCCGGCTTCGGCACTGGTGAAGGCGCTATCGATCAGCGTCGCGTCGAGCCGGCGCAAGTGGCGCAGCGCATCGCCAAAATGGAACGAGCTCTCGAGCCCGAGCAAGGCCAGACTGTCGCCGCGCGGCAGGCCCAGATCGAGCAACAGGGTTTGCTGGCCGCTCTTCTGCACCACCAGCGCCATGTGGTTGGCGAGCAGCGCACCGTCGGCGTTGCTTTGCACGCCATAGAGCACGGTCAAACCGCCGAGCTGGGCGTTCGGCGTCACGGCCGGCAGACGTTTGCTCAGACGCCGCACCAGCCCGGCGACTTCGCTGGAGCGCGAGCCGTAGGCGACAAAGTCCCGCGCGCCGGCCCGCATGGCGTTGAGTACCAACTGATTGTCCATGCCGTCACCGAGGGCGACGATGGCGAGCATCGGCTTGGCTTCCAGCACCCCCTCGATCAGGGCGCTCTGGGCCACCAGATGATCACGATCCAGGCCAACGAACACCAGGCTGGCGAAGGTCACGTCGACCAGTGCCAGCAATTCGTCGAGGCTGCCGCCCCCGGCACTGACCACCTGCCCGAGTGGCGCCAGCGCGCCTTGCAGCCACTCAAGGTCGGTGTCGTTGCGGGTGATGGCGAGGAAGGTCTGGCTGAGGCTCTGGCTCATTGCGATAACCCGCTGCGTTTATCGAAGTTGCCGTTTTCGAGGAAGTACAGGCGATACCAGTTCGGATCGTAGTTGCGCAGTTTCTCGCCGGGCAACGAAGGCAGCGGCGCGTTGGCGGCCAGTGGCTGCACCAGGTGCGGGGTGACGATCATCAGCAACTCGCGCTCTTCGCGATTGATCGACGAGTTGCGGAAAAATGCGCCGAGGACCGGGATGTCGCCAAGGCCGGGAAACTTGTTCACTTCAGAGGCGTTGCGCGTGCTGATCAACCCGCTGATCACAAAGCTCTCACCGTCGGCCAGAGAGATGCTGGTGTCGGTGCGGCGGATGGTGAATGCCGGCACGGTGGTACCGCCGATGGTCACGCCATTGTTGTAGTCCAGCTCGCTGACTTCCGGGGCGACCTTGAGGGCGATGCGGTTGTTGCTGACCACGGTCGGGGTCAGCGTCAGGCGGATGCCGAATTCCTTGTATTCGATGGAGTAACTATTGCTGTTGGCGCTCGGCACAGGGATCGGAATCTCACCGCCAGCAAGGAAGCTCGCGCTCTGCCCGCTCAACGCAACCAGACTCGGTCGCGCCAGGGTGTAGGCGAAACCGCTGCCCTCCAGCGCATTGACGATGCCGAGAAATTTGCTGCTGCCACCGCCCCAGACAATGTTGAACACGTCGTTGGCCAACGGAATGCTCGGTGCAATCGACGGCACCGTACCCGGCCGAACGCCGCTACCGGGCACAGTGCCCGGAGCGCCGAACAGGAAGTTGTTGGAGCCTTTACCGTAGATCGAGGTGCCGGCCTCTTTCAGTTTGGTACGGCTGACTTCGACAAAACGGATGTCGGTCTGTACTTGCGACGGCAGGTTCGGGTCATCGGTTGCCGGCAGTGTAACGGCGGTCATCGCTGCACTGGCCTTGCCCTGTACGAACACCATGCTCTGCAGCGGCGCGCTGGCGCAGGCACTCCAGATCATCAACGTGGTGGCGCCGGGCGCGACGCCGGTGAGCAACACGCCTTGATCGCCGGTCACGCGCACATTGGCGATTTTCGGGTCGCCCACCGCAACCCGAGTGATTGGCACCGGGGATTGCAGCGCCTGTTGCAGGCCTTCGCCGACTTCCAGTGTCGCCGGCAACGGACCGAGCGCGGCGCAGTTGCTGGCGGCGGCGACGGCACTGCCGATCGAGGCGACGCTCAGCAGCGAGGCTCGGAGCAAGCCGTTGAACAGGGGCGTAAAGCGTGTGCGCATGTAAAGGCGTCCTTGCTCGAATCAGGGAGTAGGTTGTGCGGTTTCGGCACCGCGGATGACTTCCACGGTGGCCTTGCGTGGGGCGGCTTGACCGGCCACGGTCATGGGTTTGGGTGGAGCGCTCAGGGACAGTTGACTGAACTCAATCAACTCGCGGCGAGGCGTGTCGAGCCGGGTGGCGACATCGCTTTCGCCGGACCAGTAGTTCGCCAGTTGCTGCTCATCGGCACTGCGCACCGCAAGGCGCAGCACACCGGCGCCGGAGGCCAGCATCAAACGGCTGAGCAACAGCTCAGGCACGGCCAGTACCACGCTGCGTGCGGCCATGCGTTGTTGTTCTTGCTTGAGGCGTTCGTCGTCACTGCGGGCGGGACTGCCCGGCTGGCCGTCGTTGGTCAAACCGCTCTGGTTGCCGACCACAAGTACCCGTACTGCCGGCACCACCAATTGCGCCGAGGCCTGTGGGGTGTTTTCGTCCTTGCGCAGAAACAGCAGCACGTCGACGTAATCACCGGGCGCCAGTTGCCCGCCGGCATTGATCACTTCATCCACCGCCACCGCCAGCGCCCGTTCACCGGGACGGATCATGCGCGCCAGTGCGCTGCCGGATTCAAAGCTCTCCTCACTCAACCAGCTGCCGGCACTCAAGGGACGCCACGGTGTGCGGCCGATCACTTGATCGACGTTGCCCAGGCTGCCGGCGGGCGCGGTGCGCAGTTTTTCCACCGCCACATCGGCGGCAGTGATTTTCACGAAAGGTGCGATATCCCGCAGCAGCACTACAACCGGTTGGCGGGTGGGGTCTTCGACAGGGACCGCGGGCGCAGCGGTCGGGGGTACGACCGCAACAGCAACGGGGGCAGCGGCAGGTTCGGCAGCCGGCTGGCGGCTCAACGTCAGCCCCCAATACCCGGCAATGATGGCGCCCACCAGGAACAACCCGGCCAGACCCAAAGTGACGCGACTGTTCATGACGGCTCTCCCTTTCCCGCTGCGTTGTGTCTTGTGCAATGACCCGTGACTTCCTTCGAGACAAATTCGCAATCAGGCAGCTATGAACAAGTAACTATTTCGCTATTTGACGGTAGCGCAGGCCGAACAAAACGCCATTACGAACGCAGAAATATCCAACAAAAGTAGAGGCCTAAAGCGCCAAACGTCGTTTTCTGCCGTTAAACGACGCGCTACTACTAAAGGTTTAATACGTTCTTACAGTTGTAGGCTCGGGATTTGCCGACAATGCTGATGCTGGCACAGGGAAATCATGTTGCGAACGCGCAACACCTGGTGCGCTCAAGGAGAATCCTCATGTCGTATTCCCAAGTCGCTCGGAAAATCAAATCGCAGATCGCTTTCTTCAAAGGCCTGGCCAAAGACACCGAAGGCGCCTCGGCGATCGAATACGCTTTGGTCGTCGGGATGGTCGCGCTGGTTATCGCCGCTTTCGGTAACGGTATAGGCACCGCGATTACCACCACCCTGACCGCTATCCAGACCGCCCTCACCTGATCGGACCCGATTACTTGTCAATGCGGCCATTGGGTTCTACCGTCAGCACTCAGTCCATTGCAGGTGTTGCCCATGAACTCTTCACAGACTCCGCGCCAGCAGTTGCTCCTCGTCGACGATGAGGAGGACGCACTGCTGGAGCTTGCGGAGTTGCTGGAGGGCGAAGGCTTCACCTGCCATACCGCGACGTCGGTGAAACTCGCGCTTCATCACCTGACCCGCCATCCCGATATCGCTCTGGTGATCACTGATCTGCGCATGCCGGAAGAAAGCGGCATGTCGCTGATCAAGCGTCTGCGTGAACACACCTCGCGCCAGCATCTGCCGGTGATCGTCACGTCGGGGCATGCCGATATGGAGGATGTCAGCGATATGCTGCGCCTGCAGGTGCTGGACCTGTTTCGTAAGCCGATCTATCACGTGCGCTTGCTGGAAACCCTGGACAACCTGTTTCCCAAGGCCAAGGCCAATCTCGGTTGAGGTGTTTGACCCCGCTAAATGAGCGGGGTCAACAGCGGTCAATGCGCGGTCACCCGTTGACGCAAACCCGAATTGCTCGGCGATAACGCCAGGGCCAATTGCGTGCGGTTGTGCATGTGCGTCAAGCGCAAGACTTGCGAGACATACAGTTTGACCGTGTTCTCGGTGATCCCCAGTTCACAGGCAATCTGATAGTTGGTCTGGCCCTTGCCCACGAGCCGGGCAACGTCCAGTTGACGCGGCGACAACTGATTGAAAATCGCCGGTATTTCCTCCCCCCCTACGGCATCACCTGACGCCTCATCACTCACAGGTGCAGGACCACGGCGGACTTTGTCGAGGTCCTGATAAAGGTCGTCGATCGACTCGGAGAGGTATTGCAGCTTCTGATTCAGATGGCCCAGATGCAGGGTTTTCTGTCGTTCCTGCAAGGCCGCTTCCTGGCGCTGCAAACCTTCGAGCAGTTCGTCCAGATCAATCGGCTTTTGATAGTAGTCGGCAATCCCTGCACGCAAGGCCTTGATCACGTCCTGCTTGTCGGCGCGACCGGTGAGCATGATGGCTTCGAACGCTCGATGCTTGCCCGCCAACCGCTGCAGTTCCTGCACCAGCTCAATGCCGTCCATGTCCGGCATGTGCAGGTCGCAGAGCACCAGGCCGATGGCCGGGTCTTCGATGAATTGCTCGATGGCCTGCTTGCTCGATTCGCAAGGCACGCAACGGTAGCCGCTGCTTTCGATGAATTCGCAGAGTTCCTCGACAATCAGCGGCTGATCGTCGACCACCAGAACCTTCACTGCTGACGTAAGCTTGTTCACTTGCCACTCCATGCCCAGGCCAAAGGCTGACCGTTCCTGTACTTACAGCGCGAAGCTGTACAGCGTTGAATTGAAAGTAGACCTACTTTCCGACTATGTACATAGAACTAGTGGCGTGGGGCGACTAGTGGATCCAACACAAAGTGAGGATTGTGCCAATCAGCACGAACGGCGCAAATGGCAGCTTTTTTGACTTGTCGGTCTGGAGATATCGAAGACGTTCTCTAAGCCCTTGACGCATATGCAGCCAGAGTTTTGGCGCCAGCAGGAGCCAGAGTGCGCTGGACAGTGCGGCGCCGATAAGCGCACCGAGCAAAACCGTGCCGTTCGTCGCAAGGGCCAAAGCTGTCATTAATTTCACATCGCCTGCGCCGAATCGTTTCAAGATATAACCGGGAAGGCAGAGCGCCAGCGCCAGCAGCACCGCCCAGCCACCCTGTGCGGCTTCGGCGCCGAGCCAGGTGTTACCGGTGACCAGCAAATACACCGCTGCCAACCCACCGGCACCCAAGGTCAGGCCATTGCCAATGTGCCGCTGCCGGGCGTCCTGCGCCGCGCATAGCGTCAGCCAGATCAGTAGAACAACGCTGTGCATACGGTAAAAAACATCCGTTTTGGCCGATTGATTCTATGCTGATATTACGTAGTGATTGTCAGGGTAGACGCACTCATGAAATCCGGCCTCCCCCGCAAGCAAAAAGGCGCTGTCGCCATCGAATTCGCCTTGGTGTTCATTGTGTTTTTCGCCGTGTTTTACGGCTTGGTCAGCTATAGCCTGCCGCTGTTGCTGATGCAGTCGTTCAATCAGTCCACCGCCGAGGCCGTACGCCGTAGCGTGGCGCTGGACCCGGCCTCCGCCAATTATTCAACCGCCCTCACCGCCACTGCCCGAACCGAGCTGACCCGGCAATTGGCCTGGCTGCCCGGCGCGTTGAATTTCGATGCGGCCACCGACAGCACCGTCACCTACGTCGGCGGCGTGCTGACGGTGACCGTCAATTACCCCACCTCCAAGCTAAACCAGGCGTTGCCGTTTCTGGTGTTGCCGGGAATCGGTTCGGTACCGCGCCTGCCAGCAACACTGCGCGCCTCGTCGAGCCTGCAATTTTGAGTTCCGGTGACAAGCTGTTCGACCGCCTGCTCAAACGACACCCCGAGACGGTCCAGCCGCTGGACAGTCCTGTGGTGCCCAGCGTCGGGCTGCAGCTGTATCTGGATGGCGATGGCCGCGTCAATCATTTGAGCGGGCCATTGCGTCATGTGCTGGCGCAGCAGAGGCCCAGCCCTCATCCCGCGCTTCTGTTTGAGTATCTGTTCCCCCACAGCGGCCTCACGATCGAGGGCCGCCCCGCCGACTGGCAAGGCCAATTGCTCGACCTGGATTTTTACAGCCTCGCCGGCCCGCCGCTGCACCTGCGTGGCTGGGTACAGGCCCAAGGTGACGGCTGGTTGCTGCAGTTGCTGGACATCGGTGATTTGCTCAGTGATCGGCGCCAGGCGCGCAGCCGCGAGCAATGCCAGTGGCTGGCCACGCAGATTCGCGATCAATTGCGTCTGGGCAGCCTCGCGCGTCTGCCCGAGGTGCTGGGCGAGCAGTTGCAGCGTTTGAGCCAGCATTTGCATGTTCCGTGTCTGGCGATTGCGTTACTTGATGAGCAAGGTCAGGGTTGGCAAATTCATCAGCATTACGCGGCGCTGAATGCGCCGAAGCTGTGGCGCGATCAGCAGCCGCTGAGCACCAGCCTCGACAGCCTCAACGGTGCACTGCCGCAACGTTTGCTGGCGAGCGAACAACCGCGCCTGAGCGCGCTGTTCGGCCCCTATGAAGGCTTCGCCGTGCCCTACTGCGATGCCCAGGGCGTGGCGGCGTGGCTGCTATGCGCCGGCTATAACGCAGCACAACAGGCGCCGGACTTGAGCGATCACGACTGGCTGTTGATCGCCGCTGCAGTGGCCGCGCCCTTGCTGGAGCGCCTGCGCGAGCATCGCCATCATCAGCAACTGGAACGCCTGGAGAGTCTGCAAGCGCTGCTCGGTACCGGTTGGTGGGAAGTCAGCAGCGACAGTGCCGACATGCAACTGGCCCCGTCGCTGGCTCAGAGTCTCGGCTTGCAGACCGAGCGGATTGCGATTGCGCACTGGTTCAGCCACGTGCACCCCGCCGACCGCGATGAACTGCGCAGTGGCCTGCAAGCCTTGCAGGATGACGGCACGCCACTGGCGTTGTGTGTGCGCCTGCAACGCAGCGATCAATCGCTGCCCCTTTGGTATCGCCTGCAAGGCCGGTCACTGGGCATCGGCGCCCAACGCCGGCTGGTGGGGTTCATGCTCGACATCAGCGACATCAAAAATCAGCAGCAACAAGCCGCCGCCGCCCACGCCCGACTGGACAATCTGATTGCCAGTTCCCCCGCGGTGATCTACGTGCAGCGCTACGTCGAAGGGGCGTTGCAACCGACATTTTTCAGCGCCAGCCTGCAAGCCTTGCTCGGCTGGAGTCTCGCCGACTGCGACGATGGTCGACTGGTCGAGCACATCCATCCCGAAGACCGCCCACGCTACTTCGAACGCACGCGGCAGCTATTACGCGAAGGCTTAGTGAGCACGCGGTATCGGGTGCTTGATCGCCAGGGCAATACCCACTGGCTGCTCGATGAAGCCAAGTTGCTGCGCGACGACCTCGGTCTGCCAGTGGAAGCCGTGGGGCTGTGGCTGGACGTCACCGAAGCGACCCTGGCCGCCGAGCAGGTCAAGGCCAGCGAGGAGCGTTACCGGATCCTGGTGGAAGACTCGCCAGCGATGATTTGCCGCTACCGCCCCGACCTGACGCTGATCTTCGGCAACCGGCCACTGGCGACTTATCTGGAATGCGCGCCGGAACAATTGCCCGGGGTGAATCTGGGCAGCTGGATGTCCGGCGAACAGCGCCAGGCGTTCGTTGAGCGCCTGGCGCAACTGACCCCGGAGTTGCCGGTGAGCACCGCCGAAATCAATTTGCGCCTGCCCGGTCGCGAACATGCGTGGTGGGTCTGGTCGGATCGCGGGGTGTTTGATGAGCATGGGCAACTGGTCGAGGTACAAGCGGTGGGCCGTGACAACACCGAGGTACGGCGCTCCCAACAGCAACTGACGCAAAGCGCGAAAATGGCCACCCTCGGCGAAATGGCCACGGGCCTCGCCCACGAGATCAATCAGCCGCTGAACGTGATGCGCATGGCCATCGTCAATGTGCTCAAACGCCTGGGCAATGGCGATGTGCAGATCGACTACCTGACCGACAAGCTCAATCGCATCGACGCACAAGTACAACGGGCGGCGCGGGTGGTCGATCACATGCGCGTGTTCGGGCGGCGCTCGGAAATCGAACAGCATCCATTCAACCCCCTTGATGCAATCGAAGGCACGCTGTCGCTGCTGTCTGAAGGCCTGCGCGGCAAAGGCGTCGAGCTACGCATCAAAGAGGCAGGTTTTACGGTTCAGGTGCGCGGTTACGTCGATCAGCTTGAGCAAGTGCTGATCAATCTGATGGTCAACGCCCGCGATGCCTTGCTCGGCAAGCGCGAGGCCGATCGCGATTTCCAGCCGTGGATCGCCGTGTACGCCGAGTGCGACGAGCATGTGGTAAGACTGTGGGTCGAGGACAACGGCGGCGGCATTGATCCGCGCCTGCTGGAGCGTATTTTCGAACCGTTCTTCACCACCAAACCGGTCGGCGTCGGTACCGGTCTGGGCCTGTCGGTGAGCTACGGCATCATCGACAACATGGGCGGACGCCTGAGCGTGCGCAATGGCGACGAGGGCGCGCGGTTCTGCATCGAGCTACCGATTGCGCTGAACGACTAGATCACCAGCATCGGTTGCCCGGGCGGTCGACAACTGAGGTTGGCGCCGACATCGACCTTGTTCAGGGTGATGCCGAGGTTGGCGAGCAAACCGTCAAGAATCGGGTCGAGCACCGGGCTGAGCAAGTTACCGATGACCACACCCAGCGTGCTGTTGACGCCGGCCAGCACATCGGCGGTGGTGGTGAGCAAGCCACCCAGCAGGCTTGAACCGGTAGGTTTGTAGGCCTGCACCTGAACCCCGCTCAAGGTGCCTTTGAGGCTATTGACCACGCCCTGTGTGCCGAAACTGTAGAGCTGCGGCGTTTGCTTGATTTCCGGCGGCTGATTGTAGGTATGGATGCTCTGCATGCTGGCCACCGAGGTATCAACCCTCACACCGAGGCCACCGCCGTAGAACGGTTTGCGCGAGTTGGGATCGCAGGTTGGCTGGCCCAGGCCCAGCAGTGGAATGGTGCAGGTGATAACGCCGACATCAATCAACGCCAGCGGCTGCACGGTGACATCCGCCACGGATGAAAAAGCGTTGGCGGGGTCGATCTTGCCGACCTTGAGCTTGACCACCGATGAGTTGGTCTGGGTGGTCAGGGTCTTGGTCGCGTCGCTGGTGCAGGTGTAATCGGTGACATGGCTGTCGGCAGCGGCGGCCTCCAGCAGGATGTCGATGGTTGATGTGGGCAGAATCTTCAGATCGGTGCGCTGGCAGGTGCCACCCAATGCGCAGAACACCGAGTTCAATGCACCGGCAATGTTCAGGTGCAGCACATTGTTCAAGGTATCCGTCAATCCGCCCACCAGCGGTGTACTGACAATGGCACTGGCAAGGCCGGCCACGCCGGACAGCACCGGCAGATTCAGCGAGATCAACGTGCGCACCTGCGCGGTTTTCACGTAAATCCGGTTGGCGCCCATGGGGTCGGCCTTGGCTAGCGCCGGGTTGCCCACCGCTGATAATTGCGGCGGCTGGATGACTTTGGTTTTGACGGAGCCGTTGACCAGCCCCGGGATGCTCAGCGGCACGGTCGCTACCAGTGCGTTCTGACTGTTGGCCACTTGCACGACGGCTTCGAGCAGCTGGAACACTTGCAGATTGGCATTGAGCGCCGCGGACGTGGCACCGGTCTGCAACTGCAGCAATTGCCCGAGCGCCACCGAAGTGCTGCCGACCGCCCCCTTCAGTCCGAGCAGGCCGCTGACCGCCACGCTGGTAGTGGTGCCGCCCTTCGTCAGCACGGTGATGGCGGTATCGATCAGTTGGGTGATCTGAATACTCTTGCTCAGCAATTGGGTGTAATTGCCCGCGTCCACATTAACGTCGACCGCCAGTTGATTGAGGTAACTGAGCAGATTCAGCTGGGTCTCGACCAGCCCCTGCCAGCCAGCGACGCTGAGGTTGAGGCTGCCGCCGAGCATTTGCCCGAACAACGTATTCAGAGCGGCCGACTGGCTGGCATCGATGGTCAGCGCCGTGGTACCGATGGTCAATTGGGCCTGCGGCGGCAGGATCGCGGAGGCACCCACCGCCGTGGCCGAGAGTCGCGTGGTCGGGGACACGCTGCCCGGCGAGAACAATGCGTAGATCCCGGCAGCCACACTGGTGGGTACGACCCGGGTGGCGACCACGCTAATGGCTTCCTTCTTGGTGGCATCCGCCGCGAAGGCGCGCAGGCTATTCGCACCGGTTTGCACAGTCCCGCAGGTTACGGTCAGCGTTGTGCCCTGGCCGACGGAAAAACTGTTACGCGCCGCACTGGCGGTGGCGTACCCGTTTGCACTGGCGCCTGTCAGGCAATCGCCACCGCGCGAGATCGCCTCCAGCGCAGCCACATCGACCACCCGCTGCAAGCTGCGCTGTTCCATGTACAAACGACCGCTGTCGACCACCAGCACCATGCACACCAAGGCGAGGCCGAGGGTCAGCGCCGCCATCAAACCGATCGCCCCGCGCTGCCGGACCGGGCCGTTGAATTGCGAACGAGGTGACATCGCGCACTCCTTTGCCGGCGCACTGCCGAGCGCTGCCTCCGTGGGTGTTTTTCAGTGTAGACGGGGATTTCGAACTGATGACCATCCCTGTGGGAGCGGGCTTGCTCGCGAAGGCGTCGTGTCAGTCACTTTAAATGCTGGATGACACAGCGCTTTCGCGAGCAAGCCCGCTCCCACAGGGGATTTGTGTGGGGCAAAAAAAGGCGAGCTCAGTGGCTCCCGTTTTTTATGCACAATCAGCGCGGTGGATAGTTGGCGAGAATGCGCGCCACCGTCTCGCGAATGGCATTGCTGCGATCTTCCGGATTCGGTTTGCTGGCAAGCATCTGCTCATCGCTGCCGCGCCACACCAGTTTGCCGTCCTTGCCGTCGAGCAGATCGATCTGAATCGTCGCGACCTTGTAAGTGATGTTGCGGGTTTTGTTGTACATCGGCGCGCCCCAATAGCCGTTCCACGGGCCACCCCAACCGCCGCCGTAGTTGGTGGTCACTTGTTGCTGACGATCCTCGACGATCAGGTAGCTCTGCACACTCAGGTCACCCTTGGCGCCAGCAGCGGCGGGACGCAATCCGCGCTGATCGAGTTGATCGGTCACGGCCGCACGGATGCGTTGTTCGGTCAGGTCGCTTTTGATCCGTGGATCATCGGGACGATATTGCAGAGCGGGGTCTTTCCAGCTCCAGTTGCGATAGGCGGCAAAGTCGCGGCTGGCGTCGAAGTCGTGATTGACACGGTTGGCGGCACAAGCGCTGAGCAGCATGGCCATGGCCAGTAAAGCGAGACGGCGGAACATGGTTTTTCTCCGGTTGAAGACATGAACCTGCTAGAGCTTTCGATTATCTGCGGCTAACTCGGAGGATACGCCGACATGGCCTTTTCCACAGCCTCGCGAATCGCATCGGTGCGATCGATCTGACTGCCCTTGTCAGCGGTCTCAGCGCTGGCACTCCACACCGGTTGCCCCGTGCCGGCGTCGAACAGATCGACCCGCACCACCACAACCTGCTCCTGATAGGTGCGAACGATCGGCACCGTGTTGTACATGCCGTAACCGCGCCCATAACGATCATAGCCACCGTAACCGCCGTAGCCGTAATCGTCCTGCACCTGACGCAAACGGGTTTCCAGACGCAGGTTGGCCGTGACGAACAGGTCAGCCGGGCGGTTGTCGTGCAGCGGACGCAAGCCGCGTTGATCCAGCGCGTTGCTCACCGCCTCGGCCACTTGCGCCGAATCCGCCCAGGCGGTGCCCGGCGGCAGCTGGCCGTTGAGCCAGGCCCAACTGCGGTAGCGCCCGTAATCGCGCGGTGGCGCCGGGTAAGCGCTGCGGTCAAAGGTGTTGGCCGCTTGCGCTGGCGCCGGCGGCAAGGGCCGTGACTGCGCCACGTAGGGGTGGCTGCCCTGGCAGGCGACCAACCCCAGACAGATCAGCAATAACCCCGATTGTGCTTTCATTTCGCGCTCCGATCAGATCGGCCGGCAGATCCAGTGCAAATAACGCCCAAGCCCGGCGAAGCTTGGGTGGCGACGGTGGGCGAGCTCCATCTCCAGCAAATCCGCCAGTTCGGCGCGGGCCTGGAATTCCACTGGCATGTAGTCGTGGAAAACCCGCACCCCGCTCTGGCTTTCGACCTGCCACAAGCCTTCGAGTTGCGTTGCCAACTCTCGTGGGTCGAGGGGCTGCTGCGGGGTCAGGCTCTGCTTTTCGCCGGCCATGACGTTCTTGCGCATTTTCTTGAAATGGCCCTTGAGCAGATTGCGGTAGATCAGCGCATCGCGGTTGTAGAACGCCAGCGACAGCCAGCCACCGGGCTGGGTCAGTTGATGCAGCACTGGCAGGATCGCGTGAGGTTCGCCCAGCCATTCCAGCACCGCGTGGCAAATCACCAGATCGTAAGGCTCGGTAAGTTGCCCGAGCAACTCCTGCCACGGCGCCTGAATGAACGTCGCGGTTTGCCCCGCGGCAGTGAAACGCTGGCGCGCGCCTTCAAGCATTGGCTCGGCGGGTTCGGTAAAGGTCACCTCGTGGCCGCGCTCGGCCAGCCACAGCGACATGTGACCCAGGCCGCCGCCAATGTCCAGAACGCGCAACGGGCGATCCGGCAGCGCTTCGGCCAGGTCAGCCTGCAACACCGCGAGGCGAATCGCGCCTTTGGCACCGCCGTAGATTTTTTCGGCGAAACGGGTCGCCAACTGATCGAAATGACGGTCGCTCATCAGCTGAACCGCCGTTCGCTGTCGGCGAGCTTGCTGCGCACCACTTCATTCATGTCCAGCCCCAACTCGCTGCACAGCAGCAACAGATACAGGACGATATCGCCGACTTCCTGCCCGGCATGGGCGAGTTTGTCCGCCGGCAACTGACGCGACTGGTCTTCGGTCAGCCACTGGAAGATCTCCACCAGTTCGGACATCTCGACGCTGGCGGCCATGGCGAGGTTCTTCGGACTATGAAATTGCCGCCAGTCATTTCGGTCGCGAATGGCGTGCAGGCGTTCGGTCAGTTCAACAAGGTTCATCGGGCTCTCCTGAAGGCGTATAGCTTCGGGGGGAAGGCGACTGAACGCAAGCGAACATGCGGTGCTTTTGTGGGAGCGAGCCTGCTCGCGAAAGCGTTAGGTCATCCAACTTTGATTTACCTGACACGACGCCTTCGCGAGCAGGCTCGCTCCCACAGGATCCGTGTAAACATCTATAGTTGCAGGGAACTCGGCCGCCCTCGTCGTGGCCCAAGGCTCAGCTCTTTCATCGGGATGCACACATGCAGGTAGAAAGCTTTTTCGAATGGCTCGGCCAGGCACTCGGCTCGGTCATCCGCTTTATCGTCGATGGCCTCAGCGGTTTGTTCAACATTCTGAGCAACGCCGGCGGCAACTTTGTCGACGGGCTGGCCAAAACACTGGGCATGGACACTTCGATCATCAGCATCATTGCGCTGATTGTCGGGTTGATGCTGCTGTGGTCAGCGATACGCGCATTCATGAATGCGTCGATCATTGCCGGGATTATCTGGTTGCTGCTGGGGTTGTGGCTGTTGAGCTGGATTATTCACTGACACCGTGGCCTCCCGGTGGGAGCGAGCCTGCTCGCGAAAGCGGTGTGTCATTCAGCACAGCTTTGACAGACTTGACGCTTTCGCGAGCAGGCTCGCTCCCACAACGGATCCTGCTCAGGACCGGATGAATCGCTACAATGCCCGCTCCCCCAAGGAGCCCGCATGTCCAACCTGATTGCCGACTGGCGCGACCGCCCGACTCACCGCAAGGTCTGGGCGCTCGCTGCGCCGATGATCCTCTCCAATATTTCCGTGCCGCTGGTGGCGCTGGTCGACAGCACTGTCATCGGCCACTTGCCCCACGCCCATCAACTGGGCGCGGTGGCGGTCGGCGCCAGCCTGTATACCTTTCTCGCTTGGGCCATGGGTTTTCTGCGCATGGGCACCACCGGGTTTGCTGCGCAGGCTGCCGGGCGCAGCGATGGCGCGGCGTTGCGGCAGATTCTGCTTCAGGGCTTGCTGCTGGCGATGGGGCTGGCGCTGGTGCTCGGCACCCTGGGTGTACCGCTGAGCGGCGTCGCGTTGCACTTCATGCAACCGTCAGCGGAGCTTGATCAGCTCACTCGCGACTTCTTCCACACCCGACTGTTCGGCCTGCCTGCCGCGCTGGCCAGTTATGCGCTGGTCGGCTGGTTCCTCGGCACCCAGAACGCGCGGGCGCCGCTGGCGATTTTGCTGACCACCAACCTGATCAACATCGCCCTCAATTTGTGGTTCGTCATCGGTCTGGACTGGGGCGTGGTCGGCTCGGCCCGGGCCTCGGTGATTGCCGAATGGAGTGGCGCCCTGCTCGGCTTGGTGCTGACCCGCAAGGCGCTGCGGGCCTATCCGGGACACATCGTTTGGGCGGCGCTAAAAGTGTGGCAGAGCTGGCGCCCGCTGCTGGCGGTCAACCGCGACATTTTCATCCGCAGCCTGGCGCTGCAATCGGTATTTTTCCTGATCACCGTGCAAGGTGCGCGACTGGGTGATGCGACGGTCGCCGCCAATGCGCTGCTGCTCAACGGCTTGCTGCTGACAGCCCATGCCCTCGACGGTCTGGCCCATGCCGTCGAGGCCTTGTGCGGGCATGCCATCGGCGCCCGTGATCGCCTGGCCTTGCGCCGCTCATTGGTCGTTGCCGGTGGCTGGTCACTGATCGCCAGCCTTGGCTTTGCCCTGTTGTTTCTGCTGGCCGGGCATTTGTTCATCGAGATGCAGACCAACATCCAGAGCGTGCGCGACACCGCCTTGGTCTATCTGCCTTACCTCGCCGTGCTGCCGTTGATTGCGGTGTGGAGCTATCTGCTCGACGGCCTGTTCATTGGGGCCACCCGGGCGCGGGAAATGCGCAATGGCATGCTGCTCACCGTGGTTATGCTGGTGCCGTTCGCCTGGGCACTGCAAAGTTTGGGCAATCACGGTCTGTGGATAACGTTCCTGCTGTTCATGGTGCTGCGCAGCCTGACCCTCGGTGCGCAAGCCTGGTGGCTCAAGCGCAACGACGGCTGGTTCGACGGCGATGCTCACTGAATCGGCGTGTGTTCAATGAAGCCGACCACTTGATCGAGCACTGGCGCCAGTCGCCGCAGTGGCCGCGATAACGTCGCGACCAAGGTGATGTGACTGGGCCGCGAATAGTAGAGATCCTGCACCGGCACCCCGACGGCGCGCAGTTTGCGTGCGAGGCCGCCGGTGTTGCGTGTCGGGTTGACCAGATCATCCTTGTTCGCCGCAATCAGCAACGCCGGTGGCGCCCCACGACTGACATGGTTGATCGGCTGCGATTGCGGCGGCGAGTCCGGCCAGAAAAACACCGGACGCACTTCAGGGTTCTTGATCGGCAGAAAATCATAAGGCCCTGCCAGACCGATCCAGCCGCCAAGATCTTTGCGCGACATGCCCTGCTCGCCCAGCCACTGCGGGTCAAGCGCCAGCATCGCGGCGTTGTACGCGCCAGAACTATGGCCCATCAGATACAGCCGTTTCGGGTTGCCGCCAAACTCGCCGATGTGCGCCCTGGTCCACGCCACGGCTTGCGCGCCGTCTTGCAAAAACAGTGGATAACGCACCTGCGGATACAGCCGATAATCCGCCACCACCGCAACAATGCCGCGCGACGCCAGTGCCTCGCCAACAAACAGGTAATCCTGCCGCGCGCCGCTGTTCCAGCTGCCACCATAGAAAAACACTACGACAGGCGCATCGGGCAAGGGCTGATTGGGCACATACACGTCGAGCTGCTGCCGGGGATCGGCGCCATAAGCGATGCCCGCCTTGCGCTCGAACGTGTCGCCAGGTGTCAGGGCATTGAGCACCTTCACCGGCGAACAGGCGCTGAGTAACAGCAGCACCAGCCCGCCCATCACTGTACCGACCTGTTGCCGCAAAGAACCTGCCATAGCTGTTGAACCTCAGGGTTGGTCGTTCTGCCAGCGCTGCCGCAAATACTCGATGCCCTCCTGCTGAGTCAGCCCCGCCGGCAGCGGCAGCAGAACCTCATGCGGATGTTGCAAGCGTAGCCACAACCAGCTGTCGAGCATCGTCCGATCGCTGAAACCCAGCGCCAGACCTTGTTGGGCATGGGACCACATCAAGGGATAAGTGACTCCCATCGATTGGCACCAGCGCCAGATGTGCTGTTCCAGCAGACAGGTTTGCAGACGCTCACGCTGACGGCGGCCAAGGGTTTCTTCGACGCCCAGCGGCTGGACTGCCAAGCGCGGATTGCGCAACTGTTGCCAGCCCTCACACCCGATCGCCCGGTCTGCCCAGGTTCCGCCGAACCAACGCAGCTGCTGAATTGGCCCAAGCCAGCGGCTCAGTTCCCGAACATCGCAGGCATCAAAGAAATAGCTGGCCGTCTGCCGATTGTAGTAGCCCAGCAACGCCCGCTGGCTCAGACCGAAAGATACGGTGAGCATGCGTCGCAAATGGCCAAGCAAGGCATCGGCGGGCGCGGCGCTTTCAAGCATCAGGCCACGCCAGGTCTGTGGATCGCGATGGCACAACGCAGACAACGCGGGGCAATTTTCAAGCTCGATCAACACCGGCCCCTGTTCGCGCACCGAGGCAAACTCGGTGTCGTCAAACAGCCAGTAGCAGCGCACGGTCGCGAAGCCCTGACGCAGCGTCTGCAAGGCCTGTGGGGCATCCGCGCTATCGAGTAACAGCCACTGCACAATGGGTTCGAGCGCCAGGCCGCTCATCTTGCCCCGCTCCGTTCAAGGGCGGTAATCAGCCGGCAGGTGCATACCGACTGCGCACAATGGGTGAAACTGCCCCCCCCCGGAATCAGGCACAACAGCAGCAAGGGTTCGGCCGACCGCAACAAACGCTGCAAACCTTCGTCGACGAGTGCTTGCGGCAGTCCCGACGACTCATCCTGATCTTGCGCCGCCGGTACCTGCAACACACCACTGATCATTGGTTGATCCGGATCACCTTCAAAAAAACTCACCACGACTTCAACGCCTTCAGCCAGAGCCGCCAATGGTGCTTCGGCTAGCGTCGGCGCCAGGGGTAACCAGCAATGGCTAGGGGCCGCGCCTTCGCCCTGATACAACCAGTCGAACTGCACCGCCACGGGCCGCTGTCGATCAGGGCGCGGCTCGTCGACCGCCACCACCCAGGCCCGTTGCAAGCCATTCATGCGCTGCCTCCGAGGGGCGACCGCCGTTGCTGCCGGTAACCCTTGTTCCAGCGCAAAGATCCGGTTGCTGTAGGCAGGTTCCTGCAGTGCGTCGGCATGATGCTCGACGCGGGCCAGCAACCACTGACGATTGCACTCGGCAAACGGATGGCCGGTCAACGCGAGCCACTGCCCGCTGCCCAGTTGCGGCAGATCGGTATGGCCTTCGGCCGTGCGCATCGGTTGCGAGTGGCTGGCAAAGGCTGGTTGCGTGTCTTGCACCTGCCATTGGCGAACACCCGGCACATCGTCACCGTCACGGGCAAACGCCGCTGTGCCGATTCTTGGCAACTGCGCCGGATCATCGCCGAACACCAGGCAATGTCCGTCACGCCGGTGCTCGAAGTAATAGTGGACCTGCGCCTTCGCGCACAAACGCTGGAGCAGTTGCAGATCCGATTCGTGATACTGCGTGCAAAACGTCTGGGGCGGATGCTCCCTGCTCCATTCGAAACGCCGCTGGGCAGCGACGATTCCGTGTTCCTTGAGCACCTGATCGAGAATCTGCGGCACCGAACGGCCACTGAAAATTCGTTGGTTGAAACGCAGCGCCAGACGACTCAATTTTGGCTCGAGCCGCACCCGGCATAACCGCGAGCCATTGCCGTGCTCATGCTGGACCAGGCTCTGCAACTGCCCGTGCACACCTTCTTGCGTCGCGCCGAAACAGAGGAGCGCCGAACGGTGCAGTAAACCGCCAAGGTCCAGTTGCGCATCGTCGATCAGCACATCGATCTCGAATGCAAAGGGCTCGCTGAGCGCCTCGTTACCGGTAAAAGCGAGGACTTCGAAGGGGTCGGACAGGCCCGCTACATCGAGACGAAACGACGGCTCGTTGGCTGGATCGAACATGGGCGGATCTCTACAGGAGGGGCGGCCGGGGATTCTCGCCGAGAGCCATGGCCGAGTAGAGTGCCGAAGTACAACTTAGGAAATGACCTACGCGAAAAGCAGACCGGATGACTTTTCTGGCTTGGATAGACGATCTATTCGCGGAAAGTTTAGGAGATGCCCTACCGGGTCATCCGAATTTCCCACAGCTTGTGGAAAAAATTCAGACAACCCGGCGGGATCGTTACCGGGTCTCAGGAAGACAGGTAGGAGGAGCGGGTCAAGCCCAGGCGCAAGGCATCGAGGAACTGCGTGCGCTCGCTGGCACTGATGCGGGCACTGGCGCACTTGTCGCGGTAGTGAGTCATCAGTTCTTCCGGCGACAAGTGCACGTAACGCAGCATGTCTTCGATGGTGTCGTGGGTTTCGATGCCGGCGTGATACACGCTGCCATCGGCGTTCTGATAGATGTTCACCGAGTCGGTGTCACCGAACAGGTTGTGCATGTCGCCGAGAATTTCCTGATAGGCGCCGACCAGGAACACGCCCAGCAGGTAGTCTTCACCTTCGTTCAGACCATGTACCGGCAGGCTGGTCTCGATGCTCTGCTCGTCGACGTACTGGTTGATCTTGCCGTCGGAGTCGCAGGTCAGGTCTTGCAGTACCGCGCGGCGCAGCGGCTCTTCGTCGAGACGGTGCAGCGGGATGATCGGCAGCACCTGATCGATCGCCCAGGTGTCCGGCAGGCTCTGGAATACCGAGAAATTACAGATGTACTTGTCGGCCAGCTTGTCGTTGAGTTCGTCGAGCACCTGACGGTGCGAACGCTGGCGCGCCTTAAGCGAGTTGTGCAGGCGACGGCAGACAGCGAAGTAGCACTGCTCGGCCAGGGCTTTTTCCGCCAGAGTGAGTTTGCCGTCGGCGTACTGTGCGGCCACGTCGCTCATGTAGTGGGTGGCGCGCCAGTAGGTTTCGGTGACCATTTCAATGTCGGTCGGGCCGAGCAGGTCAACCAGCCACTGCACGGTTTCCGGCAGGTTTTCCTTGTTTTCGATCAGCGGGATTTCGTCGTTGTGTTTCTCGACGTCGGTCACCTGCACCACCAGCATGGCGTGGTGCGCGGTCAGCGAGCGGCCGCTCTCGGAGAAGATGTGCGGGTGCGGCAGGCTCTGCGCGTCGCAGAATTCCTTGAGCATGCCGACCACGACACCGGCGTAATCGTCCATGTCGTAGTTGATCGAACTGGCGTTGCGCGAGTGGGTGCCATCGTAGTCGACGCCCAAACCACCGCCAACGTCAATGTGATCGACCGGCAGACCGAGGTTGCGCAACTCGCCGTAGTAACGGATCGCTTCCTTGAAGCCGTGCTGATAGTCGGCAAGGTTGGCGATCTGCGAACCCATGTGGAAGTGCAGCAGGCGAATGCCCTGATCCAGACCGGCGGCGCGGAAGCGCTCGACCACCGACAGCAGTTGCGCCGCCGACAGACCGAACTTGGACTTTTCACCACCGGTGTCCGCCCACTTCGACGACGCCAGCGACGACAGACGTACGCGCAGGCCGACTTGTGGCTTGACCTTCAGCGAGGCGGCTTCTTCGATCACCAGACCGACTTCGGATTCTTTCTCGATCACGATGAACACGTTGTGGCCGAGCTTCTGGCCCATCAGCGCCAGACGGATGAACTCGCGGTCCTTGTAACCGTTGCAGACGATGGTGCCGCCCTTCGGCGCCAGCGCCAGCACCGCCAGCAGCTCAGGCTTGGAGCCGGCTTCCAGACCGATGGAGACGTCCTGGGTGGCGATGATGTTCTCGATCACCGCTTCTTGCTGGTTAACCTTGATCGGGTACAGCGCGGTGTACTTGCTCTGGTATTCCAGACGCTCGATGTTCGAATCGAAAGCGCCGGTCAACTGGCGAACACGGTCTTGCAGGATGTCGGGGAAGCGAACCAGCAACGGCAAGGACAAACCGCTTTTGCGCAGTTGGTCGACTTGCTCGAACAGGTCGATAGGCGAGCTGCTCGGGCCGTTCGGACGAACTTCGACGCGACCGGCTTCATTGATCGCGAAATACCCGGCCCCCCAATGGCGAATCCCGTAAACACTGCGGCTGTCCGCAACTGTCCATTGGCTGCCATCGTCTTTACGTGTGCGTCGTACGGACATCGAAGTCCCCTATAAAGAAGTCATAGTGCGTTACCTGAAATGCAGGCTGGCGCAGTCTAAAGAATGAAAATGACGGTTCGTCAGCGCGGCGGTAGACCGCGCTGACCGCGTGGAGTTTAGAAACCGGTCATGAACAGGCTCTGTGAAAACCATGGAGACGACGCCGGACCCGAAGACATTCAGAACCGGATCAAGCCGCAGGTGGTTTTCACAGAGGCTGCTAGCCGCCGGACTTCTTCGCTTTGAAACCGTGCTTGATCAGTTCAGCCAAGAGTAGCTCGACATGATCGCCCTGGATTTCGATGATCCCGTCTTTCAACGCCCCGCCGGTGCCGCAACGTTTCTTCAACGTCGTCGCCAGCTCCTTGAGTGCGTCTTCGGCCAGCGGCACGCCGGTGATGGTGGTCACCGTCTTGCCGCCACGGCCCTTGCTTTCGCGACGCACGCGGGCAATGCCGTCCCCGGCCGGGATCACGGTTTGTTTGCAGATACAGGCGTCCACCGGTTTACTGCATTCCGGGCAATGACGACCTGCGTCGGTGGAAAATACCAGACCGCCCAGGGCGGCGAAGGATGCGGCTTTTTTGGCCACCGGCAATCCTCTTGGGAGGACGAAGACTGATCGCGACCTTGGGCAAGGTCATCGACCGCGAAGCCCCACTCAGGCAGGGGCAGCGCTACTGCACCGACGCTTCAACAAAAGCAGGCCAGTGCAGCTTGAAAAGGTCGCGCAGTGTAACGGCAAAAAACCCAATTGCTAAGTGCCAATCGGCGCCAATTTATGTGTTCTTTGCGACGTCGCTTTGCTGAGCCTTGAGATAGCGCTTCAATGCCGCCAGAGAGTCCGGGCAATAAGGCTTTCGCTCGATTTCCCGCATGACCTGCTCGACCGGGATAAAGCGCGCTTCGAGCACTTCTTCCGGCTGCAGTTTCAGCGGGCCATCCCACACCGCAGAAAACGCTGAGCACCACAGGCGATTGCCGGTGTCCTCAAAATAGAAATGGTCGTGAGCGGTGAGCTCAACGCCGCTGACGCCCAATTCCTCCTCCAGCTCACGGGCTGCCGACTCGGCATAGGTTTCGTCGGCCTGCACCATACCGCCCGCCGCCACGTCCCAGTAACCCGGGTATATCGCCTTGCTCAAGGTGCGCCGATGCACGCAAAGCTCACCGGCGGAATTGAACAGCATGATGTAAGTGCCGCGACCAATCAGCCCGCGTTCGCGCAAATCAGCGCGCACCAGAGCACCGAGCAGGTTGTCCTGCTCGTCGACCCAGGCGATCTGTTCGGCATCCGAGGCGGCGCGATGCGCTGCCTCTTTGGCGTTGTGGCTCATTAATCAGCCCTGATTGAGCAATTGACGCAAGTCGATGACGGCGGCGTTGGCCCGGGAAATATAGTTGGCCATCACCAGCGAGTGGTTGGCGAGCACACCGAAACCACTGCCGTTGAGAATCATCGGGCTCCAGACCGGCTCTTGCGAAGCTTCCAGCTCACGAATGATCTGACGCACGCTGACGGTGGCGTTCTTCTTCGCCAACACGTCAGCGAAGTCAACTTCGATGGCGCGCAGCAAGTGCGACAGTGCCCATGCCTGGCCGCGTGCTTCGTAGAACACGTTGTCGATTTGCATCCACGGGGTTTCGACGACTTCTTCGTCAACCTGCGGCACTTCGCCCACCGCTGGAACTTCGGTTTTCAGCGCGGTGTTCAGCTTGACGCGGCCGACGCTGGCCGACAGCCGTTGCGACAACGAACCCAGACGGGTGCCGACATCGCCCAGCCAGTTGTTCAGGTTGTCCGCGCGGGCGTAGAACAGCGCGTTTTTCTGCGCTGGATCAGACAGGCGCGCTTGGTAGCGGCTCAGGGAATTGATGCCTTCCTGATATTCCGACTCGCTGGACGGCAGGATCCAGCTCTTGTTGTCGAAGTTGAAACGCGGCTCGGCCTTGGCCAGATCGGCGTCTTCCGCCGACTGCGATTGCGAGCGGGCGAAGTCTTTGCGCAAGGCACGGGTCAGGTCGCGAACCTGCACCAGCACGCCGTATTCCCAGCTCGGCGTGTTGTCCATCCACAAGCCCGGCGGGAAACGGTCGTTGGAAATATAGCCGCCCGGCTTGTCGAGCAGGGTACCGGCGACGGTTTTCAGGGTTTCGACCGTGGTGTAACCGAGCACCATTTGTTTACCTTCTTTTTCGGCGGCCGCCTGGGCGTTTTGCGCCACCGGAAACAGCGCCGGTTCCTGGCTCCAGTACCAGCCCAGGCCGATGGTCACCAGCAGATAAATACCGATGAGCGTGGCCAGCGCCCGGCTGAACAACAGCCCGCCGACGTAGCTGCGGGTGGCCGACTTGGGCTCGGCGGCACGTTCAGGCGCGCTGCCCGCGCGGTTTTTCCAGTCCAGCATGGCGATATCCTTTCAATCACTTGGGTTCAACGGTTCGACCACAACCATACAACAACGTGCCGAGGCCGGGCACCCGCGAGTATAGATAAGCCGCAAATCGCGCGGGCAGATGTCGCATCTGCCAGAACTAAGGGAATCCCCGATACCACCTTCCCTGAACTGCAGGCTCAGGATGTGGAAAGCCATCGCAAAGCGGATTCACTACGCTTGAGCGCACGACGCAAAAAACTCACCAAAAATCACTCAGCCTCCCGATAAAGCCGCTGCACACAGGCACTTGACCGACGAACAAGTCATAAATAAAACCATTCGGTCAGAAACTGAATGGTGACGCATTGCAGATTATTGACGCGCGACACTCGTCTAAGGGAAAAGAGGTGCTAGCATAGAGCCACCAGTCGATCTCAGCATGCAGCCTAACTAGTAGTCAGGATATGACCGAGCCAGAAGACCCCAGCCGTGAGCGTCTCAAGCACCACTTTGCCCAGCGGGTAATTCATCAGGCACGTCAGATTCTTGAGATATGGCAGCGCCTGCAACGCAGTGAATGGTCCACCGTCGACCTCGCCGAATTAAGCGAGGCCAACCTGCGCCTGCTGCGTTTTGCCGAGCGTTTCGAACAGCCCGAACACACGTATCTCGCACGCCATATCAGTCAGTCACTGGAAGCTGTGGACGCCAATCGCGGACGCCTCAGTAGCGGTCTGATCACCGACCTCAACCGCTTGATGCAGCGCTTGTCGCGCACCGGCCTGCGCCATGGCGACCAACTCGACCAGACCTTCCTGCCGCCACTGCGCAAACCGATCTACGTGATGTTGCAGGACCACGACCGCGCCGAGCGCCTGTCCAAGCAACTGGAATTCTTCGGCCTGAGTGCCCAGGCGCTGGACAGCGTGGCGGCGTTTCGCTCGTCGATGGTCGAGCGCCTGCCCGCCGCCATCGTCATGGACGTGGATTTCAGCGGTGCCGGCGTCGGCCTGAAACTCGCCGCCGAAGCTCAGGTCGGTCTGGAAGAGCCGCTGCCGCTGCTGTTTTTCAGCCTGCACGAAACCGACACGCCGACGCGTCTCGCCGCGGTGCGCGCCGGTGGCCAGGAATTCCTCACCGGCACCCTCGAAGCGTCGAGCCTGCTGGAGAAGATCGAAGTCCTGACCTGCGTCGCCCAGTACGAACCGTATAAAGTGCTGATCATCGATGATTCCCGCGCCCAGGCCTTGCACACTGAACGCCTGCTCAACAGCGCCGGAATCGTCACCCGCACCCTGATCGAACCAATTCAGGCGATGGCCGAGCTGGCGGACTTCCAGCCGGATCTGATCATCCTCGACATGTACATGCCAGCCTGCACCGGCACCGAACTGGCCAAGGTGATCCGCCACAACGACCGCTATGTCAGCGTGCCGATCATTTACCTGTCGGCCGAGGACGATCTGGATAAACAGCTCGACGCCATGAGCGAGGGTGGCGATGACTTCCTGACCAAGCCGATCAAGCCACGGCATCTGATTACAACGGTGCGCAACCGCGCCGCCCGTGCGCGCAACCTGAAGGCACGCATGGTGCGCGACAGCCTCACCGGTTTGTACAACCACACGCACATCCTGCAATTGCTCGAAGACTGCTCATTCCGTGCCCGCCGCGAGAACAAGCCGCTGAGCTTTGCCATGCTCGACATCGACCACTTCAAACGGGTCAACGACAGCCACGGCCACCCGATGGGCGACCGCGTGATCAAGAGCCTCGCGCTGTTTCTCAAGCAGCGTTTGCGCAAGACCGATTTCATTGGTCGATATGGCGGCGAAGAGTTCGCCATCGTCATGCCGGATACCGATATAGAAGCCGCGCATAAAGTACTCGACGAGATCCGCCAGCGCTTCGCCGAAATCCATTACCCGGCGCAGCCGCAGGATTTATGGTGCACCTTCAGCGCCGGTGTGGTGGAGATGCACGACGACTGCGACAGCCTGATGATGGCCAGCCAGGCCGACGAGGCGCTGTACCGCGCCAAGGGTGCCGGACGCAATCGGGTGCAGACCGCACGGGACTCAAAGCAAAGTGCCACTTTTTCATCAGAATCCACCGATTCGGTCATAACCCTGTAACAGAACCGCAATAAATTCAGGCGCTTACCATTTCTGCCGTTGGTAGCCGTCATGCGCCTGAAGTTGCTCACCAATCTCAATACTTTGCTGCTGGTCGCCGTGTGCGTGGCCCTGGGTGCCACGCTGTGGTGGTCGCAAAAAGCCCTCGAACGCCCGTATCTGCTGATGGAGCGTTATCTGGGGCTGTCGCAGCAATTTCAGAACGAGGTGGCGCGTAACGTCGAGGACTACCTCGCCAGTGGCGATGCCCTGCGCCTGAGCAGTGCCAGTCAGGCCATCGCCGGTTTGCAGAACGAACTCGGCGAACTGCCGCCCGCGCTGGCCGAAACCCTGCGCCCGAGCCTTTCAGGGCTTGAAGAATTCAGCAAAACCGACTTGCTCGCCGCCGGCAAGCTGGCCGGTGATCCGCAGGCGTTGCTGTTGCAGGCTGAGCGCGAACTCAGCGCCAGCCTGGAGCAACTCAGCACCTACGCCAATGGCAACGCAACATGGCTCGCGCCACTGCTCACTGCCTCGCAGCACTTGGGCAAACTGTCGCTGGCACGCGACAAACTGGTCAGCAGCGGCCGCAGCGAACTGGCCGCCGACGTCGAGCGCGAAGTCGACAACATCCGCGCTCAGGCGCAGTTGATCGATGCCCTGCCCCTTCTCGGTGTGGTCGCCAGCAATGCATCAAGCAGCGATGATTTCGCCGCAATGATGGGCATCGAGAGCACTGAAAAAGCCGTCGCCGAAGATGCCGGTGTCGGCCTCAAGCGCGAACTCAACAGCTTGCTCGGCCGTTATCCGGCGGAACTGCAACGCACCCGCGAGCAAATCCAGAAGCGCACCGATCTGAGCACCGCCACTCACCTGAAAATCGCCGCCGTGCAGCAAGCCATCGCAGGCCTGGAACCGGTGGTGCGCGCGCAGCACGGGCAGATCCAGAGCGAAGTGCGGCTGATGCAAGGCGTGATGATTGGCCTGATTCTGCTGATCGCGCTACTGATCGATACCTTGCAGCGCCGTCTGGCCCGCACCCTGACCAATCTTGCTCCGGCGTTGTCGACCTGGGCCGAAGGCGATTTCAGCCGTGACATTCAACTGGGCAAGACCAACCGCGAATTGCATGACATCGAGGCTTCGCTCAATCGCTTGCGCGCTTATCTGGTGGACTTGGTCGGCACCATTCGCGGTAATGCCGAGCAAGTAGCCGGCAGTAGCCGTACCCTGGCCGAATTGAGCAACGACTTGCACAGCGGCGCCGAGCATCAGGCGGGTGATACCGCTTTGATTCGCGATTCCCTCGGCGAACTGGAGGCAACTATTCAGCAAGTTGCCGGCGATGCGCGACAGGCTGCCGATGCCAGCCGTCATGCCGGGCTGGCCGTCGAACACGGTCAGAGCGTCATTGGCCAGAGCCTTACCGGCCTGCACGCCTTGGTCGGCGAAGTGCAGGGCAACGCGCAAATGATCGAACATCTGGCCGAAGAGTCGGCGACCATCGGCGGCGTGCTGACGGTGATTCGCTCGATTGCCGACCAGACCAACCTGCTGGCATTGAACGCGGCGATTGAAGCCGCGCGCGCGGGGGAAATGGGTCGTGGTTTTGCCGTGGTGGCCGAGGAAGTTCGCTCGCTGGCGCAGCGTACCGCCGGGGCAACCGCCGAGATTCAAACCTTGATTGCCGGCCTGCAAACGGCGGCGCGGCAATCGGTCGAGGGCATGCGCGCGCAGGTCGAACACGCCGAAGCCACGGCCAATCAGGCACAAGCGGCGGACGGTGCGCTGGACAAAATCGTCGGCGCGATCCAGACCATTTCCGAGACAGCGATCCGCATCGCCGATATCACCGCACAGCAGAGCGGCGCGGTCAGTGAGATTCGCGATCACAGTGAGCGGATTCACCAATTGGGTGGGGATAACCTGGTCCGCATCGGCCGTGGGCGCGAACAGGGCGAGAACTTGCTGGTATTGGGCGGACAATTGCATACGGCCGTACAAGCCTTTCGTGTCTGATAGACCGCCTTCGCGAGCAGGCTCGCTCCCACAGGGGTACATATTTCAATGTGGGAGCGAGCCTGCTCGCGAAGAGGCCCGCCCCGTCACCGTAAATGACCGGATCTAACCACCCGGTCACAAATTTCGCGCAAACATCGGCCATCGTGCTGGCTATTGCATAGAACTGGACAGTCACAAAGTCTTTGCGGCATAGTCGCCGGGTTCTGACGACTGCTTATTCATAACAAGGACACGCAGATGGCAACCCTACTGGTGCTGCACGGCCCCAACCTGAACCTGCTTGGCACCCGCGAACCGGGCACCTATGGGTCGACGACCCTGGCACAGATCAATCAGGACCTGGAGCGCCGCGCCCGTGAAGCCGGCCATCATCTGCTGCATCTGCAAAGCAATGCCGAGTACGAATTGATCGATCGCATCCACGCCGCTCGCGGCGAAGGTGTGGATTTCATCCTGATCAATCCAGCAGCTTTTACACACACAAGTGTCGCATTACGTGACGCGCTGCTGGGAGTGAGCATCCCATTCATCGAAGTGCATTTGTCCAACGTGCACAAACGCGAACCTTTCCGCCATCACTCTTACTTCTCCGACGTAGCGGTAGGAGTGATCTGCGGCCTTGGCGCCAGCGGTTACCGACTGGCCCTGGAGGCTGCACTAGAGCAGCTTGAACACCAAGCTATACGCCCCTGACCGACCCTTGGGAGTTGATGATTCATGGATATCCGTAAAGTTAAGAAACTGATCGAATTGCTGGAAGAGTCCGGCATCGACGAGCTCGAGATCAAGGAAGGCGAAGAGTCCGTACGTATCAGCCGCCACAGCAAGACCCCGGCTCAGCAGTATTACGCACCTGCGCCGATGCAAGCGCCGGCTGCTGCACCTGTTGCCGCCGCTCCTGTTGCTGCTGCCGCCCCGGCTGCCGCTGCTGCTCCAGCGCTGAACGGCACTGTTGCCCGCTCGCCGATGGTCGGTACTTTCTACCGCAAGTCTTCGCCAACCTCGCCGTCCTTCGTTGAAGTCGGCCAGACCGTGAAGAAAGGCGACACGCTGTGCATCGTTGAAGCCATGAAGATGATGAACCACATCGAAGCTGAAACCAGCGGTGTGATCGAGTCCATCCTCGTTGAAGACGGCCAGCCGGTTGAGTACGACCAACCGCTGTTCACCATCGTTTGAACTGCGGAGAGCCTTTGATGACTGCGAAGTTGGAAAAAGTTCTGATCGCTAACCGCGGTGAGATCGCCCTGCGGATTCTGCGTGCCTGCAAAGAGATGGGCATCAAGACCGTCGCCGTTTACTCCAAGGCCGACAAAGAGCTGATGCACCTGGGTCTGGCAGACGAATCCGTCTGCATCGGCCCGGCGTCTGCCGCTCAGTCTTACCTGCACATCCCGGCCATCATCGCTGCCGCCGAAGTGACTGGCGCTACCGCCATTCACCCGGGTTACGGTTTCCTCGCGGAAAACGCTGACTTCGCCGAGCAGGTCGAGAACTCCGGCTTCGCCTTCATCGGCCCGAAAGCCGACACCATTCGCCTGATGGGCGACAAGGTATCGGCCAAGCACGCGATGATCGAAGCCGGTGTGCCCACCGTTCCAGGCTCCGACGGCCCACTGCCGGAAGACGAAGAAACGGCACTGCGCATCGGTCGTGAAGTCGGCTACCCGGTGATCATCAAAGCCGCTGGCGGCGGTGGTGGTCGCGGCATGCGCGTGGTGCACAAGGAAGAAGACCTGATCTCCTTCGCCAAACTGACCCGCACCGAAGCAGGCGCGGCGTTCGGCAACCCGATGGTGTATCTGGAAAAATTCCTGACCAACCCGCGTCACGTCGAAGTGCAGGTGCTGTCCGACGGCCAGGGTCATGCGATCCACCTGGGCGACCGCGATTGCTCGCTGCAACGTCGTCACCAGAAAGTTCTCGAAGAAGCGCCGGCACCGGGCATCGACGAGAAAGCGCGCGAGGAAGTACTGGCTCGCTGCGTCAAGGCGTGCATCGACATCGGCTACCGCGGCGCGGGTACTTTCGAGTTCCTGTACGAGAACGGTCGTTTCTACTTCATCGAAATGAACACCCGTGTTCAGGTGGAGCACCCGGTTTCGGAAATGGTCACCGGTATCGACATCGTCAAGGAGATGCTCAGCATCGCCGCTGGCAACAAGCTGTCGTTCACGCAGGATGACGTGGTTATCCGCGGTCACTCGCTGGAATGCCGGATCAACGCTGAAGACCCGAAAACCTTCATGCCGAGCCCGGGCACGGTCAAGCATTTCCACGCCCCAGGCGGCAACGGCGTTCGCGTCGATTCGCACCTGTACAGCGGTTATGCGGTTCCGCCGAACTACGACTCGCTGATCGGCAAGCTGATCACTTACGGCGCCACCCGCGACGAAGCCATGGCACGCATGCGCAATGCCCTGGACGAAATCGTGGTTGACGGGATCAAGACCAACATCCCGCTGCACCGTGATCTGGTCCGTGATGAAGGCTTCTGCAAAGGGGGCGTGAACATTCACTACCTCGAGCACAAGCTGGCTGGCGAGAAGCACTAAGCTTCAGCCCGCACCAGACAAAGCCGCCTTCGGGCGGCTTTGTTGTTTCTGCAAACTACACAAACCCCTTGTGGGAGCGAGCCTGCTCGCGAAAGCGGTGTATCAGATCCATATGCATCTACTGACACTCCACTTTCGCGAGCAGGCTCGCTCCCACAGATCCCCACCGGTACAACATCTGCGCTACAAATGCCGCTCCCACAAACCCTGCGCGCTCGCGTAAACTTGCGCGCTTCTCGCAGGCCGCTAGGCTGCAATCATATTTTTTCAAAGGTGCCCGCCATGCCTTGGCTGCAAGTACGACTCGCCATCAGCCCGGAACAAGCCGAAACCTACGAAGACGCGTTCCTTGAAGTGGGCGCCGTGTCGGTGACCTTCATGGACGCCGAAGATCAACCGATCTTCGAACCGGAACTCAACACCACCCCGCTGTGGGCGCACACGCACCTGCTGGCCTTGTTCGAGGGCGGCACTGAAGCTGCGCCGGTGCTGGCGCATCTGGAGCTGCTGACCGGCAGCCCGCTGCCTGAGCATCACAGCGAAATCATCGAAGACCAGGATTGGGAGCGCAGCTGGATGGACGGTTTCCAGCCGATGCGTTTCGGCCAGCGCCTGTGGATCGTGCCGAGCTGGCACGCGGCTCCAGAGCCTGACGCGGTAAATCTGCTGCTCGATCCGGGCCTGGCGTTCGGCACCGGCACCCACCCGACCACCGCGTTGTGCCTGGAATGGCTCGACGGCCAGGATCTGAAAGACTGCAATGTGCTCGACTTCGGCTGCGGCTCGGGGATTCTGGCCATCGCCGCCCTGTTGCTCGGTGCCAAGGAAGCAGTCGGTACCGACATCGATGTGCAGGCGCTGGAAGCCTCGCGTGACAACGCCGGGCGCAACAACATTGCCCAAGAGCTGTTCCCGCTGTACCTGCCGCAAGATCTGCCACAGGTCAAAGCCGACGTGCTGGTCGCCAACATTCTGGCCGGCCCGCTGGTTTCGCTGGCCCCGCAACTGTCCTGCCTGGTCAAGTCCGGCGGGCGTCTGGCGCTGTCGGGCATCCTTGCCGAACAAGGTGATGAAGTCGCTGCTGCCTACGCTCAGGACTTCGAGCTCGACCCGATCGCCAATCGCGATGGCTGGGTGCGCATCACCGGGCGTCGGCGCTAGAATGGCCGCCTGCATAATCCGGATCGCCGCATGACCGACAGCTTCGTCACCCAGTGCCCGCATTGCCAAACCAGTTTCCGTGTCAGCCATGCTCAATTGAGCGTGGCCCGCGGGGTGGTTCGCTGCGGCTCCTGCCTGCAAGTGTTCAACGCGGCCAAACAGCTGCTTGAGCAACACGCCGGCAAGGACGCGGTGACACCGGTCGCGCCGCCAATTGAAACGCTGCCCGCCGAAGAGCTACCGGTTGTCGAGTCACCGGCCAGCGTCGAGCCGCCCGCGCCGCGCGCCATCAGCCAAAAGCAGTGGAGCGCCTCGGAGCTGGATCTCGACAACCTCGATCTGGACGAAGAACTCGCTCGCCTCGAACAACGGGAAATCCAGCCGACCACCGAATTCGGTCGTCCCCGCGAAGATTCCCTGAGCGCCCGGCGAGACAGTCCCGAAGCCGATGAAACGCAGTGGCGCGATAGCCTGTTCAGCGCCCGTAAAGATGAGCACCTGCCCGAAGCCGAACCCGAGATCGTCGAACCCGAACCGGTGAAAACTGCGCGCACCGAACCTTCGTTGTCGCTGGAGCCGGTGGATCTGGATGACGAACCGGCGATCCCGCAACTGCGCCTGCACGATCCGATCGATCCGAATGCCCGTCGCGAACGCCTGTCCGCCAGTGACGAAGCCGATGACGACGATCTGCCTTCAATCGAGCCGCCGCGCAAAAAACGCGAACGCGCAGAGCCTGGCGTCCGCGCCGAAGTGCTGCAGGACCTGACCGACGATCCGCTGCAACTGGACTGGCAGAAACGCCGCTCGCCGTGGGGCCGACGCCTGCTATGGCTGACGCTGGTGCTGCTGGCCGCCGGTGGCCTGGCCTTCCAGTACATCGCTTATCATTTTGATGAACTGGCACGCCAGGATCAGTACCGCCCATGGTTCCAGCAAGCCTGCCCGCAGATCGGTTGCACCGTGCCCTCAAAGGTCGACATCGCCAGAATCAAGAGCAGCAATCTGGTGGTGCGCAGCCATCCGGAGTTCAGCGGCGCGCTGGTGGTCGACGCGATCATCTATAACCGCGCGACGTTCTCCCAACCGTTCCCACTGCTGGAACTGCGTTTTGCCGACCTCAACGGCCACCTGATCGCCAGTCGTCGCTTCAAACCCGGCGAATACCTCAGTGGCGACCTCGAAGGTCTGGCGGAGATGCCGCCACAAACGCCGATCCACATCGCGCTGGATATTCTCGATCCTGGCCCCAAAGCGGTGAATTACAGCCTGAGTTTCCACTCGCCCGAGTGAATCGCTTCACCGCTTCTTGATTGACGGCAATTTTCTGACTTCGCATTGCGCAACCAAACCGCTGGCGATAACGGAATAACTGTTCAGATTTTGTTCAATTCAGCCTTTATCCAGTCATCGAGAGCGGGTATCATGCCCACCCTTTTTCGAACTCTCATGATCCGGCCCCACTTCAGGGAAGTCCTATGTCGGCGGTACGCATCGGCCCATATACATTGCAGAACGGCTTGATTCTCGCCCCGATGGCGGGCGTCACCGACCAGCCCTTTCGTCAGTTGTGCAAACGCCTGGGCGCGGGGCTTGTAGTCTCGGAAATGGTCACCAGTGACATGAGCCTGTGGAACACCCGCAAGTCGCGCATGCGCATGATCCACGAAGGCGATCCCGAGCCACGCTCGGTACAGATTGCCGGTGGTGATGCACAGATGCTGGCGGATGCAGCCCGGGCCAACGTCGAACTGGGCGCACAGATTATTGATATCAACATGGGTTGCCCGGCAAAGAAGGTCTGCAACAAGGCCGCCGGTTCCGCGTTGCTGAAGGATGAAGCACTGGTCACCGAGATCCTGCAGGCCGTCGTGGCTGCGGTTGATGTGCCGGTCACCTTGAAGATCCGCACCGGATGGGATCGCGACAACAAGAACGGCCTGACCGTGGCGAAGATCGCCGAGCAGGCCGGGATCACCGCGCTGGCAGTGCATGGCCGCACTCGCGCCGATCTGTATACCGGTGAAGCCGAGTACGACACGATTGCCGCGATCAAGCAGGCGGTGTCGATTCCGGTGTTTGCCAATGGCGATATCGATTCGCCGGAAAAGGCCCGCTACGTGCTCGACGCGACCGGTGCCGATGGCCTGTTGGTAGGCCGTGCCGCCCAAGGGCGGCCATGGATTTTTCGCGAGATCGATCATTACCTGCGTACCGGCGAGAAATTGCCGGCACCGCAACTGATCGAAGTGGAACACATACTGCTAGAGCATCTGGCCGCACTTCACGCTTTCTATGGGGACGTGATGGGCGTGCGCATTGCGCGCAAGCATGTGGGCTGGTATCTCGCAACCTTGCCGGGCGCCAGGGAGTTTCGCGCCCACTTCAATCGTTTGGATGGTACGGAAACACAATGCGCCAACGTTCGGGAGTTCTTCGCCGAGCGTTACAAGAGCCTGACAGGGGACGAAGAAGGGGTGGCCGCATGACGATGATGACCGAGACTTTAGTGAGTGGAACAGCACCCGTGAGCGACAACGTGAATTTGAAACAGCACCTCAATACCCCGAGCGAAGAAGGTCAGACCCTTCGCGGGAGTGTCGAGAAGGCGCTGCACAATTATTTCGCCCACCTTGAGGGCGCGTCCGTCACGGATGTGTACAACCTGGTGCTCTCCGAAGTCGAGGCTCCCCTGCTCGAAAGCGTGATGAACTACGTCAAGGGCAACCAGACCAAGGCCAGTGAACTGCTGGGACTCAACCGCGGCACGCTGCGCAAGAAACTCAAGCAGTACGATCTGCTGTAAGCATTCAATCAAACCAGAAAGGCGCCCGCGTAAAACCGGTCGCCTTTTTTGCTGACTTCCTTTGCTTTTGATGGAAATTGAGATGACCGACCAGACTACCCGCCTGCCGATCCGCCGCGCCTTGATCAGCGTTTCCGACAAGACCGGGATCCTCGAATTCGCCAAGGAGCTTGAAGCGCTGGGCGTCGAGATCCTCTCCACCGGCGGAACGTTCAAGCTGCTGCGCGACAACGGCGTTGCCGCAGTGGAAGTCGCGGATTACACCGGTTTCGCTGAAATGATGGACGGTCGGGTGAAAACCCTGCACCCGAAAATCCACGGCGGCATCCTCGGTCGTCGCGGTACCGACGACGCGATCATGAACGAGCACGGCATCAAGCCGATCGATCTGGTCGCGGTCAACCTGTACCCGTTCGAAGCCACCATCAACAAGCCAGGCTGCGACCTGCCGACCGCGATCGAGAACATCGACATCGGCGGCCCGACCATGGTGCGTTCGGCAGCGAAAAACCATAAAGACGTCGCGATCGTGGTGAATGCCAGCGATTACGCCAACGTCCTCGAAAGCCTCAAGGCCGGCGGCCTGACCTACGCTCAGCGTTTCGACCTGATGCTCAAGGCGTTCGAACACACCGCCGCCTACGACGGCATGATCGCCAACTACATGGGCACCGTGAACCAGGCCGCTGATACCCTCAGCACAGAAGGTCGCAGCGAATTCCCACGCACCTTCAACAGCCAGTTCATCAAGGCTCAGGAAATGCGCTACGGCGAGAACCCGCACCAGAGCGCGGCGTTCTACGTTGAAGCCAAGCCTGCCGAAGTCGGCATCGCCACCGCAACCCAACTGCAAGGCAAAGAGCTGTCGTACAACAACGTGGCCGACACCGACGCCGCGCTGGAGTGCGTAAAAAGCTTCGTCAAGCCAGCCTGTGTGATCGTCAAGCACGCCAACCCGTGCGGCGTGGCGGTGAGCCCGGACGCCGAAGGCGGCATCCGTCAGGCCTACGAACTGGCCTACGCCACCGACACCGAATCGGCGTTCGGCGGCATCATCGCCTTTAACCGCGAACTGGATGCCGAGACCGCCAAGGCGATCGTCGAGCGTCAGTTCGTCGAAGTGATCATTGCCCCAAGCGTGAGCGAAGAAGCCCGTGCCATCGTTGCAGCCAAAGCTAACGTGCGCCTGCTGGCCTGTGGCGAGTGGTCGGCTGACCGCGCTGCGGCCTGGGACTACAAGCGCGTCAACGGTGGTCTGCTGGTACAGAGCCGTGACATCGGCATGATCGGCAGCGAAGACCTGAAAGTCGTGACCAAGCGTGCCCCGACCGAACAGGAAATCAACGACCTGATCTTCGCCTGGAAAGTCGCCAAGTACGTTAAATCCAACGCTATCGTTTACGCGAAAAACCGTCAGACCATCGGTGTCGGCGCCGGCCAGATGAGCCGCGTGAACTCGGCGCGTATCGCCGCGATCAAGGCTGAACACGCCGGCCTGCAAGTCGCCGGCTCGGTGATGGCATCGGACGCGTTCTTCCCGTTCCGCGACGGTCTGGACAACGCAGCCAAGGTGGGGATCACTGCGGTGATCCAGCCAGGCGGCTCGATGCGTGATGCTGAAGTGATTGCTGCGGCTGATGAAGCCGGCATCGCCATGGTCTTTACGGGCATGCGCCACTTCCGTCACTGATTCAACTCGATCCAAATGTGGGAGCGGGCTTGCTCGCGAATGCAATCTGTCAGCGACAACTGTTTTGCCTGACACACCGCTTTCGCGAGCAAGCCCGCTCCCACATAAAGCGCTCCAGCAGCGACTGACAGATTTTTGAGGTTTTTGAAATGAATGTTTTGATCATTGGCAGCGGTGGCCGTGAACACGCCCTGGCCTGGAAAGTGGCTCAGGATCCGCGCGTGCAGAAAGTTTTCGTCGCGCCGGGCAATGCCGGTACCGCGATTGAAGCCAAGTGCGAGAACGTCGCCATTGACGTGCTGGCCCTTGAGCAACTGGCCGACTTCGCCGAGAAAAACGTTTCCCTGACCATCGTCGGCCCGGAAGTGCCGCTGGTCGCCGGTGTTGTCGACCTGTTCCGCAGCCGTGGCCTGGACTGCTTCGGTCCGACCGCCGGTGCCGCGCAACTGGAAGGTTCGAAAGCCTTCACCAAGGACTTCCTCGCGCGCCACAAGATCCCGACCGCCGACTACCAGAACTTCACCGAGATCGAGCCAGCGCTGGCTTATCTGCGTGAAAAAGGCGCACCGATCGTGATCAAGGCCGACGGCCTCGCGGCCGGCAAAGGCGTGATCGTTGCCATGACCCTGGCCGAAGCCGAAGACGCCGTGCGCGACATGCTCGCCGGCAATGCTTTCGGTGACGCCGGTTCGCGCGTGGTCATCGAAGAGTTCCTCGACGGCGAAGAAGCCAGCTTCATCGTCATGGTCGACGGCAAGAACGTCCTGCCGATGGCCACCAGCCAGGACCACAAACGCGTCGGTGACGGCGACAGCGGCCCGAACACTGGCGGCATGGGTGCTTACTCCCCGGCCCCGGTGGTCACTGCCGACGTGCATCAGCGCGTGATGGATCTGGTGATCTGGCCGACCGTGCGCGGTATGGCCGAAGAGGGTAATGTCTACACTGGCTTCCTGTATGCCGGTCTGATGATCGACAAGGCCGGTAACCCGAAGGTCATCGAGTTCAACTGCCGTTTCGGTGATCCGGAAACCCAACCGGTGATGCTGCGTCTGCAGTCGAGCCTGGTGCTGCTGGTTGAAGCCGCACTGGCGCAAGCGCTGGACAAGGTTGAAGCACAGTGGGACCCACGTCCGAGCGTCGGCATCGTGCTGGCGGCTGGCGGCTACCCTGGCGATTACGCCAAAGGCGCGGCGATCAACGGTCTGGATGCTGCGGCAAGCCTGGAAGGCAAAGTCTTCCACGCGGGTACCGCGCTGCAGGATGGTCAGGTCGTGACGGCCGGCGGTCGCGTGCTGTGCGCCACCGCAATGGGCGCCAGCGTCAGTGCCGCGCAACAGCAAGCGTACAAGCTGGCTGCGGCGATCGACTGGGAAGGCTGCTTCTATCGCAAGGACATTGGCTACCGCGCCATTGCCCGTGAACGTGGCGAAACCCAGGAATAAGCTGTCGATCAGACCCGGCGCGGGATGCAGTCCCTCGCCGGGCTGTTCCGCCGCCGCGCATCGTTATATTCTGGCATCAACCTATGAAGGGATTTCGCCGTGCGCTGGCTCAGGATTGCCATAAGCTTCACCGTCACGTTGCTGACCTTGCTCTGCATGCTTGCGGCTCAGGCCGCGCAAGGCAGTGGCTGGTCGGTATTGCTTGACGATCAGGGCGATCTGCAACTGAGCGATATCCGCTCCGCTCGCTACACGAATCAATTCAGCCCCATCGACCTTGATCGCCTCACCGCGGCGGCGCCAGAGGGTGCCTTGTGGCTGCGCTTCAAACTGGCGCCGGGCAAGCACGAACAAGTGCTGCGCGTCTTCGCCCCCGATCTGTCCCACCTTGATCTGTACGTGCTGGACGGCGACAAGCTGATCGAGCAACGCAATACTGGCACCAACCAGCCCCAGGCCGAAAGGCCATTGCCGAGCAGCGACTTCATGCTGCCACTGCCACAAAGCGAAAAGACCCTGGACGTCTATCTGCGGATGGTTTCCGACCATCAGTTGCGTCCGTACATCACCCTGCAATCGGCGGTGATGAGCGCGGCCAATCAAAACCAGACCCTGGTCTTCGGCCTGCTGTTCGGTTGCCTTGGCATGCTGTTGCTGCACAACCTTGTGCGCTACGCCTATTCACGCTCGCGCAGCAGTCTGTGGCTGGCGGTCTGCGAAGGTCTGCTGGGGCTCAGCCTGTTGCTACTGCTTAACCTCGCAGGTCCTTGGTTGCCGAACTGGCACGCGATCCAGACGCCAGGCGCTTACCTGGCCTTGCTCCTGACCGCCCCTGCCGGTTTGATGTTTGCCCTGCGCTTTTTCTCGCCGCTTGGGCCTCATCCCCTGAACAAACTGTTGCTGGGCGACATTCTGTTCATCGTGATCTGCAGCCTGTTGCTGTTGTTCGTCAACACATTGCCCCTGAACATCATCACCTACGCGCTGGTAGCCCTGGCAGGCCTGAGCATGTTGCTGGTCGGCTTCTATCACTGGCAGAAAGGGTATCGCCCGGCGCGCCTGTTCGTGGCGGCGATGGTGGTGTTCAACATCGGTACGCTGATCATTCTTCCGGCGCTGCTGGGCCTGACACTCGTCGCGCCGCAAGGCCTGATCATGACGTTGATGGCGTTCATCTGCATCAGCGGACTGTTGATGAGCATCGCGCTGGGCGAGCGTCAGCGCAGCATCACTGAAAGCCGCTTCAGCATCAGCCGCGACCTCGCCGCCAGCAATGCCGAGATCAACGCCAAGGCCGAATTCCTCGCCAAGATCAGCCACGAAATCCGCACGCCGATGAACGGTGTGCTGGGCATGACCGAACTGCTGCTGGGCACGCCGTTATCGGTCAAGCAGCGCGACTACGTGCAAACCATCCACAGCGCCGGCAACGAACTGCTGACGTTGATCAACGAGATCCTCGACATCTCCAAGCTCGAATCGGGGCAGATCGAACTGGACGACGTGCAGTTCGATCTCAATGCGCTGATCGACGATTGCCTGAGCATCTACCGCGCCAAGGCTGAGCAGCAGAACGTCGAGCTGATCAGTTTCATTCAGCCGCAAGTACCGCGCGTGATCAGCGGTGACCCGACCCGCCTGCGACAGACCCTGTTGAGCCTTTTGGAAAACGCCCTGAAGAAAACCGACGAGGGCGAAGTGCTGATCGTTGTCGCCCTTGATGAGCGCAGTAGCAAACCGCGCCTGCGCATCGCCGTGCAGGACAGCGGCGCGCCGATGGAGCAGGAAGAACGCGATGCGTTGATGCACGCTGAACTGCACAGCAAGCATTTCCTCTCGGCCAATCGTCTGGGCGGCAATCTGGGACTGGTAATCGCCCGCCAGTTGATCCGTTTGATGCAAGGTGAATTCGGTATCAAGAGCGGCGCCAACCAGGGCAGCACCTTGTGGCTGACCCTGCCGCTGGACCCAGATCGGCTCGAACACCCGACCTCTGATCTGGACAGCCCATTGCAAGGCGCGCGGGTGCTGGTGGTCGATGACAACGACACCTGCCGCAAAGTGCTGGTGCAGCAGTGCAGCGCCTGGGGTCTGAACGTCAGCGCCGTGCCATCAGGCAAGGAAGCCCTGGCCCTGCTGCGCACCAAGGCGCACCTGCGTGACTACTTCGATGTGGTGTTGCTCGACCAGAACATGCCCGGCATGACCGGCATGCAACTGGCCGCGAAGATCAAGGAAGACCCGAGCCTCAATCACGACATCCTGCTGATCATGCTCACCGGCATCAGCAACGCGCCGAGCAAGATCATTGCGCGCAACTCGGGGATCAAACGCATCCTCGCCAAACCAGTGGCCGGTTACACGCTCAAGACTACCCTGGCGGATGAGCTCAACCAGCGCAACAAAGGCCAGGTGGTGTTCCAGCCACAAGTGGTCACCGCGGCCACGGCGGCCAAAGTGCCGAGCGACTTCCGCATCCTCGTCGCCGAAGACAATACGATTTCGACCAAAGTGATTCGCGGCATGCTCGGCAAGCTCAACCTGCAACCGGACACAGCCAGCAACGGCGAAGAAGCGCTGCAGGCGATGAAGGCCCAGCGCTACGACCTGGTGTTGATGGACTGCGAAATGCCGATCCTCGACGGTTTCTCCGCGACTCAGCAATTGCGCGCCTGGGAAGTCAGCAATCAACGCATCCGCACACCGATTGTCGCGCTGACCGCGCACATCCTCGCCGAACACAAGGAGCAGGCACGCCAGGCCGGAATGGACGGGCACATGTCCAAACCCGTCGAGTTGTCGCAGTTGCGCGAGTTAATCGAGCATTGGGTCGCTCAGCGTGACCAACAGAACCGGGCTACAACACAACCGTCGTAAGCCGACAGACCTTGTAGTGCCTGATAGACTCCCCACGACTTTCCTTGCCAGTGAGCTTGCACCATGCTCCACGTGTTATTCAGCGTTTACCTGAAGATGCTGGTGCTCTACAGCCCGTTCTTCGTGTTGTCCTGCTTCATCAGCCTGACCCGTGGTTATTCGCGCAAGGAACAGCGGCGCCTGGCCTGGAAAGTGGCGATCGCCACGCTGGTTTCCAGTGTTCTTCTGTATTTGTTCGGACGCGTGATTTTCGATGTGTTCGGCATCACCGTGGATGCCTTCCGGATTGGCGCCGGCAGCGTACTGTTCATCTCGGCGCTGGGCATGGCGCAAGGCAAGTCTGTGGTGCAAACCGACAACGTGCAGCAGGACGTGACCATCGTGCCGCTGACCATTCCGTTGACCGTCGGCCCCGGCACCATCGGTGCCTTGTTGGTAATGGGCGTCAGCCAGCCGCATTGGGACGACAAGCTCACGGCGATCATGAGCATTGCACTGGCCAGTTTCACCGTGGGGGTGGTGCTTTATCTGTCGAACCGCATCGAGCGGATTCTCGGCGATCAGGGCCTGCAGATTGTCAGTCGCTTGATGGGGCTGTTTGTTTGCGCACTGGCGGCGCAGATCATTTTCACCGGGGTCAAAGGCTACCTTGTACCCTGACCCAAAAGCCCAGACCTACAACTGAGGTGCGACGGAGCCGGACACTATTGCCCGGCCCCGCCCTGTTCACGCGGCTATCTGCGGACTCTGCGCCTGCTCGAGGAACGCTCCCAGACTCTGTCCACCCTCATCACTTTGCCTTGCCGCTAACCTGTCGACCAGATTGTTCACGGCGAACGAGGTCAGGCCTTTCAGGCCAAGAAAAACCTGCGCGCGCAGTTCACTGTCGATGGCGTTGATGCCACGAAAAATCAGACTGTGGCCACTGTCCGGATCAATCAGAATCAAATGCTCACCAAACAGGCTGGGCAACAGCTTTTGCGGTGATTCGAGATCCCAGATCAATTTGCCCGGCACCCATTGCGCCGACTGCGACGACCGTCGGCAGTCAACGATAACGGTATCGAGCCTCTCCCAGGCAGCCTTCGAGAGGTGGCAGGTTATCGCCCCTTGCCCCATGCCCAGAACCAGCGTGGAGACACCGTCAGGCAGCAGTTTCAGTACATCGTCGATGCGTCCTTGTGCGCTGACGCTCAATACGTCCTCATGACGCTGCACGAACATCAACGGCATGCTGGCACTCCCCGCCGGGAAGGTGTGTACGCGTCCATCGTGGCCATCCACCAACAGAACATTGTTTTGCTGGTGCGTACCGAGCAGGTCAAACGGTTCCATCACCTGTTTTCTGGCAACGCTGATCAGTCGATCAGCCTCCGTGACGTACCACTGGAAACTGTCCACCTCGGCCACCGACAGAAATGCCGACGCGTGGTGAGCGCTGACCAATGCTCTGAGGTTTTGCTGCAGATCATCCTTGTGGTGGTTGACCCAATCGGCTTCGACGCCAACGACCATCGCTGGCTGGTTTTCGTGCAACGCCAGGACAACCCCGTCAATCGTGGTCGCCCGCAACCCGGCAACCTCGGCGCGAACCTCCCTGAATGGCCAGTCCGACCAGAAACGCTGCGCCTGGGGCACGGCATCTCGCTGCAACACCTGGTGGCCCTGGGCAAAAATCTCGCGCAAGCGTTCCGGCGCGACAAAGGGTTGCCGATAGACGCCGCCCGCCGTCGGGTCGAATACCCAGGCCGCCTGTTTGTCGTCGGTGACACTCAGCAGACGATACGCCTGGCCATGGCCGGCTTGCGTCAGCAACAGTTGCCCGTCCAGTTGCCACGCGCCGAGCCGGTTATCGCCGGCAAAGTTGCGCACCCCCAAAATCGCAAAATTGGCGACGGCGTACTGCTTGGCCAGCGCCGGCAACTCCAGCCACCAGTCATGGCGCTCCTTGAGCCAGGCATCGGTGACCCCGGCAAGTTGCAGAGTGCCATCGGTTGTCAGGTGCAAAGACAGACCTTCGCTGGTGACCGCCATGAAACCTTGCTCGGTGGCCACCACCTGCGAGACCTCGCGGGGCTCGATGGCCGTCGCCGAAAATTCTCCCGGCCTTGCGATGGCCGGCGCCGTGGCCTCGGTCTGCCGAAACAGACAGCGGGTGCTGTGATCGTAAAAAACAAAAACCAACTGCTCCGTGCCTTCGGCCAGAATCAGACTGAGATGGCGGGACTGTATCCCACCGTTGGGTATATGACCGCTTGGAATCGGCGCGATATCCGGCCGGATAATCAGACCGTCATCGTTACGCACCCACGCGTACTGACTCACAACCCCAGGCGCACGCCAACAGATTGAAACCAGACTGGCAGGTTTGCAATCGACGGTGTTTTTCAAGCTTGAGCGGTACGGTAACGGCGCATAGGGTGCGAGAACGTCGTTCCAGTCTTTCAGGACACTGGCCGCATTGAGTGCGATGTTTACCTGTGGATCGAGGTCACCGGTGATGGAGGTCAGCAAACACTGATCTTCGTGAATCATGTAGGTCAGTTCATCGACCTGGCCGTTGCGATTGAAGATCTGACTCACCTGCACGGCACCGTTCTCCATGACCAGACACCCGGTGATTCTGGAGTTGTCGGCCAGCAGCAGACGATAGCGTCGAACCGGCAGACTGGTTACGGTATCGACTTGCCAGACCATGTAAGCGTCCGAATGATAGAAAAATGCCTGATCGCCGTTTACAGCACCCAGCACCGCTTCATCCACCAAGGGCTCATCAATATCCCTCACGTACATGAAACGCTCGCGCACTGCATCGTAGTAGGCGTTGGTGTAAACCGGCCGATCAATGGGCTCAAACGGGATCTGATAGTTACGCACCAGGGTGTAGGGATGAATCAAGCGATGCTCACGGGACAACGCCGCAAAATGCTCCTTGAGACTGTCAGTACCCGGCACCTCCAGCGCATCCGCTTCTTCGACAAGCAGCAACTGTTGCCGCCAGTCGACACGTAACACCTGATCGTCCTTGAGCCGCAGAAGCACGTCGTGGTGACCACCGGTGAACTGCATATTCACCGTGCCGATGCTCATCTGGCCATGCGCCTGCATCTTCACCTCTGACTCTCCTGCCCAGGGTGCAACAAGCTCCCAATGCATGCTGCCATTGCCGGCAGCCTCGCACACCAGCGAAACACCTGGGTTGAGCACTATGGCGCAGCGTCCTTGTTCGGCACTGATCTGATAGGTGATCAAACCGTGCCAGAGCTCTGGCACCTGCGGCACGATCAGCGTGCGCTCGACAGCATCAAGTCGCACCGCAATCGTCGTGGCGCGGTAGACCGGATTCATTTTGTAGAGGATGTATTCGCCGGGGAACGACCAGAACGTGAACATGAACTGCCAATTGCCCGCAGCGTTTCTCTGCTCCAGTTTGCGCACAAGGTCGAAGCCCAGATCGTGGCGATTGGTGGCGCCGAACAGGGCTTTGTACTCGTAACCGAAATAGGTGGCCGGCGTGCACGGCAACACCAGTCTGTCGGCAGGCTCAAACGTGAGTGTTGTGTTCGATGGCAAGCCAAGACCGCGGCGGATATCAATGGCGGCGCCGTAGTCAGGTTCAAAATCCGGCACACCGAAATGGTCCCTCAGCGGAAACAGCGCAGGGCTGCCGTAATCGATTTGTCCCGTTTTAAAATCAATTCGTTTGAACACGATCAGCGGTTTTGGCGTCAGCACGCCATCGAGCGCACCGCGTTGATAGCCACCCTCGCGATAAGTTTTTTCGAGCGCGTGAAAATACAGGCCAACGAGCTTGGCTTGCTCGGCGATATCGGAAAAGCCCCTGGCCAGTGCTGCAACACCCACCCCCAGCCCGGCAACGATCACGCCAGCACCGCTCAGAATGGCGCCAGCAGAACTGCCGACCGCCCACCCGGCAACCATCATGGCGCCACCGGTGGCATCAAAAAACAGTTGGGTGCCCACCTGGGCGCGTTCAACATCGCTTTTGGCGTACGCCAGTTGATAGATGTCGAACCCGACATTGATCAGGGCAAGCGCTGCGCCGACACCTTCGGTCGCCACTCGCGCGACGGCTGCACGTGTTGCAGAGACAGCCGTCGCGGCGATCAGGCGCTCCTCGGCCATCCCCTGCTGAACCAGTCTGAGCAGGCCAACGCCATCAAGCACCGTGCCATGGGCCATCTGCGCGTAATTGACATAGCCATGCAGCCGCACCGACATTGCCAGTGGTGCCTCGTTGCCCGCCGATGCGCCCTCTTCATGCCGGTGCAACGCATTGATCAAAGCCTGCAAGGTAAAGCCGGCATTGAGGGTATGCACCGCCGAAACATGCTCCACGCCCAGCTCACCCGGGGTTGTTGCTTCGGTGTTCTTGCCGGCCAGACTCCTGAACATTTTCGTCAGGAAGGCCTTGATCCGCGCCAGCCAGCGATTGCTGGTGGTGACACGTTTGATGGTCTGCCGGTCCTTGATGTCGATCAGGCTGATGCTGTAATCGCCTGTCGAATGCTGTTCAAGGGTTTCATAGATCGGCACGTAATCGGCACTCAGGCCATTGCTTTGCTGAAGCTGTCGCGAGACGTCCCTGATTTGCTCCGCCCACCAGTTGCCGTCTAGTTCGAGCAGGCTTTTGCCCAGGCGCGGACTCTCCGACAGTGAGCGCCCCCGGGTACGCCCCAGACGCTCCATCAGTTTGATCAACGGTTCGCCCGGTAACGGCTCCGCCCCCAATAACGTTGAAACATTCATCTCAGGAGACAACGGCCACTGGCTGACCCGTTTTGCGTCGATATCGATCAGATCAAACGCCAGCTGATTATCCTCTGTGAAGGCCGCGTAGAAGTCGGCCATTTTTTCCCCGGTAAAAAATCCTTCGAGCATTTCCTTGAGCTCGACCGGGTCCTGATAGGTCGAAATGGCAAAGTTCGGGTCGTAGAAATGGTAGGCATTGCGCCCGTTCTGCCGGGTTCTGGCCAACAACATGGAGTGGTTGTCGGTGTTGAGCATCAGCGTGCGCCAAGGGCTTTCAGACTCCAGTGCCCGTATCGCAGCGTCCAGCGTGACACGGCCCAAGGACTTGCCGACCGCATGCAAAGGAACGTCCTGCAACGCCTCCAGTGATTGCACAAAAGCGCGGGTTTCGATCGAGTCGGGGCTTGCAGCCGCTTCAAAAAAGCGTGTCCAGAGATTGTTGCTGCTGTCTCCTTTGTTGTGCAGTGCTGCAGCCAGCACCAGTACCAGCGGCACACAGCGCCCACCGATGCGCTCGCCATAGCCATTGAGCAATAAGTCCTGTGGGGCGAGCTTGACGCTGCCTCCGAAGTGCCCGAGCACATCGCTCTGCCGGGTCAGTAGCTGATCCCGATATTCGGCGAGTGCCACCTTGCGCAGCCTCGCCACCCGGGCGCCCCATTCACGCAATGTCGCCGCCTGTTGCAGGCTGGCTTTTTTCATCAAAAGTGAACGGTCGGAATACGCCGGGGCGTAAGCGGATTCACTTGCCAGCCCTTCGGCAAACGCAGCCGCATTGTTCTTCAGGAGCAGCCGCTCGATGGCGGCGTAACGATTGGCGACCGACAGATCGGCCATGGCGGCACACTGGACTTTGATGACCGGCCAGTGATCACCGAAACTTTGACTGTCCAGCGAATCACTGCCAAACACGCCGCCCAGAAACATTCGCTGTGCGGGATTGAGTTGCTCCAGGCTGACCTGGTTGTTACCGATGTTGTCCAACAGCTGATCGAACGTCAGCGCCTGTATACGTTTGTCCTCCTGCCATGGCGTCGGCACAAGACTGCTCGGCGCGGCAAGAATCTGCTGGCGCCGATCGAAACTCAATGACAGGTCTTTCCTGAAGGTCACAGCGCCAGTGAGCCCCTGTGCCATCGCTTGGCTAAAGGGTTCGCCCAGGCTGTCTCTCAACTGCTGGAGAATCTCGGTGGACAACACTTGCCGGCCCTCGATCAGTGGCCAGCCGTTTTCGAAGTTGAGGGTGCGAGGATTGAGCAGCTCATTCACGTTGCCGTTGTAGCGGATGGTGTATTGGCCCTCTGCCCAGGATTGCATTTCACGCGCGTACCATTCGGCAACGTCGGTCAACTGTTCCTTCCAACTATGATCCTGTTCCTCTTCAGTGACCGTGTTTACACCCTTTGGATAGGCGACCAAGTCACGCCACACGCTAGCCCCTTGCGGTGTGAACTGCGCCCCTTCGTAGGCATCCATTCCGGCCCGCATGACGTTAGGCCCGGTCATGAAAATGGCCGCATCTGATTCGGGTTTTATACCGTCGAAGAAATATTCGACTATCGCTTTGGCGTAATGTAAATCCAGCACCCGCTCATTTTCCGATAACGGCAAGCTTTCCAGAACTTGCTCAACGAGCTCCCCGGCCAGGTCAAAGAAATGGTCCGCCTCGGCTTTTCCGATGGCCACTCGCTTACCTGCAAACTGCTGCACTGCAGTGTCCATCATGGCGTACTGCAACCCGATTCGATCAATGATCGCTTTCACGACCGCAGACCGCGGATGAGCCATCAGAAACGCGTTGCTCAGGCTACCCCTCAGAATCGACGTACGAACACCATCGAGCGGGACTCCCAGATTCCCCGGCGCGACAAAGACTTCGTTCAGCGCCGGTTTGCCTGCAGCGTATTGTTCCAGTGCGGCGCGATACTGCGGCGGGACCTGATCGGAGTAATCCCTGTAATGTTCAACGTTTTGCGCCCGCCCGGGCATCCACTGCGGATTGTGTTCCAGCAGCAACTGCAAAACACCCAGTCGGGCATCCGAGCCCAGCGCGTTAACCGCCACCCCTGCAATGTCATCCGCAAAGGGCGGCAGATGATCGACATCGCAGTAAATGCCGCCTTCCAGATACTCCACCGGATAACGCACGGCGTCGGATGCGGCCGCCATGTTCATGCGCAGTGATATTTCACGCTCGTAAATATCCGCCAGCGGTAACGTCTGCTCCTGACTGCTCAGGTCGCGTAAATCCAGCTGTTCGTCCGCCAGTCTGCGAATACTTCGCTCATTGTTTTTCTTCAGTGCCCGCAGTTCATCAAGGTCCTGGCCATACGCTTTGACCAGCAGATCGATTCTCGCCTCATCGGCAGTCTTGCCCGCCGCTCGCCAAGCGGTGATGTGATCGAACATTTGCTGTTTGAGGACGAGCACCCGACTGACATACAGGTCAGCGAGTTCCTCACCATCAGTGATCGGTGTAGTCATTGACGAAAGTACATCCGCCTTCGCCGCGGCGACGATGATCTGGTTGGTCTTGTACGCCAGCAAGGCGTCCTGATCGAACCACAGGTTGAGGGTGAATCCCTGCGCGGACATGACCGTTTTCCAGACATTGATATAGTCGCGCTGAATATCCCCAAGCCCACCGCCAACCCAGACGAAGTGCATTTTTTTCGGGATCGGCTCTGCCTCCAGAGTCGCGATGGCATCGCTCCTGAGCTTGCGCAAGGCGTATTCGTCCAGCTGACGCCCCATGCTCTCCAAAGCCCCCCGAACCTCGCCCATGCGCGCGCCTTGCCCATCGGTTGAGCGTTGCGAACGTGTCTGCGGCAGCATGCTGCTCAACTGTTCCCGCAGCAGACCGAGGGGCTCCAGTTCGCTGCCAGTGGCAACAGCGCCAAGGCAACCCTGGTAGTAACGCATGGCTGCCGCATATTGCGCAGTGCCCTTGTAAGATTGCAGTGCTGTTTCGAACTCGGCCGGGGTAAACAACTCGGTAAATTTCTTGAAACTGTCTTTGCCAACGGGATGTACTTCTTTCACAACATCACTTCCTTATGTTAATGACGCGACCATGGATTGCACGCAACCCGACCCAAAAGTTCCTGATCCTTATTTGTTTGATCAGCAAAGTTTTGTTCAGGCGACACGAAGCCATGCCCACTGCCGGAACACTCAATACGTCACAAATCGGGTCATACTTTGAAACGCTGCCGTCAACGTCCCGAAGTGACAGGCAGGCAACTGCAGATTAGGCGGTGCAACAGGCTACAAACCGTTGCCAGCGAAGGTTTGATGAGAGTGCAACGTGTTCGACAAAACTAGGGCAGCGGCCCGCGTTATTCAAACCCAAGAAAATTCAAACAGTGTCTGAATACATAACCCATAACATTCAAACCGGCACTTTGAATAATTCAGCGACGCATTAATATCCAGACCGTCAGTCACACAGACGCACAAGGCCGTAAACCCTAAGGTTCACGGCCTTGTCTTCAATTGATTTAAAACATCTCCCTCAGCAAACTTTTGCCACGTTGTTCACGCCAACTAACGTTTGCACATCCCTGTCAGGAAACGGGCTTTTCTCCATACCAGCGAGGCGTGTAGACCCAATCGCCGCCCGCTGCACGGGGGAAGGTGCAGGTGGTGGACGAACCGATCAGCACCATGGTGCGCATGTCCACCTGATCCACCGTCAGCGCCCCGAGCGTCGTGGTCCGCAGGGTCTGTCCCGGTCGACCGATATCCCGTCCCAACACCACCGGGGTTGCAGGCGTGCGGTGCTGCGCGACGATTTCCAGCGCCCGCCCCAGTTGCCACGGCCGGGCGCGGGAGATCGGGTTGTAAAACGCCAGGGCCAGATCCGCTTCGGCGGCCAGGTCCAGACGTTTCTCGATGATCGACCAGGGTTTGAGGTTGTCCGACAGCGACATCACGCAGAAGTCATGACCCAGCGGTGCACCGGCCTGCGCAGCGGTAGCGAGCGAGGCGGACACGCCCGGGAGGATTTCCAGATCGACGCTGTGCCACGCCGGGTCATCGGACTCGTGCAACGCTTCGAGCACCGCCGCTGCCATGGCGAACACGCCCGGATCACCGGACGACACTACGATCACCGAACGGCCCTCGGCCGCCAGCCTGAAGGCGTGACGCGCGCGCTGCATTTCTTCGCGGTTGTCGGTGCAATGCTGCACCTGATCGTCGCGGAACGGGCCGGCCATGCGTACGTAGGTTTCGTAGCCGAGCACGTCGGTGGCGCGGGCCAGTTCAGCTTTTACCGCCGGCACCATCAGTTCGGCAGCGCCGGGGCCGAGGCCGATCACCGCCAGGCGTCCGCGTGGGCGACCTATTTGCGCCACGTCCAGCGGCTGTTCGGCGACAGCCAAAGTGATGCCGTGTGCCGATTCAATCATCGACACGCCCGGCAGCGTATCGAGGTCGCCCGTTGCGCCGATAAACCGCAGCGGCACACACAGTTCCAGCGCCGCTTCACGCAGGTTCGCCGAAGCCATTTGAGTGTCGATCGCCACCAGACAGGCCAGTGATTGCACCGCCACGTCCGCCTGATGCAACGCCGCACGCAGAGAATTCGGCAGATCGCTGATGTCGGCGCTGACCATCGCCGCGACACTGCGCGGGTAAATCAGCAACTCATTAGCGTTCGCTTCGCGTTCGGCACTGCCGATATGGATCGAACGCTGCGCCTGTGGATCTTCCGGCAATTGCGCCTGATCCAGCCACGGCGCCGCACCTTCGATGCGCACGCTGTGCCCAGCCAGCAGATCGGAGACAAAACGCTTGCCCAGTTCCAGATCCGCGAGCGCATAACCGCTAGGGGGATTGAGCAGGCAGGTGCCAAAACGCAATTCGCCGCTGGTGGTAATGGCCGCCGCGACTTGCAGCCCGGCGGCGATTTCCCGGGCCATGACATTCACTCCGCCGAGGCCGCCGAGCAGTGGCACCACGGCGCTGCCATCTTCGGCGACGGCGAGCACCGCAGGTTCGGCGCCCTTCTCCAGCAACAGCGGCGCCAGCGTGCGAATGACAATGCCGGCCGCGCACAGGGCAATGATTGGCGTGTCCTGCTGATACAACTGGCGCAGGGTCGCGCCGAATTCCTGATAGCTGCAATCGGCGCCTTCGACCCGACCGGCGAGGCCGTGGATCTGCGCCGCCGGGTACACCTGCTGAATGCGCCGCGCGGTGGCCAGGCTGCCCTGACCGAGAATGACAATGGCGGGAGTCGATTGAGTCATCAGCCTTGCCACCGTTCGCCGGGCACGATGATCAGCGAGAAGTACGGCGACGACATCGGCTCAACCTGATCCATCGGCACAATCTTCTGATTGGCCATGGTCGCGCGTTCGACATACAGCGCCCGCTCGGCGAGGCCGAGTTCTTCGAGCACTTGACGCACTTTGGGGAAGTTGCGCCCCAGCTTCATGATCACCGCCGCGTCGGCATCGGCCAGACGGCGCTTCAGATCTTCATGGGGCAGAACGCCGGAAAGCACCGACAGACTCTGGTTGCGATACACCAACGGCGCACCCAATACCGATGCGCCGCCCAGCATCGAGCACACACCCGGCACCACTTGCGCTTCATAGCGGGTGGCGAGGCGATCATGCAGATACATGTAGGAACCGTAGAAGAACGGATCGCCCTCACAGATCACCGCAACGTCGCGGCCGGCATCCAGATGCGCGGCCACCGTCTCGGCGGCCTCATCGTAGAAATCGCTGATGACTTGCTCATAGGAAAGCGGGGCCGGCAGCGCTTCGGTGGTCACCGGGTACACCAGCGGCAGCAGATTCTGCGCTTCTTGAAGGTGCGCTTCGATGATGCCGAAGGCGTTGCCCTTTTTGCCCTTGGCGACGAAGTACGCCACCACTGGCGATTCGCGCAGCAGGCGCAGAGCCTTGACAGTAATCAGCTCCGGATCACCAGGGCCGACGCCCAGGCCAATCAAACGACCTTTTGCCTGCATCATTCGATCTCCGTGGCGAGGGCATTGACCGCTGCGGCGGCCATGGCGCTGCCGCCGAGCCGACCTTGCATGATCACGAACGGTACGCCACGGCTGTCGGCCGCCAGCGCCGCTTTCGATTCGGCGGCGCCGACGAAGCCCACCGGGAAACCGAGGATCAGCGCCGGTTTTGGTGCGCCGGCGTCGAGCATTTCCAGTAGATAGAACAGCGCGGTCGGCGCGTTGCCGATCACCACCACACTGCCTTCCAGATGCGGCCGCCACAGTTCCAGCGCGGCGGCAGAACGGGTGTTGCCCAACTCGCGGGCCAGCTCCGGCACGCTCTCATCGCGCAGAGTGCAGATCACTTCGTTGTTGGCCGGCAGACGCGCGCGGGTCACGCCTTCGGAGACCATCCGCGCATCACACAGAATCGGCGCACCGGCGGCCAGCGCATCGCGCCCGGCCTTGCCCGCACCTTCGGAGAATTGCAGACCGTCGACAGCCTCGACCATGCCGCAGGCGTGGATCACCCGCACCGCGAGTTTTTCCAGGTCGGCCGGGATGCGCGCCAGATTGGCTTCGCTGCGAATGATCGCGAAGGAGTTGCGATAGATCTCCTGACCGTCGCGGATGTAATCAAGCATCAAGGGGGCTCCGAGAGCGGACGGCGAGCAAGGTCGCGGCCGCTTCAATAGTAAGGTTGCGTGCGTGCAACGCGCCGAAACCCGGCTGCGCGGCATCGCGAAAATAGAGGTCGTAATACCCGGCACTGACGGCCAGCAACGTCGCCGGGGCACAGTGGGCGGCGGCGCACGAACGCGTGCAGCCGGACAGATGCACGCTCTGGGCCAGGGGTAACAGGCTCGCCAGAGTACGAGCATCGTGCTTGGTGTCGGCCAGGCCTTTGCCGCAACCAGCGGAGCCGGTGCAGGCGATGAGTGTCGACAGGGGGTCAGCGGCCTTGGTGAGCAGACTCAGTTGCTGGAGACTTCCGAGCACTTGTGCGGCATCGCTCGCGCTCACGTTTGGCAGCAGCAGACTTTGCCACGGCGTGAAGCGCAGGCTGCCATCGCCGAACCGACGAGCCAGTTGCGCGGCACCGCGCAGCATGTCCGGGTCGAGACGGCCAAGTGGCGGCGCCGCGCCGATGTAAACCAGATTGTCGATATCTTGCGGGTGAGCGCCGATGCGCAGATCGTCCGCTGCCGGGGCACGTTGCCAGGCGCTGATCACCTTGATCGGCAGGCGTGCCCTGAGCTGTTCGAGAAACGCCAGCATCGGCAATTCGTCGAGCAGGTGGCGCATCCGCGTTTGCTCTGGCCGCGCCCGCTCAAGGAATAATTCCAGCACCGCCACCACCAGCGCGTGGCCGTTTTCCAGCGCCACGGCGCCGATGGCGCGATCCGTCGGGCAACCCGCCAGACCGAATGCCAGCAGCGTTTCACCGTCACGCTCGAATGCCGACAGCCACAGGTCATGCGGATGTTCGAGCATCGCCAGCGCTTCGCCGCCATCCAGTTGCACGGCGAATTTGGCGCTCAAAGCGTGGAAGCGTGGATGGCTTTGCAGGGTGTCGAGGATCTGTTCGGCGAGCGCCCGGGTGTCGACGCGCATTTGCCGGTCGATCCCGGCGGTCGGGCTGAGCATCAGGTTGCGCACATCGTCGCCCGCTGCCGTGCGTGGCCCCAGACCTGCGGCGAGCAGACTGTCGATCAGTGCAGCGGATTGCTGACCGATGCCACGTATTTGCAGGTTGGCGCGGTTGGTCGCCTCGATCACACCGCCGGCGAACTGTTCGGCGGCATTGGCCACCGCGTCAGCCTGATCGGCGCTGATCGAGCCACCATTGAGCTTGATCCGACAGATACCGCCGTCCAATGCCTGGACGATACGCAGCAACCCCGGGCAGGCCGAGGGGCGTATGGCGGTGGACATCGGGCGTTCGTTCAAGGGACTGACCGGTTGCGTGGGAAAGGCGCGGTATTATGCCTGCTTTGTCCGGCCGCATGATAAGTCTGCCCGTCGCCTCGTCAGGTCGAGCAGACAATAGAAGCGTCGCGGACACTTGGACGTCGGGGCACACGCTCAGTCCAGAGCGATGATTTGCTTATGACGCCGTTCACCCAACAACGAAATGATCGTGGCACGGGAAAGGTCATAGTCTTCCGGATCGGCCAGCGCCTTGTAACCATCGACATAGAGGTTACCCAGAACCTTTTCAGAATTGAAACGGTGTCGAAGAACGTTATCGACTATGGGTTCATCGAACTCGAAAGCTATCAACACAACCGTGATGGTCAGATCAGGGCAAACGACGCCGAACATGAACCGTATCCATTTATCCTGATGTACCACATGCTGTTGCAGCTCTTCAATTGCGGGCGCTGCGAGTGCCTGCTCAAGCCGTAGCTGCACGTTTGAATCCATTACCGAAGCAACCGTTTCAGGTATCCATTCCCCCAGCACCTGTCGCGCCAGTCCCAATAAACTGAAACGGCCAGGCATTGACACAGGAAAGTTTGCATCAGGATTGTCCAGCAGCATTGCACCGGTCACCCTCATCGCCATCTTGTTGGCGCGGGTCCAAGTCTCTACCTGTGTTAAATCGGTAATCTTGTTGGTGGCCGCCGCTTGTGAATAAAGCAAGGCATCCAGACTGTCTTGCGTGTCTGATTCCGACAACTCATCCGCCACCAGAATCACAGCACCTGCGCATATGAACGCTTTGAATCCAAGGGTCTTGTGCATCGTCCACTCCTTAAAAGCCAGAGGTCTGCACCCCTGGCTCCCGTTAAATTCAGGCTTTGCCGAACTCAATGCTGAGTGCTTTTTGGCGCTGCTCGGCCAGTGCCTTGACGATCAGCGGTTCGGCGACACCGTAGTCGTCTTCCGAGATAGTCATGGTGGATGCACCGTTGTAGATTTCAACGCTGGAGCTTGTCCATTCAACAAACAGTACTTTGGTCGGCTGAGCCTTGGCGGTGTACTGCACGGCAGCCACGGCCATCGTAATGTCACCGTCAGCGTCTTCAAAAGAACTCGACATGCAGAAGTTACCGCCGTCGGCCTTTTTCGAGTTGTTTTCGAAAAGCTTCAACGCTTCCGGCTCATTCTTCAGCGCCTCCAGGGTGGCATCCGCTACCGTCGACAGCACTTTCAATGCTGCTTGACCTTTACTGACGGCCGCGCCCACCGCGGTGTGAATGATCGACAGTGCAAGGTTGTCCATGGTCAGCTTTTGCGAAGTTGCCTGGTAGCGGTGATAGGGCTCGCCAAAGACAAACCATCCCGCCAGTTTCATCAGACGCATGAATTCGTTATAACGCTGCTCTTTTTGGTTTGCTGCCGGAAACTTGAGCAGCGCACACAGATCGGCATACATATAAGTATTTTTAACAATTCGCTTGCTGCGCTTGGACATACTTGCGTCGAAACCGGCAATACCCGACCCCATAATGGCCGCGTTCAATTCATCCTTATCAACAGGCAAAGTAGCGCCTCCAGCCATCCTCGGCATAATCACCGGGGGTTGCGCTGCGATAAGTGCATTGGTTTCCTGAATCATCGCAACACGTTGCGCTGCGCTCATTACTTGATTGTTTACTTCATTCATAAAATAATCCCTTCTAATTAATTAAAACGCCGCCTTGGCGTAGAGGCAAAGTAACCGCCATAGAAAAACCAGGCAAGTTCCATTTAATTCAATTGGTTTCTAAAAAAACAATAACTAAAGATGCTCCGACCTCTCGCACAGATCAGGACTTCAATGAGAGCTCTATTTCCTTGACCCTCATTTCGCGAACGGTAGCAGTCAACAAGTCCCGATACTTATCCATCTCTTTCGGCGTGGTCACGAAACGCCTGGACTGTAGATCAAGTTGAGCGCTGCTGTGCGTTATGTTCCAGAACAGATAAGTGGAAACCCATTCGTTATTAAGTAACCGCACATTACTGATCACGATCTCCAGTTCCTTATGCACGTTGTACTGTGCAGGGGCAAACCGGAAATCGCCCCACTTGCGCGTGCTGTCGGTGAACACCTCGACTCCGGCAGCGTCGTATTCAAGTAACTGGAAGGTTTCCTTCATCCGCTTGATCTTTTCCCTGCTCAACTGTGTCGACAGTGACTTCGCCCACACGTCTAGCACCGCACCGGAAAAATCATTGTCCGCGATAATCACAGGAGCATGTTCCAGCCCCCAACCGACAGACCAGAGCACCCCTGAATAAAACTCAAACCACTGTGCGGGTTCCCGTTTTCGGTTAAAGAGCTTATCAGCCCGGTATTCTGCCAGACGCATACTGTCTTTGATGAACTGCCGATCCTGCCGGGTCACTCCCGAAAGAAAGGACAACACATTACTGCCCATGACGACTGAACTACTTTCCCCAGAGAGTGATTCAATCTGTTGTTGCGTATCGCTCATAATAAACTTCTCCATTTTTCATTTTGCCCTCAGGCACTCATTCATTGATATCACGCGCACTTTTCTCTCAAAAACCAAGCGACGCACCATCCAATAGCAACTTACCAACAAACAAATCACTTCTTTGAGAAACAACATAAACATTTGATGTCTGATTCCACGCTGAAAATAGACAGCAGTCAGTTACCCGCCACCGCGTTATCATGTCGCCCATTAACGGCAAGTACGCGATTGAGGAACGGCATGACCCCTTGGCTCACGGTTGTAGGTATCGCTGAAGACGGCTTTAACGGTCTTGGTAAAAACGCCCGGCGTGCCCTGATGAATGCTTCGCGGATCGTCGGCGGACAGCGCCAGCTGGACCTGTTGCCGGTGTGCATCCGTGGCGTGCGCCAGTTATGGCCAAGTCCTTTCTCGCTGGCACCGGTACTGGACCGACGTGGCGAATCAGTTTGTGTGCTGGCCAGTGGTGACCCGATGTTCTACGGCGTCGGCGCCAGCCTCGCGCGTCAGGTGCCAAGCGACGAGATGCTGATCCTGCCTGCGCCGTCGTCCTGCTCGTTGGCTGCCGCCCGTCTCGGCTGGCCATTACAGGAAGTGGTGACACTGTCGCTGGTGGCCCGACCGCTGGCAGCCCTCAATGCCCAACTGTTCAGCGGCGTGCGCCTGTTGTTGCTGAGCAATGACGGACAGAGTCCGGGGGCGGTCGCGCAATTGCTCCGTGAGCGCGGTTTCGGCCCGAGTCGCATCAGCGTTCTGGAGCATTTGGGCGGCGCTGCCGAACGGCGTATCGACGCCACGGCCAATGCCTGGAACGAATCGCCGATTGCCGACCTCAACGTGATCGCCGTCGAATGCCTGGCCGACGCCCATGCTCCACGCCTTTCGCGCCTCGCCGGCCTCCCCGATTCGGCATTCGAGCATGACGGCCAACTGACCAAACGCGACGTGCGCGCCATCACCCTCGCCCGCCTCGCCCCGACGCCCGGTGAATTGCTGTGGGACGTCGGCGCCGGCAGCGGCTCGATCGGCATTGAATGGATGCGCGCGCACCCCAGTTGCCGGGCGCTGGCCATCGAAGCCGATGACGGCCGCCAGCAATTGATCGAACACAATCGCGATGCTTTGGGCGTGCCCGGCCTGCAATTGATCCGTGGCCGCGCACCGCAGGCGCTCGCAGGGCTGGAACGCCCGGACGCGATCTTCATCGGCGGCGGCGTGACCCGTGAAGGTGTCTTCGAGACTTGCTGGGAACAACTCAAACCCGGTGGCCGGCTGGTCGCCAACGCGGTGACACTGCAAAGTGAGATCAGCCTGATGAACTGGCGCGAACGCCATGGCGGCGAGCTGACGCGCATCCATGTCGCCCAGGCGCAACCGCTTGGCGAGTTCGATACCTGGCGTCAGGCGCTGCCAATTACCCTGCTCGATCTGGTCAAACCCCTCGATGCGTGACGAAACCGCCGAACAACCCGCGCCCCTGCGCAGTGGCCTGACCACCGGCAGCTGCGCCACGGCCACCAGCCTCGCTGCTGCCCGCCTGTTACTCGGTGGCATTGGCGCCGATGCGGTGCAGATTGTCTTGCCCAAAGGCAAGCAGGTGCAGATGCGTCTGGAGTTCTGCCGGTTGACCGACGACGGTGCCGAGGCCGGGACGATCAAAGACGCCGGCGACGACCCGGACGTGACCCACGGCGCCCTGCTCTATTCGCGGGTGCGCTTGATGGCCGAGCCGGGCGTTCGTTTCAATGCCGGCTTGGGCGTCGGCACCGTGACCCGTCCGGGACTGGTGCTGGCTGTCGGTGAGCCGGCGATCAACCCGGTGCCACGCAAGATGATCAGCGATCACCTGAACCTGCTTGCGGCCGAGACTGGTTACGCCGGCGGCTTCGACGTCACGGTCAATGTCGAAGGGGGTGAGGCACTGGCGCTGAAAACCATGAATCCGCGTCTGGGCATTCTCGGCGGCTTGTCGATCCTTGGCACCAGCGGCATCGTCCGGCCATTTTCCTGCGCGGCATACATCGCGTCGATCCATCAAGGCATCGACGTCGCCAAAACCAACGGCTACCTGCACATCGCCGCCTGCACCGGCAACGCCAGCGAAGACACCATGCGCCGGGTCTACAACCTGCCGGAAATCGCCCTGATCGAAATGGGCGATTTCGTCGGTGCGGTGCTCAAGCATCTGCGCAAAGTGCCTGTGGATAAACTCAGCCTGTGCGGCGGCTTCGGCAAGATCAGCAAACTGGCGGCCGGGCACATGGATCTGCATTCACGGCATTCGAGCATCGACCTGCCGCAACTGGCGCAATGGGCAGCGGCGATTGGTGCCGATGAGGTTTTGCAGCAGAGTATTCGCGAGGCCAACACCAGTCAGCAGGCCTTGGCCATGGCCAGTGCGGTCGGCATCGCGCTGGGTGATGAAGTGTGTCGCCATGCGCTGAATTTCGCCCGCAGCGTGGTGCCGGCGCAGGTCCAGGTCGAAGTGTTTGCGATTGATCGTCAGGGCGCGATTGTCGGGCATGCCGGAGGTTTTGCATGAAACGGATTTTGCTGCTGGGCGGTGTGACTGAAGCGCTGGCCATCGCGCGGACATTCGGGCCTTCGCACATTTACAGCCTGGCCGGTGTGGGCCGTGTGCCGACTGACTTGACCTGCCAGGTACGCGTCGGCGGCTACGGCGGCGCCGAAGGTCTGGCGCAGTTCATTCGCGACGAAGGCATCGATCTACTGTTCGACGCCACGCATCCCTATGCCGCACAGATCAGCCACAACGCCGCCACCGCCGCGCAGTTGGCCGCAATCCCCTGCTGGGCCCTGCGCCGCCCGGCGTGGCAACCGCAGCCCGGTGATGACTGGCGCGAAGTCAGCGACTGGGCTGAGTTGATGACAGCCCTCAAACCGTTTCGCCGACCGCTGTTCACCCTCGGCCGCGAACCACTGCAACACCTCGATGAAATCCCAGCAGACCAGTTCTGGACCCTGCGCGCCCTCGACGTTTACCCCGGCAACGCACGCTGCGAAGTGATCGGCGCGCGCGGGCCGTTTCTGCTGGAGGATGAACGTGCGTTGTTCGAGCGGCGGCAGATCGATGTGCTGATCAGCAAAAACAGCGGCAGCACCGCGACCGAGCCGAAGCTGGAAGTGGCGCGTGAGCGTGGAGTGCCGGTGATTGTGTTGAAGCGGCCGGGGTTGCCGGGGGTTGATCGGGAGTTTGGGTCGACGTCTGAAGTCCTCGCAGCTCTATCCGTGTCAGATAAATCCTGATTTCGAATTTACTCGCGAATTGGCCGGCAATTTTTTAAGACGCGGCCGACTGTACTCTGCTACAGCTTCCCCCCCAATATTTCGATTCCTTTTATCCAAATAGCCGACACGTCAGCAAACTCCCATCAATGTCCTAACGGGAGTTTGTCGCTTGCCATGCTGTATCCCAAGGAATACGATCCAGACATGATCGACTTTGAACGATCCCGCACATTCGCCGATTGGCTCGACTGTTTGAAAGACACCATCGGCAAAGCTCGAATCATCGCCAGACTGCGAGCGGCGGAGCACGGAAACTTTGGTGATTGCGAGTTCGTAGGCGACACCGTTTATGAAATGCGTGTACATGTCGGCCCTGGTTACAGGATGTACTTCACACGCCGAGGCGAGGTGGTTTATTTGCTACTGATCGGGGGCGACAAGTCGACACAAAAACGAGATATCAAACGCGCCATACAGATGGCGCAAAGCATCGGAAATGAGGAGTAAGTCATGACCGAAAAATTCAGCCGTTTCGACGCTGCAGAATTTCTTAAAACACCCGAAGAAATGGCCGCATACCTCGACGCGTGTTTTGACGAAGATGCGGGTGATGGAGTGCTGATACGGGCAGCACTCAATGATATTGCCAGAGCTCAGGGCATGACCCAAGTGGCACGCGATGCTGGCTTGGGCCGGGAAAGTCTTTATAAAGCGCTGAGCAGCACTGGCAATCCCGAATTCGCAACTATCATGAAAGTCATGAAAGCCTTGGGTTTGAGATTGCACGCTGTCGCTCAGTGAGCACTCTGCGACACCAAACCGCACGACGCTTTTTTACTTATCGGCCCTGATCAGGCTAAATAGCCGCGCCTGATCGCCCACCCAACGGATCTGTCCCATGAACCGACACCGGCTAGCCATTGCCTGGATCGCCTGCTTTGCAGTGCTGTTCAACATGCTCGCCATGCCGATGACGGGAGCGATGGCGCAGGCGGCCAATTCACCGGCCGAGCAATTGCTCTGGAGCAGTTTCTGCACCGGCAGCGGGACGAAGATGGTGGCGATCAATATCGGCACCACGGATCAGCAAGCCCCGTCCGACGACAACCATTCCAACATGCAGCATTGCTGGTGTTGCTCGGGGTCAGCGCCGCTGGTGGCGTTGCCGGGGCATTCGCCGCAGCTGTATTTCGCCCGCTTCGAAAGCAATCGCAGCGTGGCGCCCGCCTCTCTGCAAACACCAACACCGCGCCAGCAATGGCCGAGTCTCAATCCCCGCGCTTCCCCTCTGGTTTGATTTGTTCCCGCATTTGACCTGCGTTTTCAAATCGTTCTGGAGAACTGCCATGTTGAACAAATTCATCGTCATCGCTGCGCTGTTGCTGCCGGCGTGCTTCGCCCATGCCCACGAATACAAGGCTGGCGAGCTGGAAATCGCTCACCCGTGGTCGCAGGAACTGCCGCCCAATGCGCCGACTGTCGCCGCTTACTTCGTGATCAACAATCCCGGCAAGACCGACGACCGCTTGCTCAGCGTCGACTCACCGATCTCGGGCAAAGCCGAGCTGCACGAGCACGTCATGCAGGGCGATCTGATGAAGATGCAACAGGTGCCGAACGTGTCGGTGCCCGCCGGCGGCCAAGTGACCTTCGCACCGATGGCCTATCACGTGATGCTGCTGGAGCTCAAAGACCGCAGCCTGCTCAGCGACGGCAAACGCTTCCCGCTGACGATGCACTTCGAGAAGGCCGGTGACGTGACGGTCGAAGTCGCCGTGCAGAAGAAGCCACCGCAAACCACGCAGGCCCACGCGCACGCTCAATAACCACTGCGGTTGACGACGCCCATGCGCCCGTCGCGCGCCAGGCCATCCTTGCAACGCCGTCAGGCTGAACACCTGACTCGCGGCAGCTGGATCGCCCTGTTCGCCATGTTGATGATCTTTATCGGCCCACTGATTTCTCAGTCGATGCCGATGGATCAACACGCCTCGACCTCCATGCCGATGAGCATGGACATGTCGATGGACATGCCCGGCATGGAGCACTCGGGGCACGACGCCAAGCCTTCCGCCGAACACTGCCCGCCGCAATCCTCGCACCATGCCATGTGGGAAAAGTGCGGTTATTGCAGCCTGCTGTTCAATTGCCCGGCGCTGACCGGCGGTGGTTCATTCGCCACATTCAGCATCGCCCACGCCAATACCATCACCCCGCCCTCCCCACGCATGGGCCATGCCCGGCAAACCTTCTTCCCCGGCGCCCGCACCCGCGCCCCGCCCGTCGCAGCCTAATCACCCACCGCTGATTACACACGGTTGAGAAGACAGCTTCAGGCTGCCGGCCGTGTCGTTTACGACTGTTTGATGGAAATTGTCATGTCCAGGTTTTCTGCTGTTCCACGTCTGAGCTGCGCTCAGGCGAACTTCGCTTTGAACGAATCGCGGATTCGTTTCGGGCACGCTATCGCCGTCCTTTGCGGCGTCCTGCTGTCCCCGCTGGTGCTGGCCGATGATCACACCGCACACGCGGATGAACTGAGCCCGACGGTGATCACCGCCATTGCGCCCAGTTCGCCACTGACCATCGTCACCAACCCCAAAGACCCACGCCAACCGGTGCCGGCCAGTGATGGCGGCGATTATCTGAAAACCATTCCGGGCTTCGCCCTGGTGCGCAATGGCGGCACCAACGGTGATCCGGTGCTGCGCGGCATGTTCGGTTCGCGCCTCAATATCCTCACCAACGGCAGCATGATGCTCGGCGCCTGCCCCGGCCGCATGGACGCGCCGACCTCGTACATTTCGCCGGAAACCTACGACAAACTCACCGTGATCAAAGGCCCGCAAACCGTGCTGTATGGCCCGGGTGCCTCGGCCGGCACGATTCTGTTCGACCGCGAGCCGGAGAGCTTTGGCGAGCTCGGCACGCGGGTGAACGCGAGCATTCTGGCTGGCTCCCACGGGCGCTTCGACAAGGTCATCGATGCCGCTGCCGGCGGGCCGCTGGGTTACGTGCGGGTAATCGGCAACACCGCGCATTCCGACGATTATCGCGACGGCAACAACGACATCGTCGCCTCGCGCTATGACAAGTGGAACGGCGACGTGGCGCTCGGTTGGACCCCGGACGCCGATACCCTGATCGAGCTGACTGCCGGCAAGGGCGACGGCGAGGCTCGCTACGCCGGGCGCGGCATGGACGGTTCACAGTTCCTGCGCGAGAGCCTCGGCCTGCGCATGGAGAAATCCAACATCACCGACGTACTGGAGACGCTGGAGGCGCAGGTCTACTACAACTACGCCGACCACGTGATGGACAACTACACCCTGCGCACGCCGTCCGGCACCGGGATGATGGCAGGTCCCATGGCGTCCAACGTCGACCGCCGCACCCTCGGCGCGCGGATCAAGGCCACCTGGCGCTGGGCTGACATTCAACTGATCACCGGGCTCGACGCGCAGACCAATGAACACCGCCAGCGCAGCGCAATGGGCATCGACACCTACAAGGACGTACCGCGTAACAAGGACGCCGATTTCCACAACTACGGCGTGTTCAGCGAGATGACCTGGTACGCCGCCGACCGCGACCGGCTGATCACCGGCGCTCGAATCGACCGTGCTTCAGCCAAGGACTACCGGCAAACCAGCGGTTCGGGAATGATGGCTCGCCCAAACCCGACCGCCGACAACACCCGTGCCGACACATTGCCCAGCGGTTTCGTGCGTTACGAGCATGACCTGGCCGACAGCCCGACCACGCTCTACGCAGGCCTCGGCCACGCACAGCGCTTCCCGGATTACTGGGAGCTGTTTTCGCCCAAGTCCGGCCCTGCCGGTTCGGTTAATGCGTTCGATTCGATCAAACCGGAAAAGACCACCCAGCTGGATTTCGGCGTGAACTACAAGAGTGCCGATCTTGAGGCCTGGGCCTCTGGGTACATCGGTGTGGTGCGTGACTACATCCTGTTCGATTACACCCCGACGATGATGGGCATGAGCACTTCGCGCGCCGAGAACATCGACGCGCGAATCATGGGCGGTGAACTCGGTGCGGCTTACAACCTCACCGATAACTGGAAAGCCGATGCGACCCTGGCTTACGCCTGGGGCGAGAACAGCAGCGACGGCTCGGCCCTGCCACAAATGCCGCCGCTCGATGCACGTTTCGGCCTGACCTACAGCGAAAACAACTGGAGCGCCGGCGCACTCTGGAGGGTGGTGGCCAAGCAAAACCGTATCGATCAGAACAAGGGCAACGTGGTCGGCAAGGATTACGACAAGAGTTCGGGCTTCGGCGTGTTCTCGCTCAACGGTGCCTACCGGATCAACAAGAACTGGAAGGTCAGCAGCGGCGTCGACAACCTGTTCGGCAAGGCTTACGCCGAACACCTGAACCTGGCGGGCAACGCCGGTTTCGGCTACCCGGCCAATGACCCGCAAGCCATCAATGAGCCGGGGCGCACGCTCTGGACCAAGGTGGACATGAGTTTCTAACACCCACCCATGTGGGAGCGAGCCTGCTCGCGAAGGCGTCGTGCCAGACGACATCGATGTTGGATGTGACGTCCCCTTCGCGAGCAGGCTCGCTCCCACAGGGAATGCGGTGTAGCAACCTGAATAAACAACTAAAAGATCCAAGCCAAGCGGAGCAAACGTGATGCAAAAGCCCAAACCGAATTTCTACAATCTGGCCTGGCGCTGGCATTTCTATGCCGGTTTATTCGTCGCGCCCTTCATGGTGATGTTGGCCCTGACCGGCATCATTTACCTGTTCAAACCCCAGCTCGATTCTCTGATGTACAGCAGCCTGCTCAAAGTTCCGGCCGGCCATCACACGGTTCCGGCCGATGACTTGCTGCAACGGGTGAAAAGCGCTTACCCACGAGGTCAGGTCACGCAGTACCTGCCGCCGCTTAACGCCGAGCGCAGTGCGCAATTCGTGGTGAAAGATGCCGGCCACGAACTCAACGTCTTCGTCGATCCATACCACGGCGACATCCTCGGCGAGCAGGATGCCAAGCAGAATCTGCAAGCCATCGCCCGCGCCATTCACGGCGAATTGATGATCGGCACTGTCGGTGACCGACTCATCGAAATGGCCGCCGGTTGGGGCGTGGTGCTGGTGGTGTCGGGGCTGTTCCTGTGGTGGCCGCGCGGTCAGGCGGCGGGAATTCTGTGGCCACGTCTGAACAGTCGCGGCCGCGTGTTGTGGCGTGACCTGCACGCGGTCACCGGGTTCTGGGGCGCGACCCTGTTGCTGGTGATGCTGCTCAGTGGCATGACCTGGACCGGCTTCTGGGGCAAGCAATACGCCCAGGTGTGGAACGTGTTCCCGGCGGCCATGTGGGACAACGTGCCGACCTCTGACGTCGAGGCGCGCAGCCTCAACAGTGCCACCCGCCAAACCGTGCCATGGGCGCTGGAAAACACACCGATGCCGATGTCCGGCGACCACGCCGAACACATGGCCCACGGCAGCGCAAATGCAGGCCCCGCCGCGCCAACCATCAGCCTGCAAGCCGTGCAGGACATCGCCACTCAACGCCAGGTCGAACCCGGCTACAGCATCACCCTGCCGACCACCGCTACCGGTGTATTCACTATCGCCGTATTCGCTGACGACCCGCGCAACGACGCGACCCTGCACGTCGATCAGTACACCGGAAAAGTCCTCGCCGATGTGCGTTTCGAGCAGTACGGCACAGTGGCCCGCGCCACGGAAATCGGCGTGATGCTGCACGAAGGCAAGATGTTCGGCACCTTCAACCAGATTGTCGTGCTGCTGATCTGCCTGATGATCCTGCTCAGCGCCGTCAGTGGCGTGGTGATCTGGTGGAAGCGCCGGCCACAGGGCAAATTCGGCGTGCCGCCGCTGCGTCATGACTTGCCGAAATGGAAAACCGGGGTGGTGATCATGCTGGCGCTGGCGGTGATTTTCCCGTTGGTGGGGGCTTCGCTGGTGGTGGTGTGGTTGTTTGATCGCCTGCTGTTGTCGCGGCTTGGTCGGCAAGCTGAATCTGCCTCACCTTCATCATGAATCAGGTGAGATGCGCGTTTTAGGCAGCTCTATAGAATGCCGGGGCTTATAATCCGGTAATTCTTAGTGTTACTGTATAACGCTAATTTGCCATTCTGCCCGCAGCCAAAAGCTGCGGGCTTTCTTTTGAAGAAGTGATTCTCCACCCCGATGAACAAGTACCTCTTGTCCAGCCTCTGTCTGTTCGCCATGAACAGCGCGCATGCCGATAGCCCAGTACTGACCCTGCCTACTGGCAGCATCACTGCGCCGGCAGTTGACGACGAAAGCGTCAGCCTCACCACTGCGACCACAGCCGGCTCGCGCCTGAACCTCAGCGCCATGCAGACCCCGGCCAGTGTCGAGAGCCTGAGCGGCGAGCAAGTTCGCGAGCGGGGTGATCGCAGCGTGCAGGACGCCGTGTCGCGCAGCACCGGCATCAGCCGCACCGGCACGCCGGGCGATGGCGGCACATCGTTACAGGCGCGGGGTTTTACCGGGCAGAGTTCGGTGATGCAGCTGTATGACGGCAATCGGATGTACAGCGGCATGGGCACGGTGACCTTTCCGGTCGACACCTGGTCGGTGGACCGCGTCGATGTGCTGCGCGGCCCCGCTTCGGTGCTGTACGGCGAAGGCGCGACCGGCGCGGTGGTCAACGTGATCCCGAAAAAGCCGTTCGCAGGCGAAATCGAAAACCATGTGCGCCTCGGCTATGGCTCCTACGACAGCCAGCAACAGGCCTTCGACAGCGGTGGTTCGCTGAGCGATACCCTGAGCTATCGCCTCAATCTCAATCGCCTGCGCAGCAACGGCTGGATTGATCGCGGCGACGCCTCCAGCGACTTCATCAGCGCCGCCCTGCGCTGGCAGGCCACTGATGATCTGGCCTTCACCCTCGCCCACGACTACGGCGACCAGCGTCCGCAAAACTACTTCGGCACCCCGCTGATCAACGGCCACTTCAAGGACAGCCTGCGCAACAAGAACTACAACGTGCGCGACGACAAACAGCACTACAACGATCAATGGACGCGGTTGACCAGCGACTGGCAGATCAATGATGCCGTCAGCGCCAGCAACGAGCTTTACTACCTCAAGGCCCAGCGCCGCTGGCAGAACGCCGAGAACTACAACTTCGACGCGGGCAGCCAACAACTGAGCCGCAGCGGTTACTTCGGCATCGGCCACCAGCAGGAGCAAGTCGGCGATCGTCAGACGTTCACCTTCAAGCATTCGCTGTTCGGCCTCGACAGCCAGACCGTGACCGGCGTCGACTACAACCGCATCCGCTTCCAGCTCGACAGCAACTCGCCGTTCAACGATGTCTTGCCCAATGGCCAACCGCTGGACCTGCATCATCCGCAACCGGGCTATTTCGAGAGCAGCAATCCATACCGCGACCAGTTCGACAGCACCACCAAACAGATGTCGGTGTTCGCCGAAAACCGCACGCAGTTGAGTGAGCGCTGGTCGCTGGTGACCGGCGTGCGTCGCGACTATGTACACGTGGATCGCAACAATCTGATCGACGATAGCCAAAGCGACAAGACCCTGACCGGCAACAACTGGAAGGCCGGGCTGGTGTTTGCGCTGACGCCCGAGACTTCGTTCTATGGCCAGGTCGCGACCAGCACCGATGGCATCGGCGGGCTTGTTTCACTGAGCCCGAGCCAGCAGCAATACGATCTGTCGACGGCCCGGCAGACGGAAATCGGCCTGAAGCAATTGTTCTGGGATCAGCGCGGCGAGTTCACGCTGGCGGCCTATCGCATCGTCAAGAAGAAGCTGCTGACCGATGACCCGGGCAACCCGACGCTCAAGCAGCAGGTCGGCCAGCAATCGTCCAACGGTCTGGAAGCCAGCCTTGATCTGCAATTGCCGCACGCCTGGCAACTGCTGGCCAACGCGGCGATTGTGAAGGCGAAGTACGACGATTTTTCCGAAGTGGTGAACGGGCAGACACTGTCGTACAACGGCAATCGCCCGGTGGACGTGCCACGACGCACTGCGAATCTGTGGCTGAACAAAGCACTTACCGATGACCTGAAGGCCGGTGCGGGCGTGCGCTATGTCGATGCACGTTACGCCGATATGGCCAACCGTAACGAGTTGCCGAGTTACACCGTGGTGGATGCGACAATGTCGTGGCAGGCCTTGCGTAACACGACCTTGGGTTTGCAGGTGAACAATCTGTTTGACCGCCGGTATGCGCAAAGCCAATACAATGGCGGGCAGCAGTGGATCCTCGGCGAGCCGAGGTCGTTTTTTGTCACTGCTGATTACACCTTTTGATTCACCGGCCCCTTCGCGAGCAAGCCCGCTCCCACATTGAAATGCGTTCCACTGTGGGAGCGGGCTTGCTCGCGAAGGCGTCATCAGCAGCACCCGATGTTTCAGAGTAGAAGATGACCTCACTGACAATCGCCAACCTCGCCTGGACACCCCTGGGCCACGGCCACTGCCATCACCAGTTCCAGCTGCGTGACGCCTCGTTGCACGTGGCCGCCGGTGAGTTCGTTGGTCTGATCGGCCCCAACGGCAGCGGCAAGACCAGTCTGCTGCGTTGCGCCTACCGTTTCAGTCAGCCGGAACACGGTGAGGTCAACCTCGGTCACCACAACGTCTGGAAACAATCCTCACGCTGGTGCGCACAACGCATCGCCGTGGTCTTGCAGGAATTCCCCGACGCCTTCGGCCTGACCGTCGAAGAAGTGGTCGCCATGGGCCGCACGCCGCACAAAGGCCTGTTCGACGGCGAAACCCTTGAGGATCAAAACCTCGCAACACAGGCGCTCAAATCAGTCGGCCTCGAAGGCTTCGAGGACCACGGCTTCGCCACGCTGTCGGGCGGCGAAAAACAGCGCGTAATCCTCGCCCGCGCCCTGACCCAGCAACCGCAACTGCTGATCCTCGACGAGCCGACCAACCACCTCGACCCGCGTTATCAACTGGAGCTGCTGCAACTGGTCAAACGCTTGCAGATCGGCACCCTCGCCAGCATCCACGATTTGAATCTGGCCGCCGCGTTCTGCGACCGACTGTACGTGATCAATCACGGTCGCATCGTCGCCAGCGGCACACCGCAAGAAGTGCTCACCACTGAACTGCTGCGCGACGTCTTCGGCGTCGACGCCTTGATCGACTCCCACCCCCTTCACGGCTACCCGCGAATCACCTGGATAACCCGACCATGACTGTGCGTTCCCTGCTTTGCGTCGCTCTTTTGTTGTGCAGTGCCCAAGCGCTGGCCGAGGCCACGAAATACCCGCTGACGGTGCAAAGCTGCAACCGTGAAGTCACCTTCACGCAAGCGCCGAAACACGCGGTCAGCCACGACATCAACATGACCCAGATGATGCTCGCCCTCGGCCTGAAATCGCGGATGGCCGGTTACAGCGGCGTCAGTGGCTGGAAGTCGGTCACCCCTGAGATGCAGTCGCTGCTCGACGGCCTGCCGGAGTTGGCCGCGAAGTATCCGTCCGTGGAAACCCTGCTCAACGCCAACGTCGATTTCTTCTTCGCCGGCTGGGATTACGGCATGCGCGTGGGCGGTGATCTCACGCCGCAGACCCTGCAACCGCTGGGCATCAACGTGTATGAGCTGACCGAGTCCTGCGCTTTCGTGATGAAACGCCCGGCCGCCTCGCTTGAAGACACCTACAACGACCTGCGCAACCTCGGCAAAATCTTCGACGTGCAGGATCGCGCCAATGCGCTGATTGCCCGGATGCAGGCGCAAGTCGCCGAAGTGCGCAAAAACCTGCCGGCCGAAAAGCCGCGGGTGTTCCTCTACGACAGCGGTGAAGACCGTGCCATGACCTCCGGCCGCCTCGGCATGCCGCAAGCGCTGATCGACGCGGCCGGTGGGCGCAACATTCTCGATGACGTCGACGCGAGCTGGACGCGGGTCAACTGGGAGACCGTGGTCGAGCACAATCCGCAGGTGATCGTGATCGTCGACTACAGCGAAATCACCGCCGATCAAAAGATTGAATTCCTGCTGAAGAACAAAGCCCTGCAATCGGTGGATGCAATCAAAAACCAACGCTTCATTGTCATCCCCTACGTGCAGGCCACACCGGGGATCGACAACGTGCTGGCCGTTGAAACACTGAGCAAAGGTTTCCACGGCGAATGATCAACCGTCGCTACGCCCTGTTGCTGATCGCCCTCGGCGCCGTGTTGTTGCTGTCGTGCGTGGTCTCGCTGGGCTTCGGGCCCGCGCGGGTGCCGGTGGATGTGGTGTGGCGGATCCTGCTGCACAAGGCGTTCGGTTTCGGCGAAGTGAGCTGGAGCGCCGGGCAGGAACACATCGTCTGGCTGATCCGCGTGCCGCGCATGTTGCTCGGTGCGCTGGTCGGTGCTGGCCTCGCACTGATCGGCGCGGTGCTGCAAGCGGTGACGCGCAATCCGTTGGCCGATCCGCACCTGCTTGGCGTCACCTCCGGGGCAACGCTGGGCGCGGTGATCGTGGTGCTGCATGTCGGTGAAATCATCGGCCTGCTGACCTTGCCGATTGCGGCGTTTATCGGCGCCTTGCTAAGCATGCTGGTGGTGTTGGCGATTGCCAGTCGCCATGGCCGGCTCGACAGCGACCGCTTGTTGCTCTGCGGTGTGGCGGTGTCGTTCGTGATGATGGCGATCGCCAATCTGCTGCTGTTCATGGGCGACCACCGCGCCAGCTCGGCCGTGATGTTCTGGATGCTCGGCGGCCTCGGTCTGGCGCGCTGGGAGTTGCTTGCAGTGCCAGCGGCCAGTGTGTTGCTCGGGTTGATCTTGCTGCTGGGCATGGCCCGCCCGTTGAACGCGTTGATGGCCGGCGAACAGACCGCCGTCACCCTCGGCCTGAACGCGCGGTCGGTACGTTTGCGGGTGTTTGTCATTGCCTCGCTGATGACCGGGGTGCTGGTGTCGATCAGTGGCTCGATCGGTTTTGTCGGACTGATGGTGCCGCACATTGCGCGGCGCCTGGTCGGTGCCGAACACCGGCGATTGCTACCGGTGTGCGTGCTGCTTGGCAGTGTGTTTCTGATCTGGGTCGACGTCGCCGCCCGCACAATGATCGCTCCCGAAGACCTGCCCATCGGCGTCGCCACGGCCGCAATCGGCGGGCTGTTCTTCATCGGTCTGATGCGCCGTCGCTGACGCTCCACCTTTCAAAACTGTGGGAGCGGGCTTGCTCGCGAAAGCGGTGTGGCAGTCAATGGATAAGGTGACTGACACGACGCCTTCGCGAGCAAGCCCGCTCCCACATTTGATTTTTGTTTACCACCAGATCGCGCCCCAATCTGGCGCGGCCGCCTGCACCAACGCTCCACGAGCGTTCCTTCATGGTGCACCCAACCCACGCGCAAGCGCTCTAAACCGACATTTTCCTGCCCATCCCCGACCGGGCACAGCCCTTGCAAAACACCCTTCAGTCGTCCGCATCTGCCAACCATAAAAAACTTTAACGTTCATGGAGATCGCACAATGAAGCGTCGCAGTTTGATCAAGGCTTTCACACTCACGGCATCCATTGCCGCGATGGGCATGACCTGGACCGTCCAGGCCGCCGAGACCATCAAGGTCGGGATTCTGCATTCGTTGTCCGGCACCATGGCGATCTCCGAAACGTCGCTCAAAGACATGGCGCTGATGACCATCGACGAGATCAACGCCAAGGGCGGCGTGAACGGCAAGATGCTGGAACCGGTGGTGGTCGATCCGGCCTCGAACTGGCCGCTGTTCGCGGAAAAGGGTCGGCAGTTGCTGACCCAGGACAAGGTTGCCGTGGTGTTCGGCTGCTGGACGTCGGTATCGCGTAAATCGGTGCTGCCGGTGTTCGAAGAACTCAATGGCCTGCTGTTCTACCCGGTGCAATACGAAGGCGAAGAGATGTCACCGAACGTCTTCTACACTGGCGCCGCGCCGAACCAGCAGGCGATCCCGGCGGTTGAATACCTGATGAGCGAAGAAGGCGGCAGCGCCAAGCGCTACTTCCTGCTCGGCACCGACTACGTCTACCCGCGCACCACCAACAAGATCCTGCGCTCCTTCCTGCACTCCAAAGGTGTGGCCGACAAAGACATCGAAGAGGTCTACACCCCGTTCGGGCACAGCGACTATCAAACCATCGTCGCCAACATCAAAAAATTCTCCGCCGGTGGCAAGACTGCCGTTATCTCCACGGTCAACGGCGACTCCAACGTGCCGTTCTATAAAGAACTGGCCAACCAAGGCTTGAAGGCGACTGACGTACCGGTGGTGGCGTTCTCGGTCGGCGAAGAAGAACTGCGCGGCATCGACACCAAACCGCTGGTGGGCAACCTCGCGGCGTGGAACTACTTCGAGTCGGTGGAGAACCCGCAGAACCAGAAATTCGTCGCTGACTGGAAAGCCTACGCGAAGAAACACAACCTGCCCGGCGCTGACAAAGCGGTGACCAACGACCCGATGGAAGCCACTTACGTCGGCATCCACATGTGGGCGCAAGCGGTTGAAAAAGCCAAGTCCACCGACGTCGACAAGGTTCGCGAAGCGCTGGCCGGCCAGACCTTTGCTGCACCGTCGGGCTACACCCTGACCATGGACAAGACCAACCACCACCTGCACAAACCGGTGATGATCGGCGAGATCCAGGCGGACGGTCAGTTCAACGTGGTGTGGCAGACCGAAGGGCCGATCCGCGCCCAGCCGTGGAGCCCGTTCATTCAGGGCAACGACAAGAAGCCGGATTACGCGGTGAAGAGCAACTGAGCCATTGGGTGTCAGCCTTGCGCTTGGCGTGAGGCCGACACAATCCCCCTGTGGGAGCGGGCTTGCTCGCGAAAGCGGACTCACATTCAACATGTCAGTCGACTGACCAACCGCTTTCGCGAGCAAGCCCGCTCCCACCATTAGTCCGCGCAAGGCGATTCTTTATGCCGACTACCCTTTACCGCTTCATCCTCGCCATCGCACTGCTGTTGCCGATGGCTGCCTTTGCCGGCGACGCCGAAGACTTCGTCGCGGCCAATCCCGTGCAGCAGGCCAAACTGCTCGAAACCTGGGCCGCGCAGCCCGATCCGGCCCGTATCGAACTGATCAACGCCCTGCAAAAAGGCGAACTGACCATCGACGGCCAAGCCAAAACCCTGCGCCTGAACAACCGCCTGCGGGGTCTGATCGACACCGCCATGGCCAGCCACCAATTGCTCGCCGCCGACGCCAAAATCCGTCTGAGCGCCGCGCAGCAATTGCAGAAAAGCGCGAAACCCGCGCAGCTGAAATTCCTCGACCAGCAACTGGCGGGTGAAAAAGATGAAAGCGTCCACGCCGCCCTGAGCCTGGCGTTGGCCAATCTGCAATTGGTCGATACCGATCCGGCGGTGCGTCTGGCGGCCGTGCGCCTGCTTGGCGAAACCGGTGATCCACTGGCGCGCACGCGCCTAGAAGGCTTGCTCGAACCCGGCGTCGAAGCGGATGCCAATGTGCGTACCGCCGCCGAAACCAGCCTCGCTCAGGTCAAACGCAAACTGCTGATCGGCGAAATGCTCGGTCAGGCGTTCAGCGGCATGTCCCTCGGCTCGATTCTGCTGCTGGCTGCACTCGGTCTGGCGATCACCTTCGGCTTGCTCGGGGTGATCAACATGGCCCACGGCGAGATGCTGATGCTCGGCGCCTACTCGACGTATGTGGTGCAGTTGATGTTCCAGCGTTATGCACCGCAGGCCATTGAGTTCTATCCACTGATCGCATTGCCGGTCGCATTTTTCGTCACCGCCGCCATCGGCATGGCGCTGGAGCGCACGGTGATTCGTCACCTCTACGGCCGACCACTGGAAACCCTCCTCGCGACGTGGGGCATCAGCCTGATGCTGATTCAACTGGTGCGCCTGCTGTTCGGCGCACAGAACGTCGAAGTGGCAAACCCGGCGTGGCTGTCCGGCGGCATTCAAGTGCTGCCGAATCTGGTGCTGCCGTACAACCGCATCGTCATCATCGCCTTCGCGCTGTTTGTGGTTGTCCTCACCTGGCTGCTGCTGAACAAGACCCGGTTGGGCCTCAACGTTCGCGCAGTTACCCAGAACCGCAACATGGCCGCCTGCTGCGGTGTGCCGACCGGGCGCGTCGACATGCTCGCCTTCGGCCTCGGTTCGGGCATCGCCGGCCTCGGCGGTGTAGCGCTGAGCCAGATCGGCAATGTCGGCCCGGATCTCGGCCAGAGCTACATCATCGATTCGTTCCTGGTCGTGGTGCTTGGCGGTGTTGGCCAGTTGGCCGGCAGCGTGCTCGCGGCGTTCGGCCTCGGTATCGCCAACAAGATTCTTGAACCGCAGATCGGTGCGGTGCTCGGCAAGATCCTGATCCTCGCGCTGATCATTCTGTTTATCCAGAAACGTCCGCAAGGCCTCTTCGCACTGAAAGGACGGGTGATCGACTGATGAACCAGCCTCTATTAGTCACGGCCACGCAAAAGGCCGGCCCCAAAGTCACGATTGCAGTTGGCGTAGTCATCCTCGCCTTGCTGATCGCATTGCCGCTGCTGTCGCTGTTGTCACCGGACAGCGCGCTGCACGTCTCCGCGTACACCCTGACGTTGGTCGGCAAGATTCTTTGCTACGCCATTGTCGCCCTGGCGCTGGATCTGGTCTGGGGTTACGCCGGTCTGTTGTCCCTCGGCCACGGCTTGTTCTTCGCCCTCGGCGGTTATGCGATGGGCATGTACCTGATGCGTCAGGCCGCCGGTGATGGCTTGCCGGCGTTCATGACCTTCCTGTCGTGGAGCGAATTGCCGTGGTACTGGACCGGCACCAGCAGTTTTGTCTGGGCCATGTGCCTGGTGGTGCTGGCGCCGGGTTTGCTGGCGCTGGTGTTCGGTTTCTTCGCCTTCCGTTCGCGGATCAAGGGCGTGTATTTCTCGATCATGACCCAGGCCTTGACCTTCGCTGGCATGCTCCTGTTTTTCCGCAACGAGACCGGGTTCGGCGGCAACAACGGCTTCACCAATTTCCGCACGATTCTGGGTTTCGGCATCACTGAGCCCGGCACTCGCGCGGTGCTGTTTCTGGCCACGGTGTTGCTGCTGGTGGCGAGTCTGTTCATTGGCTGGCGCCTGGCGCAGAGCAAGTTCGGTCGAGTACTGACAGCATTGCGCGATGCGGAAAACCGTCTGATGTTCTGCGGCTATGATCCGCGTGGTTTCAAGCTGTTCGTCTGGGTGTTGAGTGCGGTGTTGTGCGGTCTGGCCGGGGCGTTGTATGTGCCGCAAGTCGGGATCATCAATCCGAGCGAAATGTCGCCGACCAACTCGATTGAAGCGGCGGTCTGGGTCGCCCTCGGCGGTCGCGGCACCTTGATCGGCCCGTTGCTCGGCGCCGGTGTGGTCAACGGCATGAAGAGCTGGTTCACCGTGGCGTTCCCGGAATACTGGCTGTTTTTCCTCGGCGCGCTGTTCATCGTCGTGACCCTGTACCTGCCCAAAGGCGTGATCGGTCTGCTGAAGAAACGAGGTGAATCATGAGAGTCACGGCGAGCGCTGAATTCATGCTGGAGCCAGCCTTTTTCCCCGTCGAGCCGAACAAGGACGCCGGCACCAGCCGCGATTCCATCGGCCTCGGCCAACGCGTCGGCCCGGGGCTCGATACCCGCCACGGCACGATCCTGACCCTGGAAGACATCAGCGTCAGCTTCGACGGCTTCCGCGCGCTGAACAATCTCAACCTGTACATCGGCGTCGGCGAGCTGCGCTGCATCATCGGCCCCAATGGCGCCGGCAAGACCACGCTGATGGACGTGATCACCGGCAAGACCCGCCCCAGCCATGGCAAGGCGTGGTTCGGCGAAACCCTCGACCTGACGCAGATGAGCGAAGTGCAGATCGCCCAGGCCGGCATCGGTCGCAAGTTCCAGAAGCCGACGGTGTTTGAAGCGCTGAGCGTGTTTGAAAACCTCGAACTGGCGCAGAAGACCGACAAGTCGGTGTGGGCCAGTTTGCGTGCGCGCCTGAGCGGCGAGCAGAAGGATCGCATCAGCGAAGTGCTGGAGACCATTCGCCTGACCACTTCGGTCAACCGTCCGGCGGGCCTGTTGTCCCACGGCCAGAAACAGTTTCTGGAAATCGGCATGTTGCTGATGCAAGACCCGCAACTGCTACTGCTCGACGAGCCGGTGGCGGGCATGACCGACGCCGAAACCGAGTTCACTGCCGAGTTGTTCAAGAGTCTGGCCGGCAAGCATTCGCTGATGGTGGTGGAACACGACATGGGCTTTGTCGGCTCGATTGCCGACCATGTGACCGTGTTGCACCAAGGCAGCGTGCTGGCCGAAGGCTCGCTTGAGCAGGTGCAGGAAAACGAGCGGGTGATCGAGGTTTACCTCGGCCGCTGAAACTGCAAACACCTTTCCAATGTGGGAGCGGGCTTGCTCGCGAATGCGGTGTGTCATTCAACGTTGATGGCGACTGATCCACCGCATTCGCGAGCAAGCCCGCTCCCACAGGGGACTTGAGGAGAATTTGAGAATGCTGCAAGTCGACAAGCTGCACCAGTATTACGGCGGTAGCCACATCCTGCGCGGCCTTACGTTTGACGTGAAGGTCGGCGAAGTCACCTGCCTGCTGGGCCGTAACGGCGTGGGCAAGACCACCCTGCTCAAATGCCTGATGGGTCTGTTGCCGGCCAAGGAAGGTGCGGTAAATTGGGAGGGCAAGCCGATCACCACGTTCAAGCCGCACCAACGGGTACACGCCGGCATCGCGTACGTGCCACAGGGCCGGGAGATTTTCGGGCGGCTGACGGTGGAAGAAAACCTGCTGATGGGCCTGTCGCGTTTTCCCGGCTCCGAGGCCAAGGAAGTCCCGGCGTTCATCTACGAGCTGTTCCCGGTGCTGTTGCAAATGAAGCAGCGGCGCGGCGGTGACTTGTCCGGAGGCCAGCAACAACAACTCGCCATTGGTCGCGCACTGGCCAGCCGTCCGCGTTTGCTGATCCTCGACGAACCCACTGAAGGCATCCAGCCGTCGGTGATCAAGGAGATCGGCGCGGTGATCAAGAAGCTGGCGGCTCGCGGCGACATGGCGATTCTGCTGGTCGAGCAGTTCTACGATTTCGCCGCCGAACTGGCCGATCAATACCTGGTGATGTCCCGGGGCGAGATCGTCCAGCAGGGCCGTGGAGAAAATATGGAGGCCGAGGGTGTGCGTGGGCTGGTAACCATCTAACCTGTAGCTTCCTAACGATAATTAGACAATATGAACTCGACTGTCTCACCTGCCCTGTTTACCCCGAGCTGGCACGCCGAGCTGGAACTGGCCTACGCCCGTTTCGGCGACTGCACGCGCCCGGTCATGCGCCGACACCTCGGCCCGCTGCGGGTGCAAAAGCATCTGTACGCCGAGGGCCCTGAGGTCTGTCAGCACATCATCGTCCATCCACCGGGCGGCATTGCCGGCGGTGACCGGCTCGATATCAGCGTGCGTGCAGACCAGGATGCCTGGGCACAGATCACCAGCCCCGGCGCAGCCAAGTGGTATCGCGCGGCGGGGCCCGCTTACCAGAAGCTCGACTTGCAGGTGGCTTGCGGGGCGACGCTGGAATGGTTGCCGCAAGAGACCATCGTTTACAGCGCCGCCCAGGCAGAGCTCACCACGTCGATTGATCTGGAGGGCGACGCCCGACTGTTCTACTGGGACGTGGTGGCGCTGGGTCGACCGGCCAGTGGCGAGCGTTTCGATCTCGGGCACTTTCAATCGCACCTGGATATTCGTCGCGATGGTCGGTTGCTCTGGCATGAACGCCAGCGCATTGTCGGTGGTGACGGTTTGCTTGAATCGCCGATCGGGCTGGACGGGCAACCGGTGTTTGCGACGCTGTTGGTCACAGGCGAAATTGATGCTGAACTGCTTGAGCGTTGTCGTTCGCTGAGCCATGAAGTGCGTGGAGATCTGACGCAGTTGCCGGGGTTGTTGGTGGCTCGTTGTCTGGCCAGTGAGGCATTGCTCGCTCGCGCCTGGCTTATTGATCTTTGGCGTTTGCTACGCCCGGTGCTGCTAGACCGCGAAGCCCAGCCCCCCCGAATCTGGAACACCTGAAATGCAATCCAACTGTGGGAGCGGGCTTGCTCGCGAAGGCGGCGTGTCATTCACACAGATGCTGGCTGACCTACCGCTTTCGCGAGCAAGCCCGCTCCCACAGGGGATTTGTGCACATTTTTCAATCTGCCCTGATGGAACCCCACAATGGACCTGACCCCACGCGAAAAAGACAAGCTGCTGATCTTCACCGCCGGCCTCGTCGCCGAGCGCCGACTGGCACGCGGTGTGAAGCTCAACTACCCGGAAGCCATGGCCTACATCTCCGCCGCGCTACTCGAAGGTGCGCGTGACGGCCAGACCGTGGCCGAGCTGATGCACTTCGGCACGACTCTGCTGACGCGCGAGCAAGTGATGGAAGGCATCCCGGAAATGATCCCGGAGATCCAGGTCGAAGCGACGTTCCCCGATGGCACCAAACTGGTCACCGTCCACCAACCGATCGTCTGAGGCCGCGCCATGACTTACAGCATTCGCGATGCCGTCCACGCCGACCTGCCGGCGATTCGCGACATCTACAACGACGCGGTGCTCAACACCACGGCGATCTGGAACGAGTCGGCGGTCGATCTGGGTAACCGTCAGGCGTGGTTCAGCGCGCGTCAGGCCCAGGCCTATCCGATTCTGGTGATCGTCGACGCCGACAACAGCGTGCTCGGCTACGCTTCGTTCGGTGACTGGCGGCCCTTCGACGGTTTCCGCCACACCGTCGAGCATTCGGTTTACGTGCGCAGCGACCAACGCGGCAACGGTCTCGGCCCGCAACTGATGACGGCGTTGATCGCCCGGGCAAAAACCGCCGGCAAGCATGTGATGGTGGCCGCCATCGAAAGCGGTAACGCCGCCTCTATTCGTCTGCATGAGCGTGCCGGTTTCAGCATCACCGGGCAGATGCCGCAAGTGGGCACCAAGTTCGGCCGCTGGCTCGACCTGACCTTCATGCAACTGACCCTCAATCCTGGCGCGGAGCCGCCTGACGCCAACAAGGAGTGACACCGATGAACGCCGCCCAACTGCGCCGCGTCAACGCTGAAAGTTTTGCGCACTATCGTCAGGGTCTGATTGATCTGCTACTCGATGCGGTGGGGTATGGCGCCAGTGTCGGCTTCATGGCCAACCTCGATGCCGCCCAGGCCCGCGCCTATTTCGATGATGTCCAGGACAACGTCAACAAGGGCAGCGTATTGCTCTGGGTGGTGGTCAAGGACGAGCAGGTGCTGGCCAGCGTGCAGTTGGGTCTGTGCCAGAAGGCCAACGGTCTCAATCGCGCCGAAGTGCAGAAACTGCTGGTACGCGAACACGCCCGTCGGCGCGGGCTCGGCCAGCAATTGATGCAAGCGCTGGAACTGGAAGCGCCCAAGCACAAGCGCGGCATGCTTTTCCTCGACACCGAGGCCGGCTCGCCCGCCGAGGATTTCTACAAGGCTTTGGGTTACACCCGCGCCGGCGAAATCCCCGACTATGCCTGCGACCCGAACGGCACATATCGCCCGACCGCCCTCTACTACAAGATCCTGCAAGGAGCCCACTGATGATTCCCGGTGAATACCAGATCCAGCCCGGCGACATCGAACTCAACGTCGGCCGCCGCACGGTCAGCCTGAAAGTCGCCAACAGCGGCGACCGGCCGATCCAGGTGGGTTCGCATTATCACTTTTTCGAAACCAACGATGCGCTGACGTTTGACCGCGCGGCCAGCCGTGGCATGCGCCTGAACATACCGGCCGGCACGGCAGTGCGCTTCGAGCCGGGGCAGAGCCGCGAGGTGGAACTGGTCGATTACGCCGGGCATCGGCGGGTGTTCGGCTTTGCGGGGCGGGTCATGGGTGATCTTTAACGGATGTGGAGTCCGCTGCGGCCCCTTCGCGAGCAAGCCCGCTCCCACAGTTGATCGCATTTCAACTGAAGGAACGCGACCGAATGTGGGAGCGGGCTTGCTCGCGAATCTGTGAGCGCAGCGAACAGTCTCAAAACCAATTGAATCTCAAGGCATGCCCATGAAAATCTCCAGACAAGCCTACGCCGACATGTTCGGCCCCACCGTCGGCGACAAGGTGCGCCTGGCCGATACCGAGCTGTGGATCGAGGTCGAGAAAGACTTCACCACCTACGGCGAAGAAGTGAAATTCGGCGGTGGCAAGGTCATCCGCGACGGTCAGGGCCAAAGCCAGTTGCTCGCCGCCGAAGTGGTCGACACCCTGATCACCAACGCGCTGATCATCGATCACTGGGGCATCGTCAAAGCCGACGTCGGCCTCAAGGACGGACGCATCGCCGCGATCGGCAAGGCCGGCAACCCGGACGTGCAGCCGAACGTGAACATCGCCATCGGCGCCAGCACCGAAGTGATCGCCGGCGAAGGCATGATCCTCACCGCTGGCGGCATCGACACGCACATCCACTTCATCTGCCCGCAGCAGATCGAAGAAGCGCTGATGAGCGGCGTCACCACCATGATCGGCGGCGGCACGGGCCCGGCCACCGGCACCAATGCGACCACTTGCACCTCGGGCCCTTGGCACCTGGCACGCATGCTTCAGGCCGCCGATGCCTTCCCGATGAACATCGGCCTGACCGGCAAGGGCAACGCCAGTCTGCCGGAGCCGTTGATCGAACAGGTCAAGGCCGGCGCCATCGGCCTCAAGCTGCACGAAGACTGGGGCACCACCCCGGCGAGCATCGACAACTGCCTGAATGTTGCCGATCAATACGACGTGCAGGTGGCGATCCACACCGACACCCTCAACGAATCCGGTTTCGTCGAAACCACCCTCGGCGCATTCAAGGGCCGCACCATCCACACCTATCACACCGAAGGTGCCGGCGGCGGCCACGCGCCGGACATCATCAAGGCCTGCGGCTTCGCCAACGTGCTGCCGAGTTCGACCAACCCGACCCGGCCGTTCACGCGCAACACCATCGACGAACACCTCGACATGCTGATGGTCTGCCACCACCTCGACCCGAGCATTGCCGAGGACGTGGCTTTCGCCGAGAGCCGCATCCGCCGCGAGACGATTGCCGCCGAAGACATCCTCCACGACCTCGGCGCGTTCTCGATGATCAGCTCCGACAGCCAGGCCATGGGCCGCGTCGGCGAAGTCATCACACGCACCTGGCAGACCGCCGACAAAATGAAAAAACAGCGCGGCCCACTGCCACAGGACGGCGCAGGCAACGACAACTTCCGCGCCAAACGCTACATCGCCAAGTACACGATCAACCCGGCGATCACCCATGGCATCAGCCATGAAGTCGGTTCGATCGAGGTGGGCAAATGGGCGGATCTGGTGCTCTGGCGTCCGGCGTTTTTTGGCGTCAAACCGACGCTGATTCTCAAGGGCGGCGCCATTGCGGCGAGCCTGATGGGTGATGCAAATGCATCGATCCCGACACCGCAACCGGTGCACTACCGCCCGATGTTCGCCAGCTACGGCGGTTCGCTGCACGCCACCAGCCTGACCTTCATCAGTCAGGCCGCGCAGGAAGCCGGATTGCCCGAAGCCTTGGGCCTGAAGAAAAAAATCGCGGTGGTCAAAGGCTGCCGCGACGTGCAGAAAACCGACCTGATCCACAACGATTACCTGCCGAACATCGACGTCGACCCACAGACCTATCAGGTCAAGGCCGACGGCGTGTTGTTGTGGTGCGAACCTGCAGACGTGCTGCCAATGGCCCAGCGTTACTTTTTGTTTTGAACCGCTGAGCCATGAAAAAGCCCGGAGATCTGATGACCTCCGGGCTTTTTTGCATCACCTCACAGGAGGTGAAACCGGTTTTACAGCGAGCTTAGAACGGATGCCTGAGCAGTTCCTCACGGGTCAACGTCTCAATCAGCACAGCCTCCTCGATCTGCAACTGCACATCCAGGTCCTGGGTCTGTGTCTCGAAATCCGCTTTTGACATGGCCCCCGCTTGATAGCTTTCACGCAGGACGCTCATCTGCTCCTGATAGGGTTCGCGCTGGCGTTCGAATTGCGGTCGGTTGGCATCGGTGTTCACCACATAATCCTTCCAGAAATCTTTCGCCAGCAACGACTGAAGTTCTTCAGCCGAGTTATCCAGCGCCACCACCCGGTTGTACGCTTGATCAAGCATCGCCGGCGTAACCCGAGCCAGCCCGGTAAACCGCACTTGCTGCGGCTGTCCCGGCAGGCCGAGCCGCTCCTTGAGGCCGAAGCGGTAGGCGAGCCTGATTTCGACCTCTTCGAGCAGGGCAATTCGTTCTGCCTTTTGTTCGGACGACAAGCCCGGCGTGTCGTTGATCGCCGTCGTACGTTGGTCGATGTCCGCCAGCGCGATCTTTTCGACCTCTTCCAGTCGAAACAACCCCTTGGACAACTTCAGCAAAGCCGGCGCGTTTTCCCCTTGCACCGCCAGTGCTCTGGCCCGATACACCAGGGTCATGACCTCCATATTGCTGAACGACAACGCTGCACGATCAATACAGGCCGGGCGCCCCGCCCACTCGAACATTTCCTTGCGCAGTGCCTGCGAGGCCGGGGTTGGTTCGGTGATGCTGTCGATCACTGTCCACACGCGCTGCTGCAGGTCAGGGTAAGCCGCCCCTCCCACCTGAAGGTCATTGAGCACTCGAAGGAAGCCGTCAGCGTCAGGCTGACCGGTCAACATCTGCCATTGACGCTGTCTGCCGGCCAACTGATCCGCCGGCAGGTTTGTGCTCCAGCGCTGCAGACCGGTCAAGGGCTCAGGCCCGACTACCCGCCCTGGAGCCTGATAGACGAAAGCCCCCGGCACCCTGCGCTGCCAAAGATCCGGCCGCTCGCGCTCAAGCCGATCCCAATAGGCTTGAACCTGTTGCTGAGCGACTTCCGATAACGGGTTACCGGTCAGGGTGGTCATGTTGTTCAACCGCGCCACGTGGTCCAGGCGCTCCGCGGTGGGCGCGACCAGTGCCTGTGGAAGGCTGCTGATCTGGTTGTTGCGCAAATGGATGCTGTCGAGCAGCGGTTGTTCGTCCAGCCCGACCGGCCAGGTATCGACCCCTGCCGAGTTGAGGAAAACCGAGCGCATGTCGGTGATCCGGCTGAAATCCGGCAACCGGCCCAGCGGGTTATCCGACAGGTTCAAGGCCCTGAGGGTTGTGCGTTCCGCCAGCAAGCTGGCCGTTTCAACGCTCAACTGAATGCGGTTCTGTTGTAGAAACAAGCGGGTCAGGCCATGCATTTGGGCCAAGGCAGGCGGTATCTCGGTCAGCTGATTGCTCGACATGTCCAGCCAGCGCACCCCTCTGAAACGCGCCAGAAATCCTTCTGGGGAAACACTCAGCCCCATGTTGTTCAGTTTCAGCGAACCGACGTGGCTGAAGTCGGCTTCAAGATCCGGCACGCTGTCGAGCGTCTGCCCGCTCAGGTCCAGCTCATGACCGATCGGGGTACCGTCAACGGCATTGCGCTTGGGCGATTGCCGCCTCCAGCAATTGCGAATGCGGTCGGCCGCTTCGTAACGGCTGGCCAGGCCAGTGAAGTCCTGACGCTGCCCGGCGCGGACGTAGCGTTGCCGAGCACCACCGCCCGAAAACGCCCAGGCCGACAGCTGCTGGTTCAACGTCTGGTACTCACTTTCCAGGCGCAGCAGTTGCGCATCGACTTCACTGTCGCCGCCCAGGGTCAGCAGAAACGCCGCGGTCTCTTGCGCGCTGAAGCCGGGATACAACTGCCGGACCCGCGCCGGTAGCGGGTCTTCAAGCATGAACGCGTCGTCCGGCCAGCCCGCCAGCAACGACGGGTGGGCCTGTGCCAGAGCGTTTCGATAATCGATGAGCTGTTGCCGTACCTGGCGTGGGAACGGGTTGGCGTCCAGCAGCGTGCCACGGTTGATGCGGGCAACCACCTCGGCATGATCCGGCTGGGGGGAAAGGTGTTCAAGAGGCACTTCGGTCAGTTGATTGCCGCGCAAATCGAGGTGCTGCAGCCCGGCCAGAGACGCGGTGCCCTTGGGCCACTGCCGGATGCCCGTTGAATACAGATTGATCTTCTTGAGCTGGGGCATCGCACTGAAGTCCGGAGATATCCCCAACGGATTGAGCTGCAGGTCAAGCTCTTCAAGCTGACTCATGGCACCGAGCAGGGCAACGCTGCGCGGATCCAGACGCAGGTCTGATTGGTGAAAACTGAAGTGGGTAAGCCCTTTCATTTCACCGAGGGCCTCAGGTAGAGGACGCAGACCTTGGGTTTGATACAACGTCAGTTTCTTCACCCCGGTAAAACTTCTGAGGAACCCATCGACGTTGTCGACCGCCGACAACTCAAGGGTTTCGACATGCCTGAAGTCTGCGCTCAGTGTCGGCAGTTTTATCTGCGCACTGATGCGCAAGAACGCGCTGCTCTGCCGCCGCCAACACCGTTTGAGCAGACTGGCGGTTTCGTCATAACGCAGCCTCGCGAGCGTGCCATCCAGCGATGCACGGTCGGTTGCCGAGCGCTGTGTTTGAACCCACGTATCCAGCTCACTTTTGAGTGTCCTGTACTCGACTTCGTAACGCTCCAGGCCGCCACGAACATTCTCCCCCAACGACTGCAAGAAGGTCTCGACCTGCGCCTCGTTGAAGTCGGGGTACAGTTTGAGCACCCGCGCTCGGGGGCTGCGCAAAAAGTTAAGCAAGTGCGGCCCGGTCGGTAGCGGGCCACCGCCCAACAGCTTGACCCCCGGCTCGACCGTTGGCTTGAACACTCGATGAGCCTGCAGCGTTTTTCGAAACAGGTCGCGCGGCAACGGGTTTTGCTGCACCGCCCGGCTCAGCTTGTCGGCATCCTCCAGATTGAACCCGAGAGCCTGCCGCTCAGCCGGCGACAACGCCTGCAGGACCGAAGCATAGAGATTGCGCGCAGCCCCCCCGGTGAAGGTGGATTGCTCATCCACCACCAGCGTGGCCCGCAACGGGTTCTCAGGGTTGCCAAGGGTGTCGAGCAGACGTCCCGTTACGCCATACTCGCGTAACGCCAGATGCATCTCCTGCGGCCAGCCCGGCAAAGCTTGCAGGCTGTGCAAGGCCAGGCGTTCGCTATCAGGGCCGGATGACGGGTCGAGGTAGAGGCCTTCGTAGGCGCGTGACAGGCGCTGTTCCTGGAGCGCTTGCTCGGCTTGCTGGTAAAGGCGTCGCGGCAAGGGGCCGGGCTTTTTCAGCAGGGCCAGTTCCTCCTCGGTCGCAGTGGCGAGTATGCGCTCGACCACAACGGTCGCCAGTTTGGGAAAGACCGCTTTTGCCCGCAATACCGCCGGGGCGGTACTGGCATCCTGTTCGCAGTACAGCAACTCGAACAGCGACTGTTTACGGCTTCGCACCCTGCCGGCGATCTCCTTGCGCAACTCGACCGCGCGTTGCGCAAGCGTCATCGCGGACGTACCCGGAACCTCGGCGAGGTCGACATTGTTCACCTTCAGCATCTCCAGTAATGACGGGAGCATGCTGCCCTGCTTCGCCGCTTGATCACTCACGGAAAAAACCAGCCTGCGCGACGTCTCGGACGCTGCGAGCGTGTCCTCCCAGATCAGCGTGCCCCGGCTGTCCACCACCCGCAGGGCTTGCTCGGGCAACAGGGCCTGGGCGCGCATGACTCGAAATTGCAGGGCAATATCGGCTTGTGCGTAAACCCGAAGCTCGTCGCTGCCCATCTGGCGCGCGAAGGTTTCCAGCTCATCGCTGAGGCGGAACCGTGTGAGGGTGTCGGACAGTTGCGCCGTGGGGGGCAACTGGTCGACATGCAGGTGCCGTAACTGATCATGTTCAAGACCGCTGCTGATGCGCACCTGCTCCAGTTGCATGTCAGTGAATGCGTCAGCCCGATAGCCCAGACGCCGCATCAGCGTTGTGCCTGCCCAGGTCAGCGGCTCTTCGGCCTCATGACGCCAGGCACCGGCACTGTTGTGCCGCAGACGCGGTTGATAGGCATCCGGCCGGCTGGGGTGCTGAATCCTGTACTGGCCGCTGTCGGCCTCCTGCCGGACGACATAGTGGCCATCGTCCAGCGCCAGAATGTCCTGATGATCGAGGCGATGCAGGCCCAGTTCATTGGGTGTCGAGCCCGCCGGCAAGCGGATACCGGTCCGGTAGGGTTGCAGGTCCGGTTTCCACAGGCGCTGTTCACCGTTGGGTAACGTGACCGGCTCCAGGCTGTCGACAACGGGCGGCGGTTTGAGCGCCTTGATTCGCGCGGCACCTTTGCCCACGCCGTGCATCACCGCAATCAGCGCCAGATTCCCGGCAACGTCCGTCAGATGAGCCAGTGCTGCGCGGCGATCCCCCTCGCTCCATTCGATCGAGCCTTCAAACGTTTCATACAGCAGTTGCCCGGCCATCACGCCGATCATCACTTCACCCAGCACCGGAACGAACATCGATACGCCGTTGAGTACCAGCATGCCGATTTCCAGCAGCCTGGCGATTTTTTCGTCGCGCACCCGGGCATCGACGTCAGCCGTCGGCACCGCGTGATGCCGCGCGTCATCGATGATCTTGTCACGACTCAACTGATACAGATCCAGCCACAGGTCGGGGTTGTCCCCCCAAGGCGCGTTCGGCCCGCCACTGGTGGTTTTCAGGTAGGGATTGTCTTCGGGCTCCAGCCTGGAAGGCGACGCGGGGGGTAAATCGTTGGGCTTGAACAGGGCCCCGAGCGGGGTGACCGGTACCGCAATCTGCGCCAGCGGCGAGCGAATGCCGGCCAGTGGGTCGCCAGGCGAATCGGCCGCCGCACGGGTGAACTGGCTGAAATAGTAGGCGCGGTCCTTGTAGGCAACGAACTGGCTGAAGAAGCGCTGGAACGGCGTCGGTGTGCCGTCTCGCGGCAGCGCCGGATCGCGGGCGGTGAACTGGCGTTTGAGTTCTGCATCCATTTCATCGTAGGTGTAGCGCTTTAACGGATGCTCCGGATCATGCGGGATGTAGAGGATCAGCTCATTGGAATAACGATATTTTTCACTGATGGAAAACAAGACGCAGCCGGTCATTCGCTTTTTCATCAGCCCGAAACGACGGAACCAGACCGGCACCCCGTCCACGGTCGGGTTCAGTTCGCCACCGATCACCGACAGGATCATCGTGTAGTCCTTGGGCTCGATGTCTTTCTTCAACAGGGCAAGTTCGGCCGCGGCACGCAGGGCATCTTTCTGACTGTTGACGAAGCGATGACGCAGCACCGCCTCGGCCACGGGATTGTCCAGCAGGAAACCCTTGAGGTAAGCCTGGTATTGGCCACCGATGTCGAGATCGCGGCACAGGGAAGTGAACTGCGCGACACTCAATGTCGTGTGCAGCTTGCGGTACTGGCCAGGCGAGACGTCTTCGAAAAGAAATCCGGATGATCGATGAAAGGCATTCGGCGTGCATTCTGCGGCTTCGAAGTTGTGCAGCGCCGCTTGCAGCAATGGCAGTTTCAAGGCTTCGAAGTGGCTGACTTCGACGCTGAATACACCCAATTCCACCGGCTTGTTCAGTTGAATGAAGGTTTTGTTCACGTCCAGCTCAACGGCAAACCGATCCTTCAGCGCCTTGCTCAGTAACGGCGCAGCGAAGGCATCAATGGGCTGCAGGTTGGCCATGCGTTGATCAAGCAGATTTTGCGAGGCGACACTGGCCGCAAAACACTGGTTCAGCGTCTGGCGTTGTTGCGCTGAAGCCGCCATATACCAATCAGGAAAAAACCCACCGGCGTTTTTCAGCGCGTCTCGCCGTTGGTCAGTGGCGTTCACCCACCAGTCGGGGATCGACTCGGCAATGAATTGCGCGTGCTCACTCGGTTCGGCCATTGCCGGCGCAACGGCTTTGTCTGTGTTCTGGTTTTGCACGGTACATATCCTTATGTACAAATGATTGAAAGTTGCTGACAACCGGCCCACTCACGTCCCGACGGTAAGGGGCAGCTCCACCCGTTGCAGCCTTGCGCGGTCGATGGCTTGTCGGGTCAAGCTCAACTTGCATTCCTGTATGGCATTAAACCGGGCGTTCTCGTCCTCTATGGGAATTGCGCTTTGCGCCGCCTCGAGTTCCTCGGCGTAGGTATGCTCGAGGAAGTTGTCCCAGAGCGGCTGTTCCATGATCAAAGGCGCGAGCAACTCACCCTCCTCCTGGACCAGCACCAGCTCGCAGGCGTCCTCGATCATCTTCGTTGTCACACCGGCGATTTTGCGGAACAACATCCCGCGTGACTGCCACGGCAGGTCCAGGCGCTCCGCCAGATCGGTCATGTAGGCCAGATGAACCTCCACTTCATCGATGGTGCCCGTGACCACGCCTCCCACCTGCCGACGGAACGTTTCTTTCGCCTTTAGACGCTCAGCCACGCGCCGCCGGGCGATCCTTCCCAGTTCATCCAGACGTGATTTGCCTCGAGCGAGCGACACCAGTTCGGCTTCGACCAGATCGGTGCTGGCCAGGGCATACGCTTCGTGCACCAGCACTTCTACGCCCATCGCGTTGAAGAACTGGGCACCGGCATCAGCACACTCTGTGGCCCACATCGCCTGAGCAAAGATCTTCTCGCGCAACGCGGTGTTCTCCCTCATGGCAGAGAGCATGCGCCAGACCTTGGCCGTGAGATCCGCTTTATACCGACCGCCATCGAGCTTGAAATCGGCGGAATCGGTCAGTTTTCGCAGCTCTTTGAAAAATGGTTCGGAGCCAAACTCGTCCTCCACTTCATCCCAGATCTGCTGACGAGCGTTCCATTCGTCCTGGGTCAGCCCTTCATCCCACAATGACGAATCAATGGTGCCCCGTGGCGGGTAGGGACGCTCCGGATCCAGGCCGACCGACTCGATATACAGTTTGAGTTGCTCCAGGTTTGCCTGGGACAACCAGACACGTTCACGACTGATGACCGTCCGGGCTATCACCTCCGCACTCATTGAACCGGGCGCTACCGTCGGCAGTTCACGGATGATGTTGTAGCGCAGGTCGAGGAATATATTGCGCGGGCGCGGGATCGCGAATAGCCCGACCGGCAAGCGCTCGATCCCGGTATTGTCCAGCGTCAATATCAGCAGGTCGCGCATCTGGCTGATGTCTGGAACCCGCCCGAGTGGATTGCCATCGAGCTTCAGCGCTCTTAGCCGAGTCATGGTTCGCAGCCTCGCGACGCTTTCTTCGGTCAACACGAGCTCGTTATCGGTGAGCAGCAGATTGCGCAAGAAACGCATGTCAGTGATCACCTTGGGTAGAAAGCTCAACTGGTTCGAGACCAGATCCAGGCTGCGTAACCCGGTAAAAGAGGCGAGCAAGTGTTGTTGAGCGCTGCGCATCTGTGCCCCGCGCAGGTTCAACTCCGTTACATGATCAAAATTGGCGGTCAGCAAGGGCATGCCGTCAAGGTGCTGATCCATGTCCAACCCCTCCAGCACCAACGCCTGTGGCTGGATAATCCCCGGCACCGCACTGCCCTGAGGCCCGGTCCGCTGCCAGCATTGCCGGATGGCCTTGTAGACCTTGTTTCTGGAAGTCCACTCGGCGACACCGGCCGGGCTGAAACGCATCGCTTTGGTCGGTGAATTCATCCACAGACGGAACGAACGGTTCAACTGATCGAACTCTCTCTCGAGCATCTTGATGCGTAGAACGGCATTGCCGTGATCCAACCCCTCAAGCAATGCCTCGGCCTGCGCCTCGCCGAACGAGGGGTACAGCGCACTGACACGCTGCTTCAAAGCATTCCACAGTGAAGGATGCATCGGATAACCCTGCATGCCTCCGCGCAAACGCGTGTTTTGCGGGTCATAGGCAGGCTTGCGCACTGGATGCTCCAGCAGCACGGTTTCCAGTTGCTCGTGGCTCAGGGGTGCCCCTTGTATCGCGGCCTTGAGCTTTGCGCCTTCGAAGATCTCGTACCCGAGGGCTTTGCGCTCCGCGTCCGGCAGTGCGTGCAGCAGTGAATTGTAGAAATCGTCAGCCCCGTGCAGATGCTGATCACGTTCGTCGCGGGTGTTATAGCGGCCCTCCTCGTCAAGGATCAGGACTTTGCGAATGGGCGCGTCCTCGGCGCCGACGCTGGCTTGCAACTGGCCGGAGAACGAGAACTCCCGGATCTCGATACGAACGTTCGGCGACCAGCCGGGCAGGGTCTGCAGCGTGCCCAGTTCCAGTCGGCGGGTATCGGCATTGGTCAGTTTTTCGAGGTAAAGACCTTCATACGCACGGGCCACGCGCACCGTGTTGCGTGCCGCACGAATCTGCTCGCGTAGCTTCAGGGGTATACGGTTGTTTTCTTTCAGAAAGCGCAGGTCTTCGGCATCGGCATCGGCCAACAGCTGTTCGGCGATTGCCCGTGGCAGGTCGGCATATTCGCCTTGCAGCAGGCCGACGCGGGCATCGGCAGCGTATTGCTTACCCTTGTAAATCGACTCGAAAATCTTCGCGGTGCGTTTATTCGCCTGCCTGGCCAGTTGCTCGCGCAGCGCTTCAATGCGCACTTGCTTGTCGGAGGAAATGGCTTTGCCCAGCAAGGCTTCAATGTCCGGTATATCGAGGAACTGCAGGACCCGACGTTCCAGCGCGCCCGCCTTGAGTTCGGACAAGGTCAGCGTCAGCGTGTCTGCGGGCTTCGCGCTGGCATTGCCATAGGTCACCGGGTCACCGCTACCAAGCGGTAACGGGTCAGTCAGGCTGATGGCTTTGGACTCGGGCCAGCGCGGCAATTCGCTCATCAGTTCGGGCAGATATCCCGCCAATGACTCCTCAATGCTGCCGGCGAGGATCTGTTGAGCGAGCTTGCCGGCGTCGCCATAGGCCTTGAAACGTTCAAGGGTGTCGATCAATAAAACCGGCGGCAGTTCGTGCTCGACATGCATTCGACGCAGCAGGTTTTCGTCGACACCGCTGACCCGTTGTATTTGCTCCAGGGCCGTATCGCTGAAGGTGTTGGCCAACGGGTTGAGGCGACGCAAAATGCGCGCCTTGTCCCATTCGCGGGGGCGGTCGAGTTCGGTTTTCCAGGCACCGGCAGCGTTGTGCTCGACCTCGGGCGCGTAGGCCGTGGGCCGGGTCGGATGCTGGAGGCGATGCTGAGCGGTTTGGGGATCTTTCTTGACCACATAGTGCTTGTCTTCAAGACGCAGCACGTCATTGCCATTGTGTGGGTGCAAACCCAATGCATCGGGGCGGGCGTGTTCGGGCAGTGCAATCTTCTGCTCGTAAGGCGTGAGGTCGGGATTCCACAGGCGAGTGGAACCGTCGGGCATCGACACCGGTTGCAGTTTATCGATGAACGTTGAGGGTTTGATCGCTGCGGCACCGGAAGGCAACACATGGCCCGCACTCATCAGCGCCAGTTGGGCAAAGTTGATGATCACGCTGTTGATGTGGGCAGAGGCTTGATCCTTGTCGCCCTGACTCCAGTCCTCAACGCCCTCGGCGAGTTCCGCCAGCAATTGAGCAACCATGACCCCGAGCACGACTTCACCCATTCCGGGCACCAGCATCACCGCGAAGTTGAAGATGTTCCAGCCGATATCCAGATAGCTGACCAGTCGATTCCAACGGGTTTTGGCATCTTCGTCTCCCGTGGGCACGGCAATCAGCCGTGCATCGGCGATCGCCTTGTCGCGCTTTTCGCGATACAGATACTCCCAGAGGTTCTCCAGGATCGGCACGGTGATGGGTTCGACGTGGGGGTTTTCGATCGCGGTCTCCCGCCACCACGGCCCCATGTTCAGCGGTGCACGCTGTTGCCAGGTGATTTCGGACAGCCGTTCGCTGACCCGCTTGAAAAATTTCGGCTTGTCTTTCTGGGCGATAAATCGACTGAAGAATTGCTGATACTGCGGTTCGCGCAGTTGCGTGATCAACTCTCTCAGAAACGCCGTCAGCGACGGATATTCCTTCAAGGGATGTAAGGGATCATCAGGCACATAGGCAATAAGCGGCCCGACCAAACGACTTTGATCATAAAAGTCCGAGCGCCGCGTATATTCTTCCGTGACTGCATCGGGGCCATTGGCAAACACATCACTGAGCAGTTTGTACTTTTCATAAGCACTGTCATTCAGGCCCGGCACGCGCTTGGACCACTCGTATAAAAACAAGGCTTCTTGCGGAAGCAGATTGAACAGGGTTGTTTCGATATCACGCTTTTGCGCAACAGCACTGAACAGCACCACACCGGACAACTTCAAACCCATTATCCTCAGCCGATGGGATAAAAGATTTTGACCATGGTATTTCAAAGACTGCTTGCCGTTGACCAGATCCTTGATGGCTTCCAGACCCTGCAGGCTGATATCCGAGGCCATCAAGGCCGTCTTCGCCGCCACTTTCATTGCCGACAGTTCAACGGCGACCGCTTGCTTGTGTAACGTTTTTCGTTGCTCGGCGCAAGCCGGCGTGAGGAGTGACTGGAGGTGTTTCTGGTACTGCGCACCAATGTCCAGCGAACGGCAGAGCGCCGTAAATTGCTCAGTGGTAATGGCGTGCAGCTTCGGTGCCCCGGTCTCATCAAGGGTGTAGACGCCTGAGCCGCTGCGATAGAACCCGGATTCGGTTTCACCCGCCTCGAAGTTATGCAGCGCGGCGTCAAGCAATGAGGAGTGCCTGGAACGCGTGGCGCCACGATCGATGCCAAATATGATTTTGTCGGGTACATACAGTTTCAGGGTGGTTGTTTCAACATCCAGATCGACGCTGAATGTTTCTCTGATGCCTTTCTCCAACAACGGCCTGGCAAACGCCTGAATATTTTGCTGGAGGGATTTCAATGTCGAATCCACGTCAGCCTGCAACGTCCAATGCTGCAGCAAAAGCGCTTTCAACTCCTGTCGCTCGTCCGGCGGCAACAATAGATAACTTTCCGCAACAGCGACACTTTGTTTCAATGACGCCAACCTGTGCGCCGGTGCTTGTTTTATCGCTGCTGGAATAAGTGCTTCAATTCTTTCCTGATGCACGCCTTTGGTATTTTCAACAGCTGCATGGCCTGAGCCCGAAGCCAATACTGAAACAGACATATCCGTACTACCTGATTTCTATAAACAGACCCTCAGGTTACTGATCAGGTTTGAAAACAAAAAATCAAATAGCCGTTAATAAACGCGGTAAAAACAGCATAACCATTCCACTATTAAAGAGTTAAAAACATATATATACCGCACCTGCTCACGCCCCCCGTGTGTAGCGCTTTTTCCGCCCGGCGCATTGCGTCTGTGCAAAGGGCTCGGGATGCACCACACTTGCTGACTATCATCACCTCGCCAAGGCATGCATCCATGCGTTTAGCTGAATTTATCGTGCAGCATGTGGATACCATCGTTGATCACTGGGAAGTCTTTGCCAAAGATATCAGCGCCGACCAGGCTCTGGATCGCACGACACTGCGCGATCACGCGAAATCGATCCTGCTGGCCGCAGCAAGCGACATGGGCAAGGCGCAAAGTGCCAGCGAGCAAGCGGCCAAGGCCAAGGGTGAAGGCCCGGAGAAGACCCCGAGTCTGGACGAGGCTGCCGCCAGCCATGGTGAACTGCGCCATACCGTGGGTTTCGATCTGGTGCAAATGACCTCCGAGTTCCGTCACTTGCGCGCCTGTGTGATCGGTCTGTGGGTCGAGAGTCTGCAGTCACCGGACATGCACTACTTTCAGGATCTGATCCGCTTCAATGAAGCCATCGACGAGGCGCTCGCCGAATCGACCGCGGCATATGCCGAACAGGTCGATCGTTCGCGGGACATTTTTCTCGCCATCCTCGGCCACGACCTGCGCGCGCCTCTGCAGGCGGTGAGTCTGTCCAGCGAAATGCTGCTGCGTAAAAGCAAACTCGAAGGCGATGCACTGACCTGTGCCGTGAACATCAAGCAGAGCGCGCGGCACATGGCCGCGATGGTGGGTGACTTGTTGGAGCTGGTGCGCAGTCGCCTCGGCAAAAGCCTGCCGATCGAGCCGGCACCGATGGATCTGGCCGACGCGGCACGCGCAGCGATTGCCGAAGCGTGCGCGGGCAATCCGGAATGCGACCCGACCTTGAAGATCGAAGGCGATACTCGCGGTACCTGGGACGCCGGTCGGCTCGATCAATTGCTGCAGAACCTCATCGGCAATGCCTTGCAGCATGGCAGCGACCTGCGTGAGTTGATCGTTACCCTGCGCGGGGACGCCGACACCGTGCAGCTCAGCGTGCATAACTACGGCACGCCGATTCCCGTTGAAGCGATCGGCACAATTTTCGATCCACTGGTACGCAGCGCCAATGAAACACTCGGGCAACCGTCAACCAGCCTCGGCTTGGGCTTGTTTATCGTCAAGGAAGTGGTGAACGCCCACGGCGGGACGATTGAAGTCAGCTCGAGCGAGGCTGACGGCACGCTGTTCAATGTGGTGCTGCCCAGAAACCTGTAGGAGCTGCCGCAGGCGATCTTTTGACTTGGCTTTTAAAAGATAAGATCAAAAGATCGCAGCCTGCGGCAGCTCCTACACGTATCGCGTCGAATGCAAAGTTTATGAACGCCGCAGAACCCTGTAGGAGCGAGTCTGCTCGCGAAGAGGCTGGATCAGACAAGCGAAACTATTCGACCACCAACCGCCCCAATCGCTGGCGCAGCATGCGGTTCTCCGCGCGCAGTGCCTGCACTTCTTCCAGCAGATTCAACGCCAGCGCGACGCCTTCCCACTCCAGGTCCAGATCGCGCCGCAGCTTGGCGGCGCGTTTGGCCAAGGCCAGTTCGTAATCGGTGAAGCGCCATTCCCGGGGCTGCGCGCCCTGAGGTTCGAGGATGCCGTGTTCGACGATTTCGATCACGTAGACGTCCGACAAATCGGCCGCCTCACAGAATTCTGCCATGTCCAGTTGAACGATCAGGGGGCTGCTCATGATGGGCTACTCCGTCGTCGGGTTCAGAAGTTCTCTCGCGGATTGAAGGCGGCTTTCTTCGCCAGTTCCTGCCACAACGCCTTGACCTCATCGTCTGCGGCCTTCGGCATCACGGCCTTGAGCTGTACGAACAGATAACCGCGCTCGCCGGCCTTGTTTTTCAGACCATGGCCCTTGGCGCGCATGCGCTGACCGTTCTGGCTGCCGGCCGGAACCTTGAGGTTGATCTTGCCGGTCAGGGTCGGCACGGCCACTTCAGCACCCAGCGCCAGTTCCCACGGCGCCAGCGGCAGCGTGATGATCAGGTTTTCGCCTTCGACATCGAATTTCGGATGCGGCGCGAAACGAATCGTCAGGTACAGATCGCCATTGGCACCGCCACCCACGCCCGGAGCGCCCTGGCCTTTGAGGCGGATACGCTCGCCGTCGGTCACGCCCGCCGGGATCTTCACGTTCAGGCTCTTGCTGGTGTTGCTGACGTGCTGGCCGTTGGCGTTGTATTGCGGCACCTGAAAGGTGACCTTCTTCGATTCGTTCGAGAGCGTTTCCTCGAGGAAGATCGGCAGTTCCATTTCCACGTCTTGCCCTCGGCGCCCTGCACTGCGTTGTTGCCGACCTTCGCCGCCACCGAAACCGGGGCCACGATTGCCGAAGATCGAACTGAAGAAGTCCGAGAAGTCGCCGGTGTCGCCACCGCCGCCGCCAAAACCGCCACGGCTCTGCCAGCCCGGTGGCCCCTGGAACGGCTGACCGTGCTGGCCATAGCGGCGCAGCTCGTCGTATTCGGCGCGTTTGTCGGCGCTTTTCAGCGCTTCATAGGCTTCCGAGGCGTCCTTGAACTTGGCCTCGGCGTCTTTTTCCTTGCTGACATCGGGGTGGTATTTGCGCGCCAGCTTGCGATAGGCCGCCTTGATGGCCTTGTCGTCTGCCGTCGGCTCCACACCGAGTATCTTGTAATAGTCTTTGAAGTCCATTGAAGGAATCACCATCCGTTATCGATTTCGCGCCGCTGCCAGCATGCGCCGATTCGCGCGTGCCGGGTTGACCGATCTCAAGTTTGTGACCGGGTGGCGCAGCAGAAGTTTATCGGCAGTGGGCGACGGTTCTTGCGACCGCCGGTATGCCTGCCGGCCCATGCCAGCAAGTTTGGGGCGAAGCGGCGACTTTCAACCCAGTCTAGTCGCGAAATAGCTGATGACCGGCCTTCGAATCTGCCGCGCACTGACATACACTGCGCGGCCGTTTTTTGACCGGAACCCGAAAGACATGAATAACGCCTCTCCAGCCCGTGCCTGCGGCATCGACTTCGGCACGTCCAACTCCACCGTCGGCTGGCTGCGCCCCGGCATGGACACGATGATCGCGCTGGAAGACGACAAGATCACCCTGCCGTCGGTGGTCTTCTTCAACATCGAGGAACGCCGCCCGGTCTACGGTCGCCTGGCGCTGCACGAATACCTGGAAGGCTACGAAGGCCGCCTGATGCGCTCGCTGAAAAGCCTGCTCGGGTCCAAGCTGATCAAGCACGACACCAGCGTGCTCGGCACGGCGATGCCGTTCAAGGACTTGCTCGGCCTGTTCATCGGCCAGCTCAAGAGCCGCGCCGAAACGGCTGCCGGTCGGGAGTTCGAGCAAGTGGTGCTGGGCCGTCCGGTGTTCTTCGTCGATGACGATCCGCTGGCCGACCAGGAAGCCGAAGACACGTTGGTGGAAGTGGCACGCAAGATCGGCTTCAAGGACGTGTCGTTCCAGTACGAACCGATTGCCGCGGCATTCGACTACGAGTCGACCATCGAAAAGGAAGAGCTGGTACTGATCGTCGACATCGGCGGTGGTACCTCCGACTTCTCGCTGGTGCGCCTGTCGCCCGAGCGTCGCGGTGTGGATAACCGCCACGACGACATCCTCGCCACCGGCGGCGTGCACATCGGCGGTACCGACTTCGACAAACAACTGAGCCTGCAAGGCCTGATGCCGCTGTTCGGCTACGGCAGTCGCATGAAGAGCGGCGCCTACATGCCGACCAGCCACCACATGAACCTGGCAACCTGGCACACGATCAACTCGGTGTATTCGCAGAAATCCAGCCTGGCGCTGGGCAGCATGCGCTACGACATCGAAGACACCGGCGGCATCGATCGCCTGTTCAAGCTGATCGAACAGCGCGCCGGGCACTGGCTGGCGATGGAAGTGGAAGAAACCAAGATCCAGCTGACCCACGCCGACAGCCGCCACGTGCCGCTGGACCGGATCGAGCCGGGGTTGAGTGTGGAACTCACGCGGGCGTTGTTTGAGTCGGCAATCGATGCGCTGCTGGAGCGGGTCCGCGGCAGTGTCACGCAGCTGTTGAACGATGCGAATGTATCGGTGGCGCAGGTGGATACGGTGTTCTTCACCGGCGGTTCCAGCGGCATACCGGCGCTGCGCAACAGCGTTTCGGCGATGTTGCCGAATGCACGGCATGTTGAAGGGAATATCTTTGGCAGCATTGGCAGCGGTTTGGCGATCGAGGCGATGAAGCGCTACGGTTCGATGGCCTGATCCAGAATCGGCGGCGCGCCCTTCGCGAGCAGGCTCGCTCCCACACTTTGAGCGCATTCCTTCAGTTGAAATGCGATCCACTGTGGGAGCGAGCCTGCTCGCGAAGAGGCCGCTCAAACACTACAAAATCTGAATCAAACCATCCCGCCCTGCTTCAACTCACTCTTCAGATACGCATAATAAATCGGCCCCGCCACCACCCCCGGCAGGCCGAATGCGGCCTCGAACACCAGCATCGCCAACAGCAACTCCCACGACTTGGCACTGATCTGCCCGCCGACAATGCGCGCGTTGAGGAAGTATTCGAGCTTGTGGATAAAAATCAGGTAACCCAGCGCCGCCAGCGCCACCCAGATCGACAGCGACAGGCCGACGATAGTGATCAGCGTGTTCGATATCAGGTTGCCGATCACCGGCAACAGGCCGAGCAGGAAGGTCAGCACGATCAGGGTCTTGGTCAGCGGCAGATGAATGCCGAACATCGGCAGGATCACCGCAAGAAAGATCCCGGTGAAGAAGGTGTTGAGCAGGGAAATCTTGATCTGCGCGAAGACAATGTTGCGAAACGCCTGCACCAGCAGGTGCAAACGGTCGAACAGCGCGGCGGCCAGTGGTTTGCGCTTGGTGACATCAGGTATGCGCTGCAAGGCGATGATCGCGCCGAGCACCATGCCGATCAGCAGCGTCACGAACATGTGCGCCGCGTCCTTGCCCACCAGTTGCAGGTCGGCCAGGTGTTTGCTCGCCCACTCGCCAATCGCTACGCGAAACTCCGCAGCGCTGGCCGGCAGGTAGGCATCGACGAACGGCGGCAACTGACCGCGCGCACGGTCGACCACGCCCATGAATTTGTCGAGTGAAGCCCCGGGGTTTTCCGCCTCGTGCAAGAGGAAACTGATCGCCCCGGCGAAGATCAGCGCCAGCACACTGACCACCAGCGTTCCCAACAACGCCACCGCCAGCCAACGGGCACGCCGCCCTTCGATCAGCCGTTGCAGTTGCGGGGTGAGCATGTTGACCAGCTCGAACACCAGCAACCCGGCAAGCAGGCTGGGCAGTAAGCGCAGCGGCAGTACCAGCAGCAAACCGCCGAAAATGATGATGCAACTGACCCAGAACACAACATGACGCTCAGAAAACGTTGGCATACAGCCTCAAAACGAACGGCGTAAAAGGATGGGCAGTCTGCCAGCGATCCGGGGGGAGCACTAGGGATATGCAGGGGCGGAGAGTGTTGTCGCGCTCAATGGCCCCTTCGCGAGCAGGCTCGCTCCCACAAGGGGTACGCCTTTCAATGTGGGAGCGAGCCTGCTCGCGAAGAGGCCGGCCCGTTCACCACAAATACTTACTGATTATTTTTTCTTCAGGCATTCACTCATGAAGGTCTTGCGCGCATCGCCGGCCAGCGCCTTGGTTTTCGCATCGGCATTGCAGGTCTTCATCTTTTCCTGCTGTGGCGTAAGGGCCTTGGCATCGTTGGCTGCCGGCGCTGCCTTGAGGCAGGTGCTCATGAACGTTTTGCGCTCATCGCCTTTCAGACTCTTGGCGGTTGCATCGGCATTGCACGTCGTCATTTTGTTCTGTTGCGCCGTGGCGGCGAAACCTTGGGAACACAGGAGCAGACCAATCATCAACAAAGGGGCACGCAACATCTTCATGGAGTTTTCTCCTGGTCGCCGCACCGATGGATGCGGCCTCGCTGTGAAGTGTAGACAAAGGCTGTTACACATCACCAGTGGGCCAGATCTCAAGAACGCCTCAGGCGTTTCTCCCAGCGAGGATCATGGCGTAGCGTTGTCATCCGGCAGGAAGATTGCCTTGAAACGCTCATATGCAGCGCTTCGCCGCTCGATCACCGACAGTGGCACCTTCTCAAAGGAAACGGGCACCTCGCCCGGCATATGATAAGTGGAGCCCAGCGTACCCAGGGAGATCCACTCGGCGTAGCCGTTTTTGTGCATTTTGCTGACCTTAAGTTCCCGGATCGTACTGTCTTCAACGACGGCTGGAAGCCTGGCAGGCCCCGGCGCGGTATCGTTGATGAAACTGTACTCTGCGACAGCAGGGCCTGGTTCCAGGGTCTCGAGAGGGGGCAACTTGAAATTGAACTTACCGTTGTCAACCGTGTGGGCTGCCGGGAACTCAACCCAGGAATCGGCGACGACCAGGTCGGAGGGTTTTCCGTGAAGATCACCGATCAGCACATACTGGTGGTCAACTTGTGAGCCTCCGATTCCAGGCCCTGTCGCCTGGACGATGTGAATCGGGGAGGTTCTCGGTTGACTGGCAAGAATCGAAAACACCACTTTGGAGTTTTCCGAACAGTTGCCACTTTTAATCTCAATGGCTTTTTGCGCATGTTCGGCAATGCTCATATCGGCAGTGAATTCCTGGGTCACCGCATTGAATTTTCGAAGGTTCTTGACCTTCGCAATGCCCGCCCCGCCTTTCTCAAAAATGCTGGGCAACTGATTACCCGACATCGGCAGCAGCTCCCTGGCGCGATAGATAGCACGCTGTGCCTGTTGCAGGCTGGACATCACTTGCGCTGTCACCTCGGTTGGCGCTTGCCGCTGCGGTGGCGCATCGGTGCCGTGCCCCCGAAACGTTTCACGCAGCTCCTGTAATTCTTCCGGAATCGCCCGTGCCTCTCGGGTGGCGAGTTGCAATGAATCGTAGTCGTCGAACCGCCCGGTCTGCTGCAGATTGCGCGCATAAGCGCCCAGGTTCCTTTCGAACTCGGTCAGCGGCACCAGTCGTTCTGCGGTGAACATGCGTTCAGTCAGTGCATCGAACTGCTCGGGCGTCATCAATCTCTGCAGATCCGGCAACGCTTCCACGCTCTTTATCGTCTGTTGGCTGGCGTCCCAGTCTGCGGCCAGGTTGGCCTGCGCCAGGGCATTCCAGAGAAAGTTGTCTTTCGGGTATTCCTCAAGCCATTGCAAACCGCGCAAAAAATCGAACCGTTCAAAATCCGCAGTGTTCGAATCAAATGCCATGTCGACAACATCCTTGTAACGAACGCCGATTTCTTTCAGTTGCGTCGCCTCCCCCACATACGGATACCAAAGCCTGCTGTCCGGATCCTGTAAGAGAATCGGGCCGGAGGCGACTGTTTCCCTCAACAACTTGGCACGGTATTGCCCCAGAGCCGGGTCCATGACGACATGAACAATTCCGAGATTTTCGACGTCGACGTACTGTCGGCCATTGAGCGTTCGTAAACCGTCGGCATCAGCTGTCGGTAACTTCGCAACCTTGGGAATCTTGTAATCGCTCATAGGACGCGACACGGATGCCGCTGCCGGTTGCCCGCTGCCGAGGTTCAAATCGCCGATCGTCACCGATGATTCAACTGTGGGCACATTCACATCAATGCCCCCGGGAGTGTGGCTCGTCCCCGGCGTCGGTGGCCGGCTCGATCCCGGAAAAACATCGACCGTGATACGGGGCGGTGAGTCGGGTCGTGGTACCGGACTTACAGGGCGCGAACCTGGCGCATGGGCATCGACTCTAACGGTGCCATTGGAGGGGGGTCTGCGAATCATCGGGTTTCATCCTTGTCGTACTGCTGCGGCTACATGCCGGGTGATTTCTCGACGGTTTTACAGCGCCCTCTCAGAAAATTCCCAAACAATGTTATGCAGCACTTTTCGCCGTGCAGACTTCGCAATCGCTGCAACGGCGCAAGTGACAAAAACCGCTGACTTTTCAAGAAACCAACCAATCAAAACATATTGTTTCGGCGGTAGTGCTCAGGTGTGCACCCGGCCTGACGGGCAAACATCGCGATGAAGGCCGAGCCGCTGCTGTAGCCAAGATCAAAGGCGATCTCCTGCACGCTGCGCGATGTTTCCAGCGCTTCGATCGCGGCGAGATAACGCAGGCGCTGACGCCACTCACCGAAACTCATGCCCAATTCACGCACGAACTGCCGCGCCAACGTGCGCTCGCTCACATGCACCTGCGCCGCCCAGTGCGCCAGCGGCTGGTTATTGCCCGGTTCGGCCTGGAGGGTTTCAAGAATCGCCAGCAATCCCGGGCTGCTCGCATACGGCAGATAACACTCATGCACCGGCGCCTGTCGCAGTTGATCAACCAACACCTGCGCCAGTCGCTGATCGGCGTCGAGAGCAGGAATCTTCACATCGCGCGCGGCGAAGTCTCTGAGAATCGCTTTGAGAATATCGCTGATCGCCAACGTGCAGGCGCGCCCGGGCAACTCGGCGCAGACCTTGGGGTCGAGACACACCGCGCGATAGTTGACCGGTTGATGACTGTAGAAACTGTGCTCGACCTGCGGCGGTACCCACACCGCGTATTGCGGCGGCGACATGAAACGGCTGCCGTCGACGTCCATGTGCAGCACGCCGTGAGCGGCGTACTCCAGCGTGCCCCACGGATGGCGGTGTGGCGCGGCGAATTCGTGGGCGTTGAAGTCGGCGTAGCGAAAGTACACCGCCGACGGCAGTTCGCTGAAATCCAGCAGATCGATGTGTTTACTGTTCATGCTGTCCGGTTTCAGAGGCAGGTTGTCTGGTTCGAAGTATAGGGCTGCATCCAGACAGGGGATAATCACGTTTCATCAACGTACTGGTTTCAACGCATGCAATACGCTTTTCCTCTGCTGGCGATTTTTATCTGGGCCGGCAATACCGTGATCAACAAACTCGCGGTCGGTGCGATCTTCCCGGCCGAGATCGGTTTCTACCGCTGGCTGCTGGCGGGTCTGTTGTTCACGCCATTTATGCTTAAACAGGTGATCGCGCACTGGCCGCAGATTCGCCCCAACCTGGGCAAGATTTTTGTCCTCGGCGTCCTCGGCATGGCGGTGTATCAGAGCCTGGCCTACTTCGCCGCGACCCTGACCACGGCGACCAACATGGGCATCATCCTGTCGCTGATGCCATTGATGTCGCTGGCCATGGCGATCATCAGCCTCGGCCAGCGCCTGACGGCCGGTGCGCTGGTTGGCGCGGTATTGTCGTTCGCCGGAGTGTTGGTGGTGGTGTCGTCCGGGAGTCTCGGCGCGCTGCTGCAACACGGGGTGAACCTGGGTGACGCGATGATGCTGATCGCCACTCTGGCCTATGCGATTTACAGCACCTTGCTGAAAAAATGGCAGCTGCGTTTACCACCGCTGGTGTTGTTGTATTTGCAGGTGCTGGTAGCGATTGTGGTGCTGTTTCCGCTGTACGCCGCTTCACCGAAAACCGGGCTGACGCTGCAGAACATTCCGCTGGTGCTGTATGCGTGCCTGCTGGCTTCGATGCTCGCGCCCTTGGCGTGGATGCAGGCGGTGCAGCGTTTGGGGCCGAGTCGGACGACGCTGTTCTTTAATTTGCTGCCGTTGATTACCGCGCTGATTGCGGCGGTGGTGCTTAAAGAACAACTGGCGATGTATCACCTGGTCGGCGGTTTGCTGACTTTGGGTGGGGTGATTTTGTCTGAGCGCTGGACCACCGTGCTGGGCCGCCGGGCCAGCATTGCCTGATCAGGCCTCATCGCTGGCAAGCCAGCTCCCACAAGGATTGGGTTGTTCGCAAAATCTGTGTTCAACACAAAACCTGTGGGAGCTGGCTTGCCAGCGATGAACGATAACCTGATGGAACTGTTAGACCCCCGCAGCTTTTAGCCGCGCCGCATGCTCGACAAACAGCCGCACCGGATCGGCGCCCTTGCCGACCAGCCCCAGCGACTGGTTGACGATGTCGAAGTGATCCAGCGGATAGTCATCGCCAATCACCGTCCCCAGATGTGAGCTGTAACGCCCGACCATCCCGTCGCACTGCCCCGGCTCACGCACGAAAGTCTTGGCAAACAACCGACAACTGCGATTGGTCCCGTCAAACAGATTACCGCCGCGATCAGTCTTGCCCGGCTGCAACGTCCCCGACCACGAGTAGTAGCGCACGCCGTTGACCTCTTCCGGCCCGTGCCCGCCCCAAGTCTCGGGCAAGCCCTGTGGATAACGCTGATTGAACAGCGCCACCCCCTCAGTCGTCAGCGATTGGTGCGAGGCGTGGATATCCACCGGCAGTTTCGGTCCGTGGTAACCGGTTTCCAACACCGCCATCAGCCAGCCGATCAGGCGCAGCAGCGCTTCAAGGATTCGGCCCTTGACGCTGTCGGCCGGGTAGTTTTTTTGCAGATAGTCGGCCAGTTCGGAACCGTGATTGGGCCCCGCCACCGACGTTACCGAGGCCACCAGATCCGGGCGTTTTGCCGCTGCATAACGCGCCGTCAGCGAGCCCTGACTATGGCCGAACAGGTTGACCTTGGCGGCACCGGTCTCGCGCAGGATCTCCTCGATCCGCGCCAGCAATTGCTCGCCCCGCACCTCGCTGGAGTTGAGCGGCGAAACCTGCACCGCAATCACCGTCGCACCACCACGGCGCAACGCCTTGATGATCCCGTACCAATACGGATAAAGCACAAGCCGGATAAACCCCAGCATTCCCGGCACCAGCACCAGCGGATAACGCGTCGACATGGGCAAACATCCTTGTGGTCGGTGAATGGATGCAAGGCGTGCAAAACGCCCGCCAAGCATCCGCTGCAATGATGACAACTCGACGAGCAGTCTGCCGACAGCCGCTTGACGGGCCGGCGACAGGATGGCGGGAAAATCCCATAAAACTTTTTGCATCGCCCAGGACTCACAACCTGGGTAGGTGATCACGACTGTAGAGCGTGGCGCCAATCGGATTAGCCTCCAGGAGATTGAAATGAGCGACCTGCATTTGTCTGATGTTCAAACCCTGCGTGAACGCGCACGGCAACACGTGGAAAACGGCGCGGTGACCGAAGGTTACAGCGCTAACCGTGAAGAAGTGCTGCGCTTGCTCAACGAATCGCTGGCCACCGAGCTGGTCTGCGTATTGCGCTACAAACGTCACTACTTCATGGCCAACGGCGTGAAGGCCCACGTCGCCGCTGAAGAGTTTCTCGAGCACGCGAACCAGGAAGCCGAGCACGCCGACCGTCTGGCCGAGCGTATCGTGCAACTGGGCGGCGAGCCGGAATTCAACCCCGACATGCTGTCGAAAATGTCCCACGCGCAGTACGTGGCCGGCAACACCTTGAAGGAAATGGTCTACGAAGACCTCGTCGCCGAGCGGATCGCCATCGATAGCTACCGCGAGATCATTCAGTACATCGGTGAGAAAGACCCGACTACCCGGCGCATCTTCGAAGACATCCTCGCGCAGGAAGAAGAGCATGCCGATGACATGGCCGACATCCTGAACGACCTCTGATACCTGATGACTGATCGTTCCCACGCTCTGCGTGGGAACGCAGCCCGGCACGCTCTGCGTGCCTTTTTAATGCCGAACGCGGAGCGTCCGTTGAGGCGTTCCCACGCAGAGCGCGGGAACGATCGGGAGGGACGCTAAATGGTTACTTGCTTGGCTTGACGGTCACAGGTGCCTTGCCGGCCTTCATCTGCTCCAGCAGCGGCGCACACTGATTCGGCTCGCCACCGCTTGGCGCCACCAGCGCCAACAGGCCTGCCGCCGGCGCGGCAATCACCCCCAGTGCAACCATCCCCGCCCCACGCAGCAACAACGGCACGGCTTTGACCCCCGCATCCGGCTTGATGAACTTGCCGCGCACATACAGCGGTGAACGCAACGAGATCAAGCGCCAGCCCTTGGATTCCGGCGTCACCGTCAGGTCCAGTTGCTCGGTGGCCATGTTCGCCGTGCCATCGATGTAGATGATCGCGTTCTCGGTGTCGAAGACAAACAGCCGCGTAGTCGCCAGGCCAGTCTTGATATCGAAATCCGCCGCCGCGCAGTTGATCTTCACTTCCTTGTCGCCAAAGATCTTGCCGACCACGTAGTTGCCGACGTTGAGCCCGGCCAGTTCCATCAATTCACGGCTGATCGCGCCGTCGTTGATCAGCATCTTCAGATTGCCATTCGCACCGCCCAGCAGCTTGGCCACCGAGTTACCGCGACCGGTGATATCAGCATCACCATTAAGCTCACCGAAACTGGTTTTCATCGGCTCGAAGGTCGGGAACAGCTCCTTGAGCTTGAACCTGCGCGCCGTCAACTTCGCCCGGCCTTCCAGCGGTTCGGTGCGACCGTTGAGGCGGATCTGCGCGTCCAGATTGCCGCCAGCCACGCCAAAACGCAGCGGCTCCAGGCTGAGTTCACCATCGTTGAGTTTCAGATGGGTATAAAGGTCAGTGAACGGCAATTTCTCGCTGTGGACGATGCGCTTGCCGGTGAACTCGACATCGGCGTCCATCGCACGCCAGCGGTCAGTCTTGAATTCTTCCACCGGCAGCACTTTGTCCGCCGGTTGCTTGCTCTCGCCGCCACGGGCCTTTTGCTTGTCGTTGGAGTCGGCGCCGATCAATGGCGCGAGGTCGGCGAACAGCAGTTGATTGGACAGCAGCGCGCCGCTGAGTTTTGGCCGTGGCTGGCTGGCGACGTAGGTCAGGTCACCATGGATGTCGCTGCCGCCGATCTTGCCGTTGAATTTCTCATAGGTGAATTTCGCCCCGGCCTCGTCATGCAGCTTGGCGATCAAGTGGCCATCGGTGGAATACGGCGGCGTGTCCGGCAGGGTCACACCGGTCAGCGGGTAAAGGTTGCCGAGGCTGGCGCCGGCCAGTTTCAAACGCAGGTCGAGGGCGCCAAGGTTGAGTGGATCGGTCAAGGTGCCGGCCAGCTCGATGCTGGTGTCGCCGATTTTCGCCTGGGCCTGCAGCGGGAACGGTTTACTCGCGTCCTGCAAGGCCAGGAGCCCGCCGATCTTGCCTTGGCCGGTGAGATTCTGGCCGTGGTACTGACCTTTGACCTTCAAGGCAAAAGCATAGTCCTGCAGTGCGCCGCCGTTGTCCTGCGCGGTTTTCGCCACTTTGTCCCCGACTATCTCGCTGAAAGGAATCGGCTTGCCCAGCGGATCGATCAGCACATCAAGATTGGTTTTAAGCGTCTGGTCATCAAGGGTGACGTGGCCCTTGTCGAACTTGATGGCGCCGATATCGACCACCCAGTTCGACGGCTCGGCATTCGGATCCTTGGGATCGAACTTGAACGTCCAGTTGGCGCGGCCGTCGGCCAGGCGCTGCAACTCGGCGTTGGGTTCGGTCAGGTCGATGCGCGGAATCACTACTCGTTGCGCCAGCAAGGCCAGCGGTGAAATACGCAGTTCAACGCGTTTGAGCGTGACCATCTGCGGTTTCTTCGACCAGTCAGGATTGCCCAGGCGCAAATCCTCGGCGACCACATGCGGCCACGGCACCCAGGCACGCCAGCCGCCCTCATCCGGCTCGCGCTGCCAGATCACTGCGAGGTTGCCGTTGATGGCAAACGGTCGGTGCAGTTCTTGCGAAACTTTGGCATTGAGCGGCGGTTTGATTCGGTTCCAGTCGAAGAACACGATGATCAACACCAGTACCGCCAAGAGCAGTACGAGGATGGCGAAGGTCCAGCTGAAGATTTTCCCGGTGCGCGTCATGCACAAAACTCCTGATCACCACTGCACGCCGAAAACCCGGCGCACAGCTGAAACGGCGGGCCAAAGCGGCCCCTATGAAATCTGTGACTGGCAAAAGGCCCGCAGGTTTAATCGAAAGGCAGATTCCGCCGCAAAAAATCACGCTAATTCTGACTGATCGGTCGAACAGCGTTACCGCCCCCCGCACTTTTGCGAGGCACGAGTGGGTCGAAAATACCCACTGCGGTGCAAAAGCACATCTCTGAAAGGCCCGGTCTAGAGCCTCCCGCCAGAACAATCAATTCTGTTGATTATTACCATTGCGTTTATGAACTTTCATATCGACTTATCGAGAGTAGCATTGCCCTCGTACCCACTTTATCGCCCTCCCAAGGAGCAACCCATCATGAAACGCCAATTACTGCTCAGCCTTACCCTGTCGATGCTAGCCAGCACTGCTTTCGCCCTGCCCGCTGCCGACCAGGCTACTCCGCAAGTAAAAGACAGCCACTCGGTGTTCAGTCAAACCCTCGCCGAAGACGGTTATGACAAAACTCCACAAGGTCAGACCCTGGCTGAAGATGGCTACGACAAGACTCCACAAGGTCAACTTGCCGAAAACGGTCGCAACCGCCTCGAAGAAAAAGGTCTGGTCGAAGACGGCTACGACAAAACCCCACAGGGTCAACTCGCCGAAGGTGGTGGTGACCGTGTAATCGAACGCAACAGCGCCTTGAGCTAAGCCCATGGCGGCCCGGAAAAAAAGCCCAATCAGCGGATTGGGCTTTTGACTTTCCAGCTGTTGCTATTAATAAGTCGTTATTTCCCCGCTGCATCCCCCGCTGCCGTTCGACGCCGATAAAGCCGATTTGCTAGAGTGCGGCGCTTGTCTTGTCGAAGAACACACCTTGCGATGCTGCCCCGCGCCGAACAGAAGCAACAGACCCGCAACGCCCTGATGGACGCTGCCCGCCACCTGATGGAAAGCGGCCGAGGATTCGGCAGCCTGAGCCTGCGCGAAGTGACGAAAACCGCCGGCATCGTGCCCACCGGTTTCTACCGGCATTTTGCCGATATGGACGAGCTCGGTCTGGTGCTGGTCAGTGAAGTCGGCCAGACCTTCCGCGAAACCATCCGCCTGGTGCGCCATAACGAGTTCGTCATGGGCGGCATCATCGATGCGTCGGTGCGGATCTTTCTCGATGTAGTCAGCGCCAACCGCTCGCAGTTTCTGTTTCTCGCTCGCGAGCAGTACGGCGGTTCGCTGCCGGTTCGCCAGGCGATCGGTCGTTTGCGCGAGAACATCAGCTCCGATCTGGCCGCCGACCTGACGATGATGCCCAAGCTGCAGCATCTGGACGCGGAGGGTCTGAGCGTAGTGGCGGATCTGATCGTCAAATCGGTGTTCGCCACCCTGCCGGACATCATCGACCCGCCGGCCGAAGCCTTGCCGGAACATCTGACGCCACAGGCGAAGATCACCCAGCAACTGCGCTTCATCTTTATCGGGCTCAAGCACTGGCAAGGGCTCGGCAGTACCGAGTAACCCTCCTCCCTCCAAATAGTCATACATCTCCTGTGGGAGGGGGCTTGCTCCCGAATGCAGTGTGCCCGTCGAAACATGCCTGCCTGAGACACCTCTTTCGGGAGCAAGCCCCCTCCCACAATTGGATCAGCGTCACGGCCTCCATTTGGTGCATGTAAAAATCTTCATGCACCAAAACCTCTCAAATCTCCGCAACATTTCGAAACATACACTACGATCCGACAGGGATTTCCTACATCTCGTCCGATTGGCAAGCCCCTTGCTCTAGCCTGAGTATTGTCCACTGCTGGAAGCTTTCCGATGCTGGTGATTCATCGCAGAATCGACCCTCAACCCGTCTGGGCCGCCGAGTTGCACCTGACCTTCGAAGCACGAAGCAAAAGCCGTTTGCGCTGTTTCAGTGCCGAGAACGAAGACGTCGGGTTGTTTTTGGAGCGCGGTCAGCCACCGTTGTATGACGGCGAATACCTACAGGCTGAAGACGGCCGGATCGTCCGCGTCTGCGCCCGCCCCGAGCAACTGCTGCACGTCACCTGTGCCAATGCTTTCGAACTGACCCGCGCCGCCTATCACCTGGGCAATCGCCACGTCGCCCTGCAAGTCGGTGACGGCTGGCTGCGCCTGCTCGACGACTACGTGCTCAAAGCCATGCTCGAACAGCTTGGCGCACAGGTCGAAGCGATTGAAGCCCCGTTTCAGCCGGAACACGGTGCCTACGGCGGCGGCCATCACCATTCGCGGCACGGCGACGAAGACTTCAACTACGCGCCCAAACTCCACCAGTTCGGCGTACGCCTGTGAATCCGGCCTGGGCGCTGCTGCGCCTGGCCAGTCCGCAATTGCCGATAGGCGGCTACAGCTATTCGCAAGGTCTGGAAATGGCGGTGGATAACGGCCGCGTGAACAACCCGGACAGCGCCAGGCGCTGGATCAGCGATCAACTGCTGCTCAACCTCGCCCGCTTCGAGGCGCCGTTGCTGCTTGCCCATTGCCTGGCCGCTGCCGAGGAAAACTGGGGCGAACTGCTGCAGATCTGCGAAACCCACCGCGCCAGCCGCGAGACCCGCGAGCTGCATCTGGAGAGCCGGCAGATGGGTTATTCGTTGCAGCAACTGCTCAACGGCTTGCCTGAACTCGACGCACCGGCACGCCACTTCCTCGATCAATGCGCCGAGCCGCACCTGGCCCTCGGCTGGGCTCTGGCGGCCCGCGCCTGGGGCATCAGCCCGCAGGACGCCCTCGCCGCGTGGCTGTGGAGCTGGCTGGAAAACCAGCTCGCCGTGTTGATGAAAACCCTGCCGCTGGGCCAGCAAGCCGCCCAGCGCCTGACCAGCGAATTGCTGCCGCTGCTGCAACAAGCCCAGCAGGACGCCACCCGAATCAACCCCGAACACATCGGCAGCGCTGCGTTCGGTCTGTCCCTGGCGTGCATGGCCCATGAGCGCCAGTACAGCCGACTGTTCCGTTCCTAGGGCCTGTTATTTTGGAGAAGCATATGAACACACAACCTCTGCGCGTCGGCATCGGCGGCCCGGTCGGTTCCGGCAAAACCGCGTTGACCCTGGCCCTGTGTCTGGCGCTGCGCGAGCGCTACAACCTCGCCGTAGTGACCAACGATATCTACACCCGCGAAGACGCCGATTTTCTGGTGCGCAACGAAGCGCTGGCGCCGGAACGGATCATCGGCGTGGAAACCGGCGGCTGCCCGCACACGGCAATCCGCGAAGACGCCTCGATCAACCTCGAAGCGGTGGATCAACTGAACCGGCGCTTCCCGGGGCTGGATCTGATTCTGGTGGAGTCCGGTGGCGACAACCTCTCGGCAACCTTCAGCCCGGAACTGTCCGACCTGACCATCTACGTGATTGACGTCTCGGCCGGCGACAAGCTGCCGCGCAAGGGCGGGCCCGGTATCTGCAAGTCCGACCTGCTGGTGATCAACAAGATCGACCTCGCGCCGCTGGTAGGCGCCTCGCTGGAAATGATGGACAGCGACACCAAACGCATGCGTAACGGCAAGCCGTTTGTGTTCAGCAACCAGAAAACCGGTCAGGGTCTTGAGCAAATCATCGCCTTCATCGAACGCCAGGGCCTGCTGAGCGCAGCCTGATTCACTTATCAACAAGGAAGCTTACCCATGACACTCAAACGCATTCTTGGCGCCGTGGCGCTGCTGCTGACCCCGGCGCTGGCCTTTGCTCACCCGGGCCATGGCGATAGCGGTTTGATCGCCGGTATCAGCCACCCGATTGGCGGACTCGACCATTTGCTGGCGATGATTGCCGTCGGTTTGTGGGCGGCTCAGCAACAAGGCGCGGCGCGTTGGGCGCTGCCATGTACGTTTGTCGGCACCATGCTGATAGGCGGCATGCTCGGTTTTGAAGGATTGGAATTGCCGGCACTGGAAAGCGGGATTGCTGCGTCGGTGTTGGCGTTGGGCCTGGCCGTAGCGCTGGCAGCGCGTCCGCCGCTGGTGATGGCGGTGGCGGCGACGGCATTGTTTGCGTTGTTCCATGGGGTGGCGCATGGGCTGGAGTTGCCGGACATGTCCAGTCCTTGGGCGTATGCCGCAGGCTTTGTGGCGGCGACTGCTGCGCTGCATGCTGCCGGTTATGCGGTGGTTCGCTTTCTGCCTCAGGCTGCGGCGCCATTGGTGCGTCTTGCAGGCGCGGCGTCGGCGATGACTGGGGCCTGGTTGTTGGCCGGCTGATTTTTTAGCGCCTGTGCTGGCCTCTTCGCGAGCAAGCCCGCTCCCACATTGGATTTGTGCCGTATACAAAACCTGTGGGAGCAGGCTTGCTCGCGAAGGCGGCCTGACAGACACCGTCTCTCTCTGGCCGTGCTCTCCCACATTGGATTTGTGCCGTATACAAAACCTGTGGGAGCGGGCTTGCTCGCGAAGGCGGCCTGACAGACACCGGGTCTCTCTGGCCGTGCTCTCCTACATTGGATTTGTGCCGTATACAAAACCTGTGGGAGCGGGCTTGCTCGCGAAGGCGGCCTGACAGACACCGGGTCTCTAAAGCCCGCTGCTCTGCTACCATGTCGCGCAATCGCCCCTGCCGTGACGACGTCCGCCAATGCCCCATGCTTCCCGCTCCAACTCCCTGCCTGAATTGACCGCCCTGTTCAGCGACGTGCAGCAGCACTTCGTCAACGTGATCGTGCCCCTCTGGCAAGGCCCGGGCTGGAACGCCGACATGGCGTTGCCTTATGAAGCGCTGGACGCCGCGCATCAACCATTGCCACCGCAACGCTATCGGGCGATGGCCTGCGCGCGGCAGCTGTACCTGTTTTCCAGCCTGATCGGGGTTGTGGATAACGCCGAAGTGCGCGCGGCGGCGCTGTTCCGCTCCCTGCAACGACATTTCCACGACGCCGAGCACGGCGGCTGGTTCTACAGCATCGATCCACAGGGCAAACCGCTGGATCAGCGCAAGGATCTCTACACCCACGCGTTCATCCTGTTTGCCTGCGCACATTACTGGGAAAAGTCCCGTGAGCCGCTGGTGGAGTCGACGCTGAACGCCGCGCTGGAAGTCATCGGCCGACGCTTTGCCACCGGTGACGGTTTATACGAGGCCTGTCTGGATCGTGACTGGATCACCCTGGAAACCGGCCCGCTGCAAAACCCGTTGATGCACTTGGCCGAAGCCTTCCTCGCCACCCTCGCCGTGCGTGAAGACGCGGCGACGCAACAGGCTTTGCTCGAGTTATGCACAGCCATGCACAAACGCTTCGTCGACCCACAACATGGCGTGTTGATGGAGAAACCGCTGGGCGCTGTGGATAACTGGTACGAGCCGGGGCATCAGTTCGAGTGGTATTTCCTGCTCGAGTCTTCGCCGTTGTTGCGCGGCTCGAAACTGCATACGGCGCTGGATCGGGCGTTTGCGTTTACTGAACATCACGGCGTGGAACAACCGTCAGGCGCGGTGCGGGCGATGCTCGATCTGAGGCAGGATGGGCAGCCGAAGGATTCGGCTCAACGAATCTGGGCGCAGGCGGAATATTTGCGTGCGCTGACCTTGCGTCAGGGCAGCGAGGCGTTGGTATTGCGTCAGTTGCAGGCATTGCAGCAGCGTTTTCTACATGCCGGTGGCTGGCATGAATGCCGGGATGAGTTGGGTGAGGTGAGTCGCAAGGACATGCCTTCTACTACGCCGTATCACCTTGCGACTTGCTATAGCGGCCTGGCTGAATATTTGCGCTGACCGCTACACCGCTTTCGCGAGCAAGCCCGCTCCCACAGGAGAATGCATTCCAAATGTGGGAGCGGGCTTGCTCGCGAATGGCCGTTACACGATCTCTAGGCAATCCACTTTTTGTCGCCGGTAAAACTGATCGTCAACCAGCGCGCTGCGTCCGGTTTGCCCAGCTTCATCGAAATCTCCTCACGCAACGCGTCCAACTGACCGACGCTGCTCAGCGAATAGTCCGCCGGCAACACCACATGAATCTCGATAAACCGTGCCCGTCCGTGTTTCTGCACATACGACACGTAATCATCGAAACCATGCTCGACCTTCGCCGCCTCCATCACCTGACGTACCTGCTCATCCAGCGTATCCGGGGCGATACCCAAAACATCACGCAACGCCGGACCAAGAATCTTGAACGCCGGTGGCAGCATGGTCAGGGCCAATACGATCAGGATCAGCGGATCGACAAACTTCGCCCACTCGCCATAGCCCTGGGACTTGAGCAGCAGCGCCGCGAGGAAACTGATCAACAGGCCAACCGAGAGCATCGCATCCACCAGCCAACTGATGTTGTCGAACTGGATCAGACTGGATTTGAGCTTGCGATTGCGCCGGCGCACATAGAAGAAGTAGCCGAACTCGACCACGGTAAACACTGCCGCGTAGATGATCACCAGGCCCAGTTCGATCTCGCGGCCACCGTTGATGATGCCGAACACACCGTTGAGAAACGCGTAGATGGCGATCAACAGCAGGAAACTGCCTTCGATCAGCAGCACCATCGGCTCCAGATGCCAGAAGCCGAACTGGAAGCGGTGATTACTTTCCTTGGCGATCAACCTGGCAGTGATCAGCATCAGGACTTTGATGAATGTGGCGATCAGCGAAAAAAAGCCATCGAACAGGATGGATTGGGAGCCGGAAACAAAACCGGTGACGATCCCGGCGATCGCCACGGCGAACATCAGGATGGTCGATTGTTTGAGCAGCGACTGCTCACCTCGGTTACTCACTTTAACTCCTCGAAAAACCTTGAAAACCGCAGGGTGCGGTGGGGTTGTTGCGAGAGGAGTTTACCTTATCGCCATGTTTTGACCGTTTTGGCCTCTTCGCGAGCAGGCTCGCTCCCACGTTGAAACGCATTCCAATGTGGGAGCGAGCCTGCTCGCGAATGCCTCAACCCGGTCTTAAGCCTTGTTACGCTCGATGGCAAAACCCGCCCAGGTCTGGCTCACCGGCATCAACTCCAGGCTGTTGATGTTGATGTGCGCTGGCGTATTCATCACCCAGAAAATCGTTTCGGCGATGTCCTGCGGCTGGATCGGCTCGGCACCGGCGTAGGTCGCGTTGTAGCGCTCCTGGTCACCGGCAAAGCGCACCAGCGAGAACTCGCTCTCGCACAGCCCAGGCTCGATGTTGCTGACCCGCACGCCCGTGCCCTGCAAGTCGCAACGCAAGTTCAGCGAGAACTGTTTAACAAACGCCTTGGTCGCGCCATACACGTGGCTGCCCGGGTACGGATAGTTACCGGCGATGGAGCCGAGGTTAATGATGCCGGCGCCACGGCCATGAGCGATCAGGCGCGGTAGCAGCAAACGCGTCGCGTACATCAGGCCTTTGACGTTGGTATCGACCATGGTGTCCCAGTCATCCAGATCGCATTTCGGCGCAGGATCCACACCCAGCGCCAGCCCGGCATTGTTGATCAGGCCGCGCAGCTTGGCGAACGATGGCGGCAGGTTGGCAATCGCCTCCTCCATCGCCTTGCGGTCACGCACATCGAACACCAGACCATGCACTTCAGTCTGCTTCGACAGTTCGGCGCACAGCGCGTTGAGGCGTTCTTCACGACGGCCGGTCAGCACCAGTTTCCAGCCAGCCTCGGCGAAACGACGGGCACAGGCTTCGCCAAAACCGGACGTCGCGCCGGTGATAAACAGGGTGTTGGACATCGTGTTCTCCTTGCTTCGGCCACCGGAGCAGCCCTTGGAATAGAAAATCAGCGGCCAGCATGCCCGGCCCCGCAATCACCGGCAACTCTTCTAACCTGTATAAAAAACAACCAATCGCGGCAACGCTATGTCTGGCGTGGCCTGTAGCCATGTGCACGCACGTTATCCACAGTCCCTTCCACAGTTTCCGGGGGCAAGTGGAAACGCGCAAAGCCGCGCCACACAAGGCTTTGCGGCGCAAATGGAAAGTTTTTTGCTTGACCCTGAAGTGGCAGATGTGCGGGACATGGCATTTTGCACGACCCGGCAATCACCTCAGTGATTGCGCGAGGCCAGTAATTACGGCCCTGAGCGCGGTCTTTCCAGAGTTTAATCACAGACTTATCCACAGGCTTGCCTCCCTGCAATTACCTGTTCCGGGGTGACTATAAAAAGGTTGACAACGATGCGTATCGCTATCGTAAAAACGCTTGATCAAAAAACACCCGCCACGCTACAAGCCACGGTTTAAAAGGCCTTCAGCCAGCTACTCCCACGTTATTCACAGCCAGCTCCACAGCAAACGGGGACAAGTCAAAACTGTGCAAAAACAGCCATTTGCAGCGTCTATATGTCGCGCTTTGGCAGGTAGCGGAATTTGTTTTCCACAATTTCAAAATCCGCTTGATGTCATGGCTGGATTCCATGTAGGAGCTGCCGCAGGCTGCGATCTTTTGATGTTGTTTTTAAAGATCAAAAGATCGCAGCCTGCGGCAGCTCCTACAGGGGGTCTGAGGTGAATTACGGATGTAGAAAAGCCCCGGGACTTGCGTCGCCGGGGCTGTGTGTATCTGGGGATCAGTCAGTGCCCGCCCAGATAGGCGTTACGCACCTCCTCGTTCACCAGCAACTCCTTGCCGGTGCCGGTCAGGCGAATCTCGCCGTTGACCATCACATAGGCCCGATCCGACAGCTTCAACGCATGGTTGGCGTTCTGCTCGACGAGGAAAATGGTCATACCGGTTTTCGCCAGTTCACGTAGCGTCGCGAAGATCTGCTTCACCACGATCGGCGCCAGGCCCAGGCTCGGCTCATCGAGCAGCAACAACTTCGGCCGACTCATCAATGCGCGGGCGATGGCGAGCATTTGCTGCTCTCCGCCGGACATGGTCATCGCTCGTTGGTTACGCCGCTCTTCCAGCCGCGGGAACAGCTCGAACATCCGTTGCATATCCTCTTTGGCGTACTTGTCGCCAATCGGAATGGTGCCCATCAGCAGGTTTTCCTCGACGGTCATGTCAGGGAACACCCGCCGGCCTTCCGGCGACTGGGCGATACCGTTGGAGGCGATGTAGTGCGAGGACTTGTGGGTAATGTCGACGCCTTGATAAAGGATCTGCCCACTCGCCGCCCGTGGCTGGCCAAAGATCGACATCAGCAACGTCGACTTGCCCGCACCGTTGGAGCCGATCAGGCTGACGGTTTCGCCTTCGTTGATCTGCAGCGAAACGCCCTTGAGGGCCTGGATCGGGCCGTAGAACACGTCCAGGTTTTTCAGTTCGAGGATCGGTTGGCTCATACCAGTTCCTCTTCGTCTGCGCCCAGATAGGCCGCGATCACTTTCGGATCGTTACGGATGGCTTCAGGCCCGCCTTCGGCGATAACGACGCCGTGGTCCAGCACCACGATGTGGTCGGAAATGCTCATGACCATACCCATGTCGTGTTCGATCAGCACCACGGTCAGATCATGCTCGTCGCGCAGCAGCCGGATCATTGCGCTCAGCGCTTCGGTTTCCTGAGGGTTGAGGCCGGCGGCCGGTTCGTCGAGGCAGATGATCTGCGGCCGCGTGCACATGGCCCGGGCAATCTCCAGACGGCGTTGCTGGCCGTAAGAGAGTTCACCGGCCAGACGGTTGGCGCAGTCCACCAGATCGACCACTTCCAGCCAGTAGAACGCGCAATCGAGCGCGTCGCTTTCGGCCTTGCGATAGCCCTTGGTGTTGAGGATGCCGGCGAGCATGTTGCGGTTGACCCACATGTGCTGGGCCACCAGCAGGTTTTCCAGCACCGACATTTCCTTGAACAGGCGAATGTTCTGGAAAGTCCGCGCCAAGCCTGCACGGTTAACCAAGTGAGTCCCACCGAACATCTTGTAGTACATACGACTGAGGAAGGATTTCGGCGAAACAAAATCGGTCGGTTTGAACGACTCACCCAACAACTGGATAACGTTAGTCTGCTGGCCACGCACGTTGAGTTCGATCTTGCCGCCAGAGGCCTTATAGAACCCGGTCAGGCAGTTGAACACCGTGGTCTTGCCGGCGCCGTTGGGGCCGATCAGGGCGAAGATCGAATTGCGTTTGACCTTCAGGCTGACATCGCTCAAGGCCTTGATGCCGCCGAAATGCATCATCAGTTTTTCAACAGAGAGTACGACTTCACTCATGGCGCAGTCCTCTCATAGTGAATGGCACCTTTGCGTGGAGTGACCCCGGTACGGCTGATGCGAATCAGCCCGCGTGGTCGCCAGATCATCATCAACACCATCAGGATGCCGAACAGCAGCACGCGATACTCGGCAAAGCTGCGCAGCAGTTCCGGGGCGACGGTCAACACGAAGGCTGCGATCACCACGCCGATGGTCGAACCCATGCCGCCGAGCACGACGATGGCGAGGATCAGCGCCGATTCGAAGAAGGTGAACGAGGTCGGGTTGACGAAGCCTTGATACGTGGCAAAAAACACCCCGGCCAGACCGGCAGTCGAGGCACCGATGGTGAACGCCGAAAGCTTCACCAGTACGTGGTTCAGGCCCATCGAACGGCAGGCAATCTCGTCTTCACGCAAGGCTTCCCAGGCGCGACCGACCGGCATTTTCACCAGACGATGCTTGATGTACAGCACGGCCAGTACCACCAGGAACAACACCGCGTAGATGAAGTAATACTTCACGTCCGGGTTGTAGGCGATGCCGAAGAACTCGTGAAACGGCACCCCGCCATCCTTGGCCCGCTTGCCGAATTCCAGACCGAAGAACGTCGGCAGTGGCGCCGGCATACCGTTCGGGCCACCGGTCAGGGACAGCCAGTTGTTGAGGACCAGGCGAATGATTTCACCGAAGCCCAGGGTCACGATCGCCAGATAGTCGCCGTGCAGGCGCAGTACCGGGAAACCGAGGATGCAGCCGGCCAGCCCCGCCGTGATCGCCGCCAGCGGCAGCACCGTCCAGAAGCCCAGGCCGAGGTATTGATAACCGAGCGCCAGACCGTAAGCACCGATGGCGTAGAACGCCACGTAACCGAGGTCGAGCAGACCGGCAAGACCGACCACGATATTCAGCCCCAACCCGAGCAGCACGTAGATCAAGCCAAGGATGACCACGCCCAGCAGGTAGGAGTTGGAAACGAACGGCACCGCCACAGCAATCACAATCAGCAGCGGGATGATCCAGCGCAGGCTTGATTTGTGATCGGCCGGCAGCACATGCACACCGGAGCCGGTGCTCTCGAATCCGTCGAGAATCTTCAGGCCCTTGGGCGTTTGCAGAAACAGGCTGAGGGCAAACCGGCCGACCATGACGATGCCGATAATCCACGCCACGCGGGTCGTCTCGAGGTTGAAGCTGTAACCGTCGAGCACGACGCCGACAATCGGGCCGAATACGATCAGGGCAATCAGGCCGGCCAGAATCGCCTCAACCAGGCTTTTTTTGATATCGATGTTTTTTTGAGTGGTTGAAGACATCGCTTACACCTTCGACACAAGAGGACGGCCCAACAGGCCCTGCGGCCGGAAGACCAGAACAAGTACGAGCAGCGAGAAGCTGAACACGTCTTTGTAGTCGGAGTTGACCAGACCGGAGAACAGCGACTCGGAAATGCCGAGAATGATCCCGCCGAGCATGGCCCCGGGCAGCGAACCGATCCCGCCGAGCACCGCCGCGGTGAACGCCTTGATGCCGATAATGAAGCCGGCATAGAAGTCGAAAGTGCCGTAGTTCATGGTGATCAGCACGCCGGCCAATGCCGCCATGGCCGCACCGATGATGAACACGTAGGAAATCACCCGGTCAGTGTTGATCCCCAGGATCGACGCCATCTTGCGGTCTTGCTGAGTGGCGCGGCACATGCGGCCAAGCTTGGTGTACTTGATCACGTAGGTCAGCAGGCCCATGCCCACAAACGCCGCGATCAGAATGAACACCTTGGTGTAGGTCAGTTGCACGAAGCCCGTACCGACTTCGACTCGCCACGCACCGGTCAGCAGGGTTGGCACGCCCTGTTGTTTGGCGCCTTGGGCAATCTGTGCATAGTTTTGCAGGATCAGGGAGATACCGATGGCGCTGATCAGCGGTGCCAGTCGGGTGGAGTTGCGCAGGGGTTTGTAGGCAACACGCTCGATGACCCAGCCATACACCGCCGTGACGACGATGGTGAAGATCAGCGTGCCGAGCATCAGCAGCGGGAAGGATTCGATACCGAAGTACGCCAGCAGCGCCAGACTGATTGCCGCCAGGTAAGCGGAAATCATATAAACCTCGCCATGGGCGAAGTTGATCATGCCGATGATGCCGTAGACCATTGTGTAGCCGATGGCGATCAGGCCATAGACCGACCCGAGGGTCAGGCCGTTGACCAGTTGCTGCAGGAAAATACCATCCATAACGCAATCTCACGCAGTGAGAACCTGCACACCCTGAGGTGTGCGGCTCTTCTAGGAAAAATACAGATTTACGTCGGAGTAATGTCAGCCACGATCCGCCCGTCCCACACCGTTCCTGTGGGAGCGAGCCTGCTCGCGAATGCGGTCGATCATTCAACACATGTGTTGGCAGTCATTCCGTCTTCGCGAGCAGGCTCGCTCCCACATTGGATTGGTGGGGTTCAAACGATCACATCAGCCCTTACTTCTGTTTTTCCAGCTGGTGATATTTGCCGTCCTTGTCCCACTGGTAAACCACGTAGTCGGAGACTTTCAGGTCGCCCTTGGAGTCCCAGGTCTTCTCGCCCATGACGGTCTTGACCGGGTTTTTCTTCAGCCATGCAGCGGCTTCTTCGCCCTTGTTGGACTTGGCGCCGTTGAAGGCGGCAGCCAGGGTCTGGACCGAGGCGTAGGCGTACAGGGTGTAGCCTTCTGGTTCGGTGCCGGCCTTGCGGAACGCGTCTACCACGGTCTTGCTGTCTGGCAGCAGGCGTGGGTCGGCGCCGAAGGTCATCAGTACGCCATCGACGAATTGTGGGCCGCCAGCGGTGGTGACCAGTTCGTCAGTGACGATGCCGTCATCGGACATGAACTTGACGTCTTTCAGGCCCTGCTCACGCAGTTGGCGCACCAGCGGGCCGGCTTCCGGGTGCAGACCACCGAAGTAGACGACATCGGCGCCAGCGCCACGGATTTTGGTAACGATGGTGCTGAAGTCTTTTTCACCACGGGTCAGGCCTTCATACAGGACCGGAGTGACGCCGCGCTTGACCAGTTGTGCCTTGGTGGCATCCGCCAGACCCTGGCCATAAGTGTCTTTGTCGTGCAGCACGACAACCTTTTTGCCCTTGAGCACGTCGACGATGTAGTCACCGGCGACGATGCCTTGCTGGTCATCACGCCCGCACATACGGAACATGGCGCTCAGGCCACGCTCGGTCACCTGTGGGTTGGTGGAACCCGGGGTGATCGCGATGATGCCGGCTTCGTCGTAGATTTCCGACGCTGGAATGGTCGAAGAGGAGCAGAAGTGGCCGACCACACCGGCAACTTTCTGGTTGGTGAGGTCCTTGGCGACCGTTACGGCCTGCTTCGGTTCGCAGGCGTCATCGCCCTTGACCAGTACGATTTTCTCCCCGTTGACGCCGCCCGCCGCGTTGACTGCGTCCGCCGCTGCCTGTGCACCCTTCATGTACTGCTCGCCAAATGCCGCGTTGGCGCCCGTCATTGGACCCGCTACACCGATTTTCACATCAGCTTGAGCAAACGCAGAAACACCCAACGCAGTAGCCACTGCGAGGGCCAGAAAGCCTTTCTTGTAAAACGTCTGGGACATGAGGTGGTGCTCCAAGGTTTTTTTTAGTTGGCACTGCGACTTCACTTCTCTTGATGCTCAGAGCAAGGGCCGTGCCATCGGTTTTTTATTCTTCAAAAAGTCGCTGCTTTCTTGTTATTTCGACTGTTTCGTTCCCATTTTCATTGGGCGTGCAACCGTCTAAACCGCGGAAGGTGAAACCATTTATTTTTTCAGGCGCAACCCGCACGCGCCATCATTGCAACCGCGGCACCAAACGACGTGCAACCAGCCTGTAACAGCCCGCGTCACCGAACTGCACACTGCTGGTGCGCGACTGCTACAACCCGCACCATTACAGGCTAGTCGCTGCATCGAAAAGCGCTGCTTCCAGCAACATATTTCAACACTCAAATGACGATGCGCAGGCACTGGCCTGCGTGATACAGCGAGAACCCGGCCTCGTACAGACAACTGCGCAAGCCCACACCGCTCAAGGGCTGCATCGGTGCAAAGGGAATCGGCAGGGCCTGCGGATTTGCGTCACACAAGTAGTCGGCGAACGCCTTGCCGACCACGGTGCCGGTGGTCACGCCACGGCCGTTGTAGCCGGTAACCGCCACCAGACCGGGTGCCGGTTCGAACAGCCGCATCAAGTGATCGGGCGTGAACGCAATGCGCCCGGTCCAGGTGCACTCCCACTCGACGGGTTTCAAATTGGGGAAGTAATGCTGCTGCACCCGGTCGGCCCAGGCCTTGAGGAACCAGGTGGGTTTCTGATTGCCGTTGCCGAGGCTGCCAAGCAACAAGCGCCCTTCCTTGTCACGGCGGATGCTGCTCAATACCTGACGGGTGTCCCACGAGCCCTGCCCGCCCGGAAGAATTTCCTGGGCGGCGTCTTCGGTCAGCGGCACCGAGGCGACCTGATAGTAGTAACCGGGGAAGAAATTACGTTTCAGCTCAGTCCAGTCGCCTTCGGTGTAGGCGTTGGAGGCGATGACCACCTGCTCGGCCAGTACCGAACCCAGCTCGGTCTGCACCGACCATTTTTGACCCACGCGTTCGAGACGGGTGACCGGCGTATGATCAAACATCTGCCCGCCCAGTCCGATCACCGCGTTGGCCAGCCCGGTGACATAAGCCATCGGATTGAGCGTCCCGGCACGACGGTCAAGCAGAGCGGCGGCAATCTTTTGCGTGCCGGTGGCTTGCTCGCAGGCCTTGCCAGTCAATAATTCGACCGGTGCGCCGCGGCGCTTCCATTGTTGCTCGCGACTGCGCAGATCCGCTTCGCCCTTGGCGTTGTGCGCCATGTGCAGGGTGCCTTCGCGGCGCAACTGGCAATCAATGTTGTACTTATCCACAAGGCTGAACACCAGCGCCGGTGCCGCACCGAGCATGCGGTTGAGCTGGCTGCCGACCGCCAGGCCGAACCCGGCTTCGATCTCGTCCGGCGGGATCCACATCCCGGCGTTGACCAGCCCGACGTTGCGTCCGGAACCGCCGTGACCGGCGCGATGGGCTTCCAGCACGCAGACCGTCTTGCCCTTTTCCAACAGATGCAGCGCCGCCGACAACCCGGTGAAACCGGCGCCGATCACGCAGACATCGACTTTGACTTCACCCTTGAGCGCCGTGTTATCGGGCCTTTGCGGCGTAAGTTTTTCCCACAGACATTCTTCGCGTAACGGCATTGCCAGACTCCAACAGAAACCTAACAAACACTGCATACCCTGTGGGAGCGAGCCTGCTCGCGAAAGCGGTATATCAGTCAACATCTATGTCGACTGACCCACTGCATTCGCGAGCAGGCTCGCTCCCACAAGGGGATCTCCACCTGTCAGTCGAATGTGATGCCCTGCGCCAGCGGCAGCTCCAGCGAATAGTTCACGGTATTGGTCTGGCGGCGCATGTACGCGCGCCATGCATCCGAACCCGACTCACGACCGCCACCGGTCTCTTTCTCGCCACCAAACGCGCCGCCGATTTCCGCGCCGCTCGGGCCGATGTTGACGTTGGCAATGCCGCAGTCGCTGCCGATCGCCGACATGAACTGCTCGGCCTCGCGCACATCGGTGGTGAAGATGCACGACGACAGGCCTTGCGGTACCGCGTTGTTCAGGCGCAGCGCTTCCTGGAAGTCGTTGTAGCCGACCACATACAGAATCGGCGCGAAGGTTTCGCTGCAGACCACATCGCTCTGCTCCGGCATTTCCACGATCGCCGGCGAGACGTAGTACGCGTGGGGGAACTGATCTTCCAGTTGACGCTTGCCGCCAAACACCCGGCCACCCTCGCTCAACGCCTGCTCCAGGGCATCCTGCATGTTTTCGAAACTGTGTTTGTCGATCAGTGGACCGACCAGATTGCCTTCCAGCGGATGGCCGATACGCACTTTGGCGTACGCGGCTTTGAGGCGGCTGACGATTTCTTCTTTGACCGACTCATGGGCGATCAGGCGACGCAGCGTGGTGCAGCGCTGACCGGCGGTGCCGACCGCGCTGAACAGGATGGCGCGCACGGCCATGTCCAGATCGGCGCTCGGGCCGAGGATCATCGCGTTGTTGCCGCCCAGTTCGAGAATACTGCGGGCAAAACGTGCGGCGACTTTCGGCGCGACTTCGCGGCCCATGCGGGTGCTGCCGGTGGCGCTGATCAATGCGACACGCGGATCATCGACCAGCGCTTCGCCGGCGTCACGGCCACCGATGATCACTTGGCACAGGTTTGCCGGGGCATCAGTGAAATTCTTCACCACGCGGTCGAACAGCGCCTGACAGGCCAGCGCCGTCAGCGGGGTTTTCTCCGACGGTTTCCATACCACCGGGTTGCCGCAGACCAGCGCCAGCGTGGTGTTCCACGCCCACACCGCGACCGGGAAGTTGAACGCACTGATCACGCCAACCACGCCCAGCGGATGCCAGGTCTCCCGCATGTGGTGGCCCGGGCGCTCGGAGGCGATGGTCAAACCGTACAACTGGCGCGACAGACCGACGGCGAAGTCACAGATGTCGATCATCTCCTGCACCTCACCCAGGCCTTCTTGGGTGATCTTGCCCGCTTCCCAGGAAACCAGTTCGCCAAGATCCGCCTTGTACTCGCGCAGCACTTCACCGAATTGACGCACCAGTTCACCGCGACGCGGGGCCGGCACCTTGCGCCATGCCTCGAACGCATGATCTGCGCGACTGATGTGCTGCTCGACTTCGGCCGGGCCTTCCCAGTTCACGGCGGCGATGCGGCTGCCGTCGATCGGCGAATGCACCGGCACTTTGCCGTTCTGATAAAGGGCCGGGTTCACACCAAGACGATCGAGCAATGCGGCAACCATGGGTCACTCCTCAAGCAAAAAACTGAATGTGTGCGGTCGCCATTTCACGACCGGGCAGGCCTTTAGTTGTAGCGTCAGTACGGCGAGGCAACAAACGACCTTTACGCGAGATATCATTCCGTTTATTCATGCTGCGCATAGAAAGACAAGAAAAGGATCCGCCATGCTGAACAAACGCCACTTGCCATCGATCACCGCGCTGCAGTGCTTCGAGGCCGTGACCCGGCACCTGAGTTTTACCCGGGCTGCCGAGGAACTGAACCTGACCCAGAGCGCAGTCAGTAAACAGGTCGCGCAGCTTGAGGAATTGTTGCAGCACTTGTTGTTCCGTCGGGTACGCCGCCGCTTGCAGATGACCCCGGCCGGGGATTTGTACTTGGTGGAGGTCAGAAAAATCCTTACCCAGGTTGAGATGTCGACGCATTACCTGCGTTCCTACGGCGGTGAGACCGAAGTCCTGCGGGTTTCCACACCCTCGACCTTCGGCGCCCGTTGGCTGGTGCCACGCTTGAAAGGCTGGCGCTTGCGCCATCCGTCAATCCATCTGGATTTGTGCAACGAGCAGGAGGCGGACGATCTTCTGCAAGGGCGCAGCGATCTGGCGTTCTACTACGGCCAGGGTTCGCGCCCCGGCACCGAATGCCTGAAGCTGTTCGGCGAAGAGCTGGTGCCGGTGTGCGCGCCGGGCAGCCTGCCTGACACGCCGTTCACTGATCCGACGCAACTCACCGATCTGGTGCTGCTGCAAAATGCGTCGCGCCCGCAAGCGTGGCACGACTGGTTCGACAGTCAGGGCTACCAGACCGAGCACAGCTACCACGGGCCGCGTTTCGAAACCTTCTATATGTGCATTCGCGCGGCGCAAGTCGGCTGCGGCGTGGCGTTGCTGCCACGGTTTCTGGTGGAAGAGGAATTGGCCGACGGCAAACTGGTCATTCCCTGGCAGCATGCAATGCCCAGCACCGACGCCTATTACCTGGCGTACCCGGAGCACGCGGCGGAAGTGCCCAAAGTGCGGGATTTTGTGAAGTGGATGCTCGAACAGATCGACAACCCCTGACCTCATTCCTTGTAGGAGCTGCCGCCCCGTCTTCGACGCCGCGCTGTCGCGCAGCAAACTGGGGCTAGAGTAGAAGAGCGCGCGCGGGGCAGAGACCGTCATTAGCACTGGTGTGACAGCACCCGAGTAGGAGAGTGGTCCGCACGG
>NZ_FYDT01000021.1:0-101256 GCF_900187585.1 Pseudomonas sp. Irchel 3E19
AGATGCATTCTTTATCGGCGCTTGGGTGAAAGGAGGAGGGGCGAAATCTCCCACGGTCTGTGCTGCGTCAACAGTCAGAATCGAGCCTTGTCCCTCCTCCTCCCTTCAAGTCCTACCATACAAGCGAGCCTGCTCGCGAAGAGTGTGTGTCAGCCACCATTAATGTTGGCTGACACAGCGCTTTCGCGAGCAGGCTCGCTCCCTCAGGGTTTTGTGTCGGCTCAGCTTTCCGGGGTTTGCTCGGCCAGGGCCACAGCGCGGAACATCGCGCGGCGCTTGTTCAGGGTTTCTTCCCATTCCAGCGCCGGCACCGAGTCGGCAACGATGCCGCCGCCGGCCTGCACGTGCAGTTCGCCGTTCTTGATCACTGCGGTACGAATGGCAATCGCGGTGTCCATGTTGCCGTTCCACGCGAAGTAACCGACCGCCCCGCCATACACGCCACGCTTGACCGGTTCCAGCTCATCGATGATTTCCATCGCACGAATCTTCGGCGCGCCGGACAAGGTGCCCGCCGGCAGAATCGCCCGCAGGGCGTCCATTGCTGTCAGCCCGGCTTTCAACTGGCCGGTGACGTTGGACACGATGTGCATCACGTTGGAATAGCGCTCGATAACCATTTTCTCGGTGAGTTTCACTGAACCGATTTCCGAGACGCGACCGGTATCGTTGCGACCGAGGTCAATCAGCATCAGGTGCTCGGCGATCTCTTTGTCGTCCGACAGCAGGTCTTCTTCCAGCGCCAGATCCGCCTCTTCGGTCGCACCCCGCGCACGCGTACCGGCAATCGGGCGCACGGTGATCAGGTTGTCTTCGACCCGCACCAGCACTTCCGGCGAACTGCCGACGACATGGAAGTCGCCGAAGTTGAAGAAGTACATGTACGGCGTCGGGTTGAAGCAACGCAATGCGCGGTACAAATCGATCGGCGCCGCCTTGAAGTCGATCGACATGCGCTGCGACGGCACGACCTGCATGCAGTCACCGGCAAGGATGTACTCCTTGATGGTGTCGACGGCTTTTTCGTAATCGTCCTGGGTGAAACTGGAGCGGAACACCGGATCGGCAGACTGCTGCTTGCTGAAGTCCAGCCCACGACGCGGGGTGATCGGCTGGCGCAGTTGCTCGAGCAAACCCTGTAAACGCGCCTGACCTTGCTCGAAGGCATCGGCCTGCGCAGGGTCGGCCAGCACGATCGCGTGCATCTTGCCGGCGAGGTTGTCGAACACCACAACGGCGTCGGAGACCATCAGCAGAATGTCCGGCACGCCCAACGGATCCGGGTTCGGGCATTTGCCCAGACGCTTTTCCACATAACGCACGCAGTCGTAACCGAAGTAACCGACCAGGCCTCCGTTGAAACGCGGCAGACCGGCGATGGTCGGCACGTTGTAGCGGGCCTTGAAGGTTTCGACGAAGGCCAACGGGTCTTCAACATCGTGACTTTCAGTCTCGACGCCATCGACGGTGATGCTGACGTGATGGTCGTGAACCCGCAGCACGGTGCGGCACGGCAGACCGATAATCGAGTAACGGCCCCATTTCTCGCCGCCCTGCACCGATTCGAGCAGGTAGGAGTTGGGCTGGTCAGCCAGTTTCAGGTAGATCGACAGCGGCGTGTCGAAGTCGGCCAGGGTTTCGCAGGCCAACGGGATGCGGTTGTAGCCATCAGCGGCCAAGCGCAGGAATTCTTCGCGGATCATGAGGTGCCTCGTGGTGTGAGGTGCTAATCAGTCAGGTAGGCAAACGTGCCGGCAGGCCGGCCAGGAACAAGTCAGGCGCGCCAACGCCAGCGGGCCAGGGCCTTGATGACTTTCATCCAGAGTTTGCGAGTGACCACCACGATGGCGTTTCCAGCAGGGGGTTGAACAGCGTCGGGCAACGTTATCCCACCGGCCAGATCCAGGCAACCGGGAATTAGCTTGCGCAGATCGTCGATCACCAGCGCCGGGGATTCTTCGGCAATCGGTCGGCCATGGTTATAGCCGTAACTCAGGGCAACACATTTGACCCCCGCTGCTTTCGCCGCCAGCACATCGCTGCGCGAGTCGCCGACGAACAGCGATTGCGAGGCCGGGATGCTAGCCATTTTCATCACGAAGAACAGCGCAGCCGGATCAGGTTTCTGCTGCGGCAGGGTATCGCCGCCGATGATCCACTTGAAGTAGCGGCCGATCTTCATCTGATCCAGCAACGGCGCGACGAAGCGCTCCGGCTTGTTGGTGATCAGCGCCATGGCCACGCCCTGCTTGTGCAGCCATTTCAGGGTGTCGCGCACACCGGGATAGACCACGGTCAGCTCATGGCTGGCACTGTAGGCTTGCATGAACACTTCCAGCGCCTGTTCGGCCTCGACGTCATCCACCGCCGAATGATCAATGCCACCGGCCAAAGCACGGCGCACCAGCACTGGCGCGCCGTTGCCCACCCACTCGCGCACCGCTTCGATGCCCGCAGGCTGGCGGCCGAGGGAGAGCAGCATGGTGTCCACCGCCGCTGCCAGGTCTGGAACCGAGTCGATCAGCGTGCCATCCAGATCGAACATCACCAGCCGTGGCAGTTTTCCCGGGAACAGCTGCTCAAAACCGCTCATGGGCGCGCCAGTGCCAGTTCGGAACGCATCTTGTCGATGACTTCCTGGTAGTTCGGCGCATTGAAGATCGCCGAGCCAGCAACAAAAGTGTCAGCGCCAGCCGCCGCGATTTCACGGATGTTGTTGACGTTGACGCCGCCGTCGATTTCCAGACGGATGTCACGGCCCGAGGCATCAATGATCGCCCGCGCTTCACGCAGTTTGTCGAGGGTGCCGGGAATGAACTTCTGCCCGCCGAAGCCTGGGTTGACGCTCATCAGCAAGACCATGTCGACCTTGTCGATCACATACTTGAGCACGTCCAGCGGGGTCGCCGGGTTGAACACCATACCGGATTTACAGCCGCCTTCGCGGATCAGTTGCAGCGAACGGTCGACGTGCAGCGTGGCTTCCGGGTGGAAGGTGATGTAGGTGGCGCCGGCCTCGATGAAGTCGCCAACGATGCGATCCACCGGGCTGACCATCAAGTGCGCGTCGATTGGCGCGGTAACGCCATACTTGCGCAGTGCCGCGCACACCATCGGGCCGATGGTCAGGTTCGGCACGTAGTGGTTGTCCATGACATCGAAGTGGACGAAGTCGGCACCAGCGGCGAGGACGTTGTCCACTTCTTCGCCGAGGCGGGCGAAGTCGGCGGAGAGAATCGACGGAGCAATTACGAAGGGCTGCATGACGCACCTTTTCTGAGCTAAATCACGATGGCGCGCATTGTATACCTCAAGTTTCCAAGCGCGCACCGTGACCGCGATGATTGGGTTGTGCCATGACGGATGACCGGCGCTGACTCAATACGCCGCGCGATAGATCTTCTCGATGTCCACAGCGCTGAGTTTGCGCGGGTTGTTGCGCATCAGCCGTTCAATGCCTGCGGCCTCCACGGCCATCGCCGGGATCGCCTCTTCCGGCACGCCGAAACTGCGCAGCCCGGCAGGAATTTCCACGGCCGCGCACAAATCGGTCATCGCCTGAACGGCCTTGTCCGCCGCCTCGGCGGCACTCAGATGAGCGGTCTTCACCCCCATGGCTTCGGCAATATCCTGCATGCGCTCGACACAGGCCATCTTGTTCCAGGTCATGACATACGGCAGCAGCAAGGCATTGCTGACGCCATGGGCGATGTTGAATCGCCCGCCCAGTGGATACGCCAGCGCATGCACCGCGCCGACCCCGGCATTACCAAACGCCATGCCGGCCATCAGGCTGGCGGTGGCCATGTCTTCGCGGGCTTGCAGGTTGGCGCCGTTGGCGTAGGCCTTGGGCAAGGCCTTGGCGATCAGCTTGATGGCGCCGATGGCGAGGGAATCGGTAATCGGCGAAGCGTTGACCGACAGATAGGATTCGATGGCATGCACCAGCGCATCGACGCCACTGGCAGCAGTGACACTGCGCGGGCAGGTGAGGGTCATTTGCGGGCTGACCAGCGCCACGTCCGGTAACAGATAGTCGCTGACGATGCCCTTCTTCAGTTGCGCGACCTTGTCGGAGAGAATCGCAACATTAGTCACTTCCGAGCCGGTGCCGGCGGTGGTCGGGATGGCGATCAGCGGCGGGCCTTTGCGGGGCACCTGTTCGACACCGAACAGATCCTCCAGCGCGCCGTGATAACCGGCATACGCGGCAACGCTTTTGGCGATGTCGATGGCACTGCCGCCGCCGAGACCAATCAAGCCGTCATGCCCGCCTTCGCGGTACGCACGCATGCAGTCTTCAACAATGGCGATTTCCGGATCAGGCAGTACGCGGTCGAAAATCTCGTATTCGCGCCCGCCCAGTTGGCACAGCGCCAGCTCCACGGTGCCAGACTTGACCAGCGCGGCGTCGGTGACGATCAGTGGGTTGTCGATGTCGAGACGGGTGAGTTCGGCCGCCAGTTGCTCGATGGCCCCGGCGCCGGTGATCAATTTGTGAGCGATTTTGAACTGGGAAAGACTCATCGTGCGCAGCCTCTTATAGATGTGGGAGCTGGGCACAAGATTAGCTGGGGATTTGGGGTTGTCTGCTATTCAGGTGGTGAATGACCCAAGACTTCGCACCCAACACAAATCCCTTGTGGGAGGGGGCTTGCTCCCGAAAGCGGTGGATCAGTTGAAATAGATGTCGACTGACCCACCGCTTTCGGGAGCAAGCCCCCTCCCACAGTTTTCACCGAGCTGGGCTTTAGATTTGGGCGGTGCGCAGTTTTTCGCTGCGGCCGCGTAACCATTCCAGGGTCAGCAACAGGATGACGGAGAACGCGATGAGCAACGTAGCGGCGGCTGCGATAGTCGGGCTGAGGTTCTCACGAATCCCGCTGAACATCTGCCGAGGCAAAGTCGCTTGCTCAGGCCCCGCCAGAAACAACGTCACCACCACCTCATCAAACGACGTCGCAAAGGCAAACAACGCCCCGGAGATGACTCCCGGCGCAATCAGCGGCAAGGTCACCCGACGGAACGCGGTCAATGGCGATGCACCGAGACTCGCCGCAGCGCGCACCAGATTGTGGTTGAACCCCTGCAACGTTGCCGACACGGTGATGATCACAAACGGCACACCCAGCACCGCATGCACCACGATCAACGAGAAGAAGCTGTTGCCCAGGCCCAACGGTGCGAAGAACAGATAGCTCGCCACACCGATGATCACCACCGGCACCACCATCGGCGAAATCACCAGCGCCATCACCAGTGCTTTGCCGGGGAAGTCGCCGCGAGTCAGGCCGATCGCCGCCAGCGTGCCGAAGATCATCGCCAGCACGGTCGCGGCCGGGGCGACGATGATGCTGTTCTTCAGCGCGCGCATCCACTCGGCCGAAGCGAAGAAGTCCTGATACCACTGTAGCGAGAAGCCCTGCAGCGGGTACACGAGGAAACTGCCCGAGTTGAACGACAGCGGCACGATCACCAGCACCGGCAGAATCAGAAACAGCAGGATCAAGCCGCAGAGGATCCGCAAGCTGTAGAACCACACCCGTTCGATGGGCGACATGTAAGGACTCAGCATTTCAAATTTCCCCTTAGCTCAGGCGCAGGCGACTGGCGCCCACCAGCCAGCTGTAAATCAGATAAAGCACCACGGTCGCCAGCAGCAACAGCCCGCCCAGCGCGGTGGCCATGCCCCAGTTGATGCTGGTGTTGGTGTAGAACGCGACGAAGTAGCTGACCATCTGATCGTTCGGGCTGCCGAGCAGCGCCGGGGTGATGTAGTAGCCGATGGCGAGGATGAACACCAACAGACAACCGGCACCGACACCGGCATAGGTCTGCGGGAAATACACGCGCCAGAAACTGGCGAACGGATGACAGCCCAGCGATATCGCGGCGCGCATGTAGGTCGGCGAGATGCCTTTCATCACGCTGTAGATCGGCAGGATCATGAACGGCAACAGGATGTGCACCATCGAGATGTACACGCCGGTGCGGTTGAACACCAGTTCCAGCGGCTTATCGATGATGCCCACGGCCAGCAGCACACTGTTGATCAGCCCGCCCGATTGCAGCAGCACGATCCACGCCGCCACCCGCACCAGGATCGAGGTCCAGAACGGCAACAGCACCAGAATCATCAGCAGGTTGCTTTGGCGCGATGGCAGATTCGCCAGCAGGTACGCCAGTGGATAGGCGAGCAGCAGGCAGATCACCGTGATGACCAGGCCCATCCAGAACGTGCGGGCGAAGATGTCGAGGTAGATCGCCTGATCCGGGGTGGCCGGGGCGACCTCGCCGAGGTCGTCGATGCGGTGATCGACCGCTGCCAGCAAGTAATACGGGGTGATGCTGCTGGTGTTGCGTTTTACCGCTTGCCAGTAGGCCGGGTCGCCCCAACGTTCGTCGAGTGCTTCCAGTGCTTCTTTATAAGAGGCCGGTTCGCTGGCAAAGGGCAGCGCCCGGGCGGTTTTGGTCAGCAGGCTGCGATAGCCGGCCAACTCCATGTTCAAGCGCTTGGACAGATCACCCAGCGTCTGGTTTTTGCGCGCTTCGGCGAGGTCTTCGCCGGCCGCTTTGTACACCGGTTCAGCGGGCAGGCCACGGCCGTCCCAACTGGCGATGGCCGCCACGGTACGCGGCATGCCGCCGACCACTTCCGGGTTGCCGACGCTTTTGTAGAGCAGCGCCACGATCGGCACCAGGAACACCAGCAACAGAAACAACACCAACGGCGCAATCAGCGCCTGGGCTTTCCAGCGGTTGACCCGCTCGGCGCGCTTGAGCTTCTGCTTCAAGGTGGGGCTGGCGCCCTCGTTCAGGGGAACGGCGATGGCCATGACGTACTCCGCAAATCTTTGATCGTTACAGAGGTGGCGAACCACCTCTGTTGTGTTGGAACACAGCTACCTGTGGGAGCGAGCCTGCTCGCGAAGAGGCCAGCACATTCCACATCTATGCTGGCTGATCTACTGCTTTCGCGAGCAGGCTCGCTCCCACAGGGGTGGGCAAGCCCACCCTCACCAGGTTCTGCTTATTTCGCAGCCCAGGAGTTGAAACGCTGCTCAAGCTGCTCGCCGTTGTCAGCCCAGAAGCTGACGTCGATCTGCACCTGGTTGGCGATGTTTTCCGGAGTGGTCGGCATGTCTTTCAGGACGTCCTTGGCCAGCAGCGGCACGGCTTGAGTGTTGGCCGGGCCGTAGGCGATGTTTTCCGAGTAGGTCTTCTGCTGTTGCGGTTGTACCGAGAAGGCGATGAATTTCTTCGCCGCTTCCGCACGCTTGGCGTCCAGACCTTTCGGGATAGCCCATGCGTCGAAGTCGTAGATACCGCCGTTCCACACCACTTTCAGGTTGGATTCTTTCTGCACCGCCGCGATGCGGCCGTTGTAGGCCGAGCTCATCACCACGTCACCGGAAGCGAGGTACTGCGGCGGTTGCGCGCCGGCTTCCCACCACTGAATGCTTGGTTTCAGCTCGTCGAGTTTCTTGAACGCGCGATCCTGACCACCCTTGCTCGCCAGTTCCTTGTAGACGTCTTTCGGCGCCACACCATCGGCCATCAGAGCGAATTCGAGGGTGTACTTGGCACCTTTGCGCAGGCCACGTTTGCCCGGGAATTTCTTGGTATCCCAGAAATCGGCCCAGCTGGTTGGCGCGGTTTTCAGCTTGTCGGCGTTGTACGCGAGCACGGTCGACCAGACGAAGAAGCCCACGCCGCACGGCTGAATCGCGCCTTTGACGTAGTCTGCGGATTTGCCGAACAGTGCCGGGTCGAGTTGCTCGAACATGTCTTCGTCGCAGCCACGGGACAGTTCTGGCGACTCAACTTCCACCAGATCCCACGACACGCTCTTGGTGTCGACCATGGCTTTGACCTTGGCCATCTCGCCGTTGTACTCACCGGCAACGATCTTGCCGTTGCCCGCCGCTTCCCACGGTGCATAGAAGGCTTTGACTTGCGCCGCCTTGTTCGCCCCGCCAAACGACACCACGGTCAAATCCGGGCCAGCGGCCATTGCGCTGGCCGCACCCATCAGGCCCAGGGTCAGGGCGGTGAACTTCAGGGATCTCAACATTTATTGTTCTCTCCACGTGCAGGGTTGGTGTTGGTATTGCCGGGGCGATTAATGCGCCTCTAGAAGTGGGTCGAGCGCGCGAACGTGCTCGACCTGCCAGCCAAGCGGAACCACGTCACCGACAGCGAGCGCAGGATCAAGCTCGGCAATCGGCTGTTTCACAAAGAAGTCGGTCTTGCCGCAGACTTCCAGGCGTACGCGGACGTGGTCGCCCAGATAGATGAATTCCGCCACCCTCCCTGAGAAGCGGTTGACGCATTGATCGCTGGAACCGTTGAGGCTGACGCGCTCCGGGCGAATCGACAGGGTCACCGGCTCGCCGGTCTGGCCGACGTTGACCGCCAGCGCCTCGACCTTCTCGCCACGGCCCAACTCGACCACGCAGCGCTCACCGTTCTGGCTGAACAGGCGGCCGTTGAGACGGTTGTTCTCGCCGATGAAGTTGGCGACGAAGGTGTTCTTCGGCTCTTCGTAGAGAGAGCGCGGCGGGGCGATCTGCTGGATCTCGCCTTGGTGGAACACCGCGACCCGATCTGACATGGTCAGTGCTTCGCCCTGATCGTGAGTCACGTAGACCACGGTGACGCCGAGGCGCTGGTGCAGGTGTTTGATCTCCATCTGCATATGTTCACGCAGTTGTTTGTCGAGGGCGCCGAGGGGTTCATCCATCAGCACCAGTTGCGGTTCGAACACCAGCGCACGGGCCAGGGCCACACGTTGTTGCTGACCGCCAGACAATTGCGCCGGGTAGCGCGAAGCGAACGCGTCGAGCTGAACCATGCTCAGGACTTTCTTGACCTTGTCGCTGACGTCGCTCTTGTTCAGGCCGCGCACGGTCAGCGGGAACGCGAGGTTTTCCGCGACGGTCATGTGTGGAAACAGTGCGTAGTTCTGGAACACCATGCCGATGTCGCGTTTGTGCGGCGGCACGTTGTTGATCGCGCGCCCGGCCAAGAGGATTTCGCCAGCGGTCGGCGTCTCGAAACCGGCGAGCATCATCAGGCTGGTGGTCTTGCCGGAACCGGACGGGCCGAGCAGGGTGAGGAATTCGCCTTTGCGAATGTCCAGGTTGAGGTCTTTGACGATCAGGTTCTCGCCGTCGTAGCTCTTCTGCACTCCACGAAAGCTGACCAGCACGTCACTGGCCCCTGCGTTTGTATCGACCTGGCTCATACCCACACCTTTGTTGTTGATGACTGCTTGTGTACCAAGCCTAGTGGCTGGCGGCAGGCACGCAAATCGGGGTGCAGGAGAGAATCGCCTCAGCGGGATGGAAGGTTGGGGGTAGGGATTGCCCTACAAGGATGGCGCTAATGGATAAGGCAGTGGCGAGGGTTGAGCTGCAAGCCACAAGCAAGGGCAAAAGCACTTGTCGCTAATGGATATGCCCAAGATGCCAGCCTCAAAGCACATCCCTTGTGGGAGCGGGCTTGCTCGCGAATGCGGTGGGTCATTCAACTCATTCGGCGACTGATACGCCGCCTTCGGGAGCAAGCCCCCTCCCACAGTTTTTGATGGCGGTGATCTTTAGAGAAGTTTGTGTTCCATCGCGTACTTCACCAGTTCCGCGAGCGAGGTGATGTTGAGCTTCTGCATCAACCGCGCCTTGTGGGTGCTGATAGTCTTGCTGCTCAGGGCCAGTTGCTGGGCGATGTCGTTGACGTTGGCGCCTTGGGCCAGGCGTTCAAACACCGAAAACTCGCGCTCGGACAACAACGAGTGCAACGGCCGCGTGTCGGTGAGGCCGACCTCGAAGACCATGCGGTCGGCCAGATCCGGATCGATGTAGCGCCCACCCGCCGCGACTTTGCGGATCGCCGTCAGCAACAGGGCCGGATCGCTGTCCTTGGTCGCATAACCCGCGGCGCCAACCTTCAAGGCACGCGCGGCCATTTGCGCCTCGTCGTGCATCGACAACACCAGAATCGCCGGTGGATTGTTCAGGGCGCGGATTCGCGGAATCGCTTCCAGACCGTTGACCCCAGGCATGGAAATATCGAGCAGCACCACTTCGCACGGCACATGGCGCAAGGTTTCAAGCAGTTGTTCACCATTGCTCGCCTCACCCACGACTTGCAGGTCCTTGGCCAGGCCAATCAATTGCTTGATGCCTTCACGGACAATGGTGTGGTCTTCGGCTACCAGTACACGGATCACGTTCTTCTCCATTGTTCTTATTCAGCGCCAGGGTCATTCGCGAGCAGGCTCGCTCCCACAAGGAAATGCATTCCAATGTGGGCGCGAGCCTGCTCGCGAAAGCGTCAACTCAAACAACACATAACCATCAGACCTCACTCACCGGCACCCAGACATTCAGACTGGTGCCCTCCCCCGGCTCACTCTCAAGCTCCAGCCGCCCGCCCATGATCAGCACCCGCTCACGCATGCCGACCAGACCAAACGAGGTTGGCCGACCGGCAGTGGTGACGAATCCTACGCCATCGTCACTCACCGTCAGACACAATTCATCGCCTTCCAGCGCCAGCGTCAGTTCCACAGTATGCGCCTGGGCATGGCGCATGACGTTGGTCAGCGCCTCCTGAAGAATGCGAAACAGACCAATCGCCTTGGCGTCGCTGAGCGGCGGCAGATTGTCCGGCACCTGCACCAGACACGGAATCTGCGTGCGCGCCTCGAACCGCCGCGCCTGCCATTCAATTGCCGAGGCAATCCCGGCATCGAGAATCGGCGGGCGCAACGCGGTCGCCACATCACGCACCAACTGGAACAACTGGGCGATCAGGCGCTTCATGCTGTTCAACCTGTCGTGCAGACCGGGGTCGAGCTGTGCGTAGGCCAATTCGCACATCGACGTCTCCAGTTTCAGCACCGTCAGCATCTGCCCCAGCTCATCGTGAACCTCGCGGGCGATCCGCGCCTTCTCTTCCTCGCGCACGCTCTCAAGGTGCGCCGACAACTCACGCAACTGCTCGCGCGACGCCGCCAGCTCCAGCTCGATACGCTTGCTCTCGGTAATGTCCCAGACGATGCCGTCCCAGACATAAGTGCCATCTTCAAGCTGCCGGGTGATGGCCTTGATCTCGGCCCAACGCTGCTCGCCCTGACGCGTGAGGATTCGCCCCTGCCACGACCAGTCGCTGTCGGTGTCCAGCGCCTGATCCTGGGTGCGGTGATAACTGGCCTTGTCGTCCGGATGCACCAGACTGCGCAGGCCCATGTCGCGGTGGGCAATAGCGGCCGGCGCGTAGCCGACCAGGCTTTCGCTGCCCTCAGAGATGTAGGCAAAGTCGATCTGTCCGGTCACCGGCGCCCGCTCCAAGCGAAACACCAGCCCCGGCACGTTGGCGGCGATGCCTTGCAGTCGCGCCTCGCTTTCCTGCAAAGCCGCGAGTGCGCGGCGGCGGTCGGTGACGTCAGTGAGATAGACCACCAGATATTCACTGTCGCGAAAACGCAGAAAGCTCAGCGACACATCCGCCGGCAAAATACTGCCATCGGCGCGCACACAACTGGTTTCGAAACTCAGCGGCCCTTCTTCACTGGCCCGCGCGCGTTTCCACAGGTTGAGCCAGCGATCCATATGCAGCCCCGGTTCGAAGTCGATCAGCGGTCGCTCGATCAACCCACCCGACGGATAACCGAGCATGTTTTCCGCCGCCCGATTGGCGTAGCGCACATGGCTGTCCCAGTTGACCCAAAGAATGCCGACGGTGCTTTGATCGATGGAAAACTGCGTCAGCCGCAGCGCTTCTTCGCTGGCGGCGCGCAGGGCGATGTCTTCGCGTGCGGCGAGCAGGCGCTGTTCGAGGCTGAGCTGTTGGCGGCGCTGCCAGAATACGATCGCCACACAACTGAGCAGCATTACCGCGAACAACAGGCTGAGGTTCTGCCAGAACCCCGGCGATTCCGACAACCGTGGATATTTGGGTTGCAGCCATTGACTGTGCAGGCGCTCCAGATCCTTGGCGGGGATCGCACGCAGCGCGCTCTGGACGATGCCGGCCAGCTCAGGCCAGTCCCGGCGCGAAGCGACTCGCAACAATTGCGGCAGGCCGATATCGCCGACCACTACCAGTTCAGCGAACTCCGGCTCGGCCGACAGCCGTCCGAGTTGCGCCTCATCGACCACCGCATAAGACGCCTGCTGACTCAACAGCAATTGCAATGCCTGACGCTCCAGCGGCACGCCTTGCAGATTCAGGTGTGGATAATTGCCGCGCAGATAGTCAGCGGTGGTGCTCGGCATGCGCACGGCGACACGGGTCTGGCTGTCGAGTTTTTCCAGATCCACCCCACCGCTGGCCTTCTGGTCGCTGACCACCAGTTGCGGCACGCGCATGTAGGGGTCGGAAAACTGCCACAGGCGCAGCGCGCTCGGTGTCTGGGTCAGACCGGGAGCAATATCGATCTCCCCTTCCCGCGCAGCCGCTTCCAATTGCGCCAGATCCTGAAAGTTGCGCCAGCTCAGCTCGACATTGAGCGCCTTGGCCAACAACTTCATCAGCTCAACGTTGGCCCCGGACAACCGTTGCAAACGCCGATCGTATTGCGCATACGGCGTCTGCAACACCAATCCGACGCGCAACTCGTTGTGCTGCGCCAACCATCGCTGCTCACTCACGGACAACTGCGCAACGTGCGCCGGTGGCGCAGGCGCCGTCCAGCCCATCAAGGGAAGCCACAAACAGCCGATAACCCACAGGCAGCAAAATCGCTTCATTGAAGTCTCATACACTGACAAATTCTGACCAACCCATTAGGCTGGCGGAATACTATCTGGCCTGGAATAACCGATGCCTTCTGTTTACCGCCTGGCAATGCCAGCATTGTGCCTGTCGCTGATCCTGCCCTGTGCGTTTTCCGTCAACGCGGCTGATTCAGCACCTGCTGGCGCTGCGGAAAAATCCGCTGAAGAAAAACCGGCCGAACGCCAGCCACTGCTTGAGCGTAGTCAGGAAGAGGCTGCGGCACTGGAACGTAAAATCCCTGCGCAAGAACAGCAACAGTTACAGGCTGGCAGCGAAACGTTCCTCGCCCTGTGGAAACCGGCCAACACCGCCGAGCCCAAAGGCGCGGTGATCATCGTCCCGGGCGCCGGTGAAACGGCTGACTGGCCTCAGGCGATCGGCCCGTTGCGGCGCAAATTGCCGGACGCCGAATGGAGCAGCCTGAGTATCACCCTGCCCGATCTGCAGAGCGACACCATCGCACCGCGCGTGGTCGCAGCCGAGGCTGCGCCGAAAGCGCCCGAAAGTGGCAGCAAGGATTCCACGACCGCACAGCCGATCGAACAAGCCGCTGGCGGTGAAGCCGAAGTCGCCGATCAGGTGGTTGCCGAAACGACCGAGGAACAATCCAACGCCGATGCCGAGCGCATCTTCGCGCGGATCGATGCGGCTATTGCCTACGCCGAACAGCAAAGTGCGCGGCGCATCGTTGTGCTCGGTCACGGCACCGGCGCTTATTGGGCTGCGCGTTTTTTGAGCGAGCGACAAACGGCGCAGGTGGAGAAATTTGTCATGGTCGACGCGCAGGCTCCGGCCAAGGCCAAACCGCCACTGGCGGAGCTGACTCCGACGCTGAAGCTGCCGACGGCTGATATTTTCTACATGGACAAACCGCTGGACCGCAATGCAGCGCTGGAGCGTATGCAGGCGAGCAAGCGTTTGAAGACCTCGGCATTCAGCCAGGTGGCGCTCAATGCGTTGCCAGATAACAAGGCCGAGCAGGAACAACTGCTCCGTCGCGTGCGTGGCTGGTTGAATCCACAGAACACCGACTGATCGTCAGACCGATTCGCCCCCTTTCGCGAGCAAGCCCGCTTCCACAGTTGACCGCGTTCCTTCAGATGGAATGCGATCGAATGTGGGAGCGGGCTTGCTCGCGAAGAGGCCAGTGTCGACGACACAGAACTAAAAGCTAGCGAAAATCCCGCCGCTCCCGAATCAACGTGTAGGCATTGTGCAACTCACGGGTTTTATCCGTCGCCTCTCGCACCTGCGCCGGGGTCGCCCCACTGCCGGCAATCTTGTCCGGATGATGACGGCTGAGCAGACGTCGGTAAGCCCGTTTGATCTGCGCCGGCTCGCTGCTCGCCGACACGCCGAGCAGGCACATCGCCTCCTGATAACTGACCGCCGCACTGACGATAGGCCGTTTTCCGGGCTCATAATCACTGGCCAGTGCCTGCACCTGCTGCGTCGTCCAGCCCAGCCATTTACCCCACTGCGCCAACAACTCCCGCTCGCTGACCCCGGCCCGGCCATCGGCCCAGACCATCCGCCAACAGGCTCGCAAAACGCCTTCGGCCGCATGCGGCTGCGCACTCAGACGGCGCAGATACCCGCGCAGATTATCGCCACCGGACTTGCCGCGATTGAACGCGGCAATCGCCCGGCGCGTCGCCGGTTCGCTCATTTCCAGCGCGCGCATTTCGTTACGCGCCTGCTGGATATGCCCATCGGTCACACGTCCGTCACTCTTGGCCAGACGCCCGAGCAACACGAACAACAATTCATCGTTGCGCAGCATCGGTCGACCACCGAGTTTCTCGCGCAGATGTCCAAAGCTTTGCAAATGCAGGCGCCGATCCAGCGCCTGCCCCAACAAAGCCCCAAGCATGGCCCCCGGAATGCTAGCAATCGCAAAACCCGCTCCGGCTCCAATCAGAGTCCCTGGCCACAACATGTCAGCGACTCGCTTCTATCAAGGTCTCAGCTTCGGCCAGACGCTCATGCGTACCGACATCCACCCAATGGCCTTTCAGACGCTCGCCCGTCACCTGCCTGTCCGCCATGGCTTTGCGCAGCAGCGGTGCCAGCTTGAAGGCACCGTCCGCGCAGCCGTCGAACAGTTGCGGATGGATCACGGCGATACCGCTGTAGGTCAGGGTCGCGGCAGTCGGCTGGCCGTCGATGACCTGACCGTCGACCAAAGAAAAATCCCCTGTCGGGTGATGCGCCGGATTATCCGCCAGCACCAGATGCGCCAGACCGTTGATCGGTTGATGCAACACGCTGAAGTCGTAGTCGGTCCAGATGTCGCCGTTCACCACCAGGAAAGCATCGTCGCCAAGCAACGGCAACGCACGGAAAATCCCGCCGCCGGTTTCCAGCGGCTCGCCTTCCGGCGAGTACTGAATGCTCAGGCCAAACTGCGATCCGTCACCCAGGTAATCCTCGATCTGCTGACCGAGCCAGGCGTGGTTGATCACGATTTCATTGAAACCCGCCGCCGCGAGGGCGCGCAGGTGGTATTCGATTAACGGCACACCGCCGGCACGCACCAGCGGTTTGGGCGTAGTCAGGGTCAGCGGGCGCATGCGCTCGCCTTTGCCTGCCGCCAGAATCATTGCTTTCATGCCGTCGCTCCAGCACGCAGGCTGGTGAACAGCGCTTGCAGTTCGGCCAGTTCAGGACGACGGGCGATCACTGCTTCTATATAGGAGAAGAAGCGCGGCACGTCGGCCAGATATCGCGGCTTGCCGTCGCGATGGCAGATGCGCGCGAAAATGCCGATGACTTTCAGGTGGCGCTGCACGCCCATCAGGTCGCTGGCACGCAGGAAATCTTCGAAGTCCGGCTGCACCGGAATATTCAGTGCCGAGGCTTGCTGCCAGTAATTTTCCAGCCAGCCGCGTACGCGTTCTTCAGGCCAGCTGAGGAAGGCGTCCTTGAACAGGCAGGTCACGTCGTAGGTCACCGGGCCGTAGACCGCGTCCTGAAAATCCAGCACGCCAGGGTTCGGCTCGCTGTGCATCAGGTTGCGCGGCATGTAGTCGCGGTGCACCAGCACTTTCGGCTGGGCCAAGGCGCTGTCGATCAACAGCTCGCTGATCCGCTGCCACTGTTGTTGCTGAGTCGAATCGAACTCGACGCCGAGTTCATGTTTCACGTACCACTCAGGAAACAGTTCCAGCTCACGACGCAGCAGGGCCACGTCGTAACTTGGCAGCGGCGCCACCATCGGCAATTGCTGAAAAGCCAGCAGCGCTTGCAGGGCATCGCTGAACAATGCGTCGGCATTTCCGCCATCGATCACGTCGAGATAGGTCTTGTTGCCCAGGTCATTGAGCAAAAGAAAGCCGCGTTCGAGGTCTTCGGCGTAAATTTTCGGCACATTTATTCCGGATTTCGCCAGCAAAAACGCGATATCCACGAACGGTTTGCAGTTTTCCTGGGGCGGTGGTGCGTCCATTACGACGAAGCTGCGACCGGCGCCTTCCCAACGGAAGTAGCGGCGGAAACTCGCGTCGCTGCTGGCCGCAGTCAACGTGGCCGGGGGCACGGCGCCCCAGCCTTGATCTGCAAACAGGATTGCCAACTGCTCATCGAGCCAAACTTTCAGGTGTTGCAAGCGTACATCTTGGTCAGGCATTGCAAGGGTCTCCGACGGCGCTAGCCGTCAAGCGGGTCATGCTTTATTATCCAGCATCTTTTTCAGACCATCGAGAGGCGTGCGGCCCACACCGCGGGCAGATGGCACGCAGGAAGCCCGGACTAATAAGATGGCATTGAAATCCCCCGCGTTTCGTAAAAAATTTCCGTTGTTGGTAACCGGCAGTCTGCTGGCTATGCAACCTCTGGCCAGTCAATTCGTTGTCGCCGCCGAGCAGTATGACTGCTCCGTCTCGGCTACGGGTGGTTGGGCCTGTGCGCCCAAGTCAACCGCTGCAGCCTTGCCGCCACGCCCAGTGCATGACGGCAGTGCCGTCAGCGCCGCTGGCGAAGCGGCGAGCGAGGACGGTTCGGTTGCCGACACAGGCCCTAAAACGGTCCTGGTCACCGAAGCCAAGGGCCGTGGCCTGAAATCCCGTAGCGAAGACTTCAGTCACCTCGACTGGGTTCCGCGCGAGAAGCTCACCGCCGCCCAACTGGCCGAGACCGGTCCGTATTGCTCGGGTGCCTACATCGAGCCAACTCGTCCTGGCATGAACGACAAGACGAATAAAAGCGATGCTCCGACCTTTATCGGCGCAAAAGCCTCGCGCTATAACACCGATGATCAAGTCGGTACGCTGGCCGGTGATGTCGTCCTGCGTCAGGGCAGCATGCAGGTTGAATCGGACGAGGCGAGCCTGTATCAGGCCGAGAGCCGCGCCGAACTCAATGGCGACGTGCGCATCCGTGACAACGGCGCGCTGATCGTCGGCGACCACGCCGATGTGCAGCTCGACACTGGTGAAGCCAAAGTCGACAACGCCGAATACGTGATGCACAAATCGCGCATCCGCGGTAACGCGCTGTACGCCAAGCGCGCCGAAAACGCGATCATCCGCTTGAAGGACGGCACGTACACCACGTGCGAACCGAACAGCAACGCCTGGCAGCTCAAGGGCAACAACATCACCTTGAACCCGGCCACCGGCTTCGGTACCGCGACCAACGTGACGCTGCGCGTTAAAGACATTCCGATCCTTTACACGCCGTACATCTACTTCCCGATCGACGACCGTCGCCAGTCGGGCTTCCTGCCGCCGACCATCGGCACCGGCAGCGACACCGGCTTCATGCTGGTCACCCCTTACTACTTCAACCTGGCGCCGAACTACGATGCCACGTTGTACCCGCGCTACATGAGCAAGCACGGCATGTTGGTGGAAGGTGAGTTCCGCTACCTGACCAAGTCGAGTGAAGGTCAGTTCGGCGCGGCGTATCTGAACGACGAAGACACCGATCGCAGCAAACAGACCGATTACGAAAAAAATCGCTACATGTACAACTGGCAGCACAAGGGCGGTCTGGATTCCCGCGTGTTTACCCAGGTCGATTACACCAAGATCAGCGATCCGTACTACTTCCAGGATTTGACCACCGATCAGATTGGCGTGAAGAGCTCGGACTACGTGAACCAGCAGGGTTCGGTAACCTATCGCGGCGACAGCTACACGGCACGCTTGAATGCTCAGGCGTATCAACTGGCTACCGTTTCGAACCTGACTCCGTATGACCGCCTGCCGCAGATCTCCTTCTACGGACAGTTGCCGTACCATCCGCAGGGCCTGGATTTCGACTATGAAAGCGAGATCGTTCGCTTCGACCGTGACCTTCAGAACGGCAACTTCGTAAACGAAGACGGTACAGTCGAGTCTCGCCTGGATAACAACATTCAGGGCTTGGCGCGTGCAAACGGCGATCGCTTGAACCTGAAACCTGCCGTCAGCCTGCCGTTGAACTGGACCTATGGTTTCCTAAAACCATCGCTCAAGTATCAGTACACTCAGTACCAGCTTGATCTGGACGGTACCGGCAAATCGCAGATCGTGGCCCAGCAAAACGCGGCGGCCGCTGCAGGCACTGACTACGTTGGTGGCAAGTTCGGCAGCAACCAGAATCGTGGCGTGCCGATCGCAAGCATCGACAGCGGCCTCTATTTCGATCGCAACACCAATTGGTTCGGCAAAGACTACCGCCAGACTCTGGAACCTCGCCTGTTCTATCTCTACGTTCCAAAGACGAACCAGGAAGATATTCCGGTATTTGACACCAGCGAATATACCTTCAGCTACGCATCGCTGTTCCGTGACAATCGCTTCTCTGGCTCCGACCGTGTCGGCGACGAGAACAAACTGTCGCTGGGCGTCACCAACCGCTGGATCGAAGATGACGGCTTTGAACGTCAACGAATCAGCGTAGGGCAAGCCGTTTACTTCAAGGATCGCGAAGTCCAACTGCCAGGTATCGATGGAAAAACCCGTGACGATGCGCAGGCCAATGTCTCGCCTTACGCACTGGAATACGAATACCGCTGGAACCGCGATTGGCGCACCACGGCCGACTACAACTGGGACCCGGACAGCCGCAGCCCACGTTCCGGCAGTGCGATGTTCCACTACCAGCCTGAAGACAACCCGAACAAGGTGGTCAACCTCGGCTACCGCTATCGCAACGACCAGATTCGTTACGACCAGAACACCGGTAAATGGTCGGTGGGCGGTGGTGACTACGGCACCCCGGGCCAGCCTGGCTACGTGAAGGACTACTACAAGATCCAGCAGCATGATTTCTCGGTCATCTGGCCGATCGTTCCACAGTGGAGCGCTATCAGCCGCTGGCAGTACGACTACAACCGCAACCGTACGCTGGAAGCCTTCGGTGGTTTCGAATACGACAACTGCTGCTGGAAATTGCGCCTGATCAACCGTTACTGGGTCAGCTATGACGAAAACAGTCAGAACGCCCCGGAAAACGAAAAAGGCGACCACGGCGTCTTCCTCCAAATTGTTCTGAAGGGACTCGGCGGCCTGACTGGCGCCAAGGTAGAGAGCTTCCTCGACAAAGGCATCCAAGGTTATCGTGAACGTGAAGACCAAGCTTTCTGATTGTCTGCGCCCGCTGATGCTGGGCGCGCTGTTCCTGGGTACGGCGGCCAACGCCGCCGTGCAGTCCATCGATAAAGTGGTTGCCATCGTCGACAACGACGTGGTCATGCAGAGCCAGCTGGATCAACGTGTCCACGAAGTTCAGCAGACCATCGCCAAGCGCGGAGGCGGTCTGCCGCCCCCGGGCGTGCTGGACCAACAGGTGCTTGAGCGCCTGATCGTCGAAAACCTGCAACTGCAGATCGGCGAACGTTCTGGTATCCGCATCACCGATGAAGAGCTGAACCAGGCGGTTGGCACCATCGCCCAGCGCAACAACATGAGCGTGGATCAGTTCCGCGCTGCTCTGGCTCGCGACGGCCTGTCTTATGACGACGCCCGCGACCAGATCCGCCGCGAGATGGTCATCAGCCGTGTTCGTCAGCGCCGAGTGGCCGAACGCATTCAGGTGTCCGAGCAGGAAGTGAAGAACTTCCTCGCTTCCGACCTGGGCAAGATGCAATTGTCAGAAGAGCTGCACCTGGCCAACATCCTGATCCCGACCCCGGAAAGCGCCAACTCTGAAGCGATTCAGAACGCCGCGCGTCAGGCCATGGAGGTTTACCAGCAGCTTAAGCAAGGCGCTGACTTCGGTCAGTTGGCCGTGGCCAAATCCGCCAGCGACAACGCACTGGAAGGCGGCGACATGGGCTGGCGTAAAGCCGCTCAATTGCCACCGCCGTTCGATCGCGAGCTGAGCAGCATGGCCGTTGGCGACGTGACTCAACCGGCACGCACTCCAGGCGGTTTCATCATCCTGAAGCTGTTGGCCAAGCGCGGCGGCGAAGCCCAGACCCGTGATGAAGTGCATGTGCGCCACATCCTGGTCAAGCCGAGCCCGATCCGCGACGAAGCCAAGACCAAAGCCTTGGTTCAGTCGTTGTATGAGCGCATCGTGGCGGGTGAAGATTTCGCCACTTTGGCAAAAAGTTACTCCGAAGACCCGGGCTCCGCGCTTAACGGCGGCGACCTGAACTGGATCGACCCGAACGTACTGGTGCCGGAGTTCCGCGAAGTGATGGCCAAGACCCCACAAGGTCAGCTGTCCAAGCCGTTCCAGACTCAATACGGCTGGCACGTTCTCGAAGTCCTTGGCCGTCGTGCCACTGACAGCACCGAACAAGCCCGCGAGCAGCAAGCCATGACCGTACTGCGTAACCGCAAATACGATGAAGAGCTGCAAACCTGGCTGCGTCAGATCCGTGACGAAGCGTATGTAGAGATCAAACTCCCTGGTGCAGACCAGGCAGCGCAGTGAAATCCCAGCGTTTCGCGCTGACACCCGGCGAACCAGCCGGCATCGGTCCCGACCTGTGCCTGCTGCTCGCCTCGCAAGCCCAGCCACATCCCCTGATCGCCATCACCAGCCGCGACCTGCTCCTTGAGCGGGCCGCGCAACTGGGGCTGGCCGTCAACCTGCTGGAGGTCGGGCCGGATCACTGGCCGGACGCTCCGGCGCCGGTAAACAGCCTTTACGTCTGGGATACACCGCTCAGCGCCCCCGTAGTCGCCGGGCAACTGGACAAGGTCAATGCCGCTTTCGTCCTCGAAACCCTGACCCGCGCCGGCAACGGCTGCCTGAACGGCGATTTCGCCGGGATGATCACCGCGCCAGTACACAAAGGCGTGATCAATGAGTCGGGCATCGCGTTCTCCGGACATACGGAATTTCTCGCCGACCTGACCCACACCGCACAAGTGGTGATGATGCTTGCCACACGCGGTTTGCGCGTGGCACTGGTCACCACTCACCTGCCCCTGCGCGAGATTGCCGATGCAATCACACCGGAGCGGCTGGAGCGGGTCACGCGGATTCTGCACGCCGACCTGCAAGAAAAATTCGGCATCGCCCAGCCACGCATACTTGTGTGCGGACTCAACCCGCACGCCGGTGAAGGCGGACACCTGGGCCATGAAGAAATCGACATCATCGAACCAACATTAGAGCGCCTGCGCGGTGAGGGCATGGACCTTCGTGGCCCGCTGCCTGCCGACACTCTGTTTACCCCCAAATATCTGGAGCACTGCGACGCAGTGCTGGCGATGTACCACGACCAGGGCCTGCCCGTGCTGAAATACAAAGGCTTCGGCGCCGCCGTCAACGTGACCCTCGGCCTGCCGATCATCCGCACCTCGGTCGATCACGGCACCGCCCTGGATCTGGCCGGCAGCGGCAAAATCGACACCGGCAGCCTGCAAGTCGCCCTGGAAACCGCCTACCAGATGGCCGAGACCCGTTTATGACCGAGCAATACCAACACAAGGCGCGCAAGCGCTTTGGCCAGAACTTCCTGCACGATGCCGGCGTCATCGACCGCATCCTGCGCTCCATCAGTGCCAAATCCGAAGACCGCTTGCTGGAAATCGGCCCGGGTCAGGGTGCGCTGACCGCCGGCCTGCTCAACTCCGGCGCGCAACTCGACGTAGTGGAACTGGACAAGGACCTGATCCCGATCCTCAACCAGCAGTTTGCCGGCAAGAGCAACTTCAACCTGCATCAGGGTGATGCACTGAAGTTCGACTTCAATACGCTCAACGCTGCGCCAAACAGCCTGCGCGTCGTCGGCAACCTGCCGTACAACATCTCGACGCCACTGATCTTCCACCTGCTGAACAACGCCGGCATCATTCGCGACATGCACTTCATGCTGCAGAAAGAAGTGGTCGAGCGTCTGGCCGCAGGCCCGGGTGGCGGTGACTGGGGTCGCCTGTCGATCATGGTTCAGTACCACTGCCGTGTAGAGCACCTGTTCAACGTTGGCCCGGGCGCGTTCAATCCTCCGCCGAAAGTCGACTCGGCGATCGTCCGTCTGGTGCCTCACGCCGTACTGCCGCACCCGGCCAAGGATCACAAACTGCTGGAGCGCGTGGTGCGCGAAGCCTTCAACCAGCGCCGCAAAACCTTGCGCAACACACTCAAGCAATTGCTCAGCAATGCCGAGATCGAAGCGGCCGGAGTTGATGGCAGCTTGCGTCCGGAGCAACTGGATCTGGCCGCCTTCGTGCGCCTGGCCGACCAGCTCGCTGTACAAGTCCCGGCCTCCCCCGCCGTCGACTGACCGGCGATGAACGCTTTCGGGCAGGACGCCACTCTGGTTTACTGCCCGATACTTGCCTAGACTGATTCCCCATCAGCTACGCCCCGCGTTCCGCTTCGTTTAAGGCCTCTTGCATGTCCGATTCCCGTTACCAGGTCGATGTCAGCGTCGTAACCCACTATCTGGCAGACCAATCGCAACCCGAGCACGACCGCTTCGCCTTCGCCTATACCATCACCGTAGAGAACAATGGCCAGATGCCCGCCCGACTGATGTCGCGACACTGGGTGATCACCGACGGTGACGGGCATAAAGAAGAAGTTCGCGGCGCAGGCGTGGTCGGCCAGCAACCGTTGATCGAGGTGGGCAAAAGCCACACCTACAGCAGCGGCACGGTGATGACCACCAAGGTCGGCACCATGCAGGGCACCTACGAAATGGTCGCCGACGACGGCAAGCATTTCGACGCCATCATTAAGCCCTTCCGCCTTGCCGTCCCCGGAGCCTTGCACTGATGGCGACGTATGCTGTCGGCGACTTGCAAGGCTGCCTCGAGCCGCTCAAGTGCCTGCTCAAGCAGGTCGCTTTCGACCCGAAGCTCGATCAGCTCTGGCTGGTTGGCGATCTGGTTAACCGCGGCCCGCAGTCACTGGAGACCCTGCGCTTCCTTTATGGCATGCGTGAATCGCTGGTCTGCGTGCTCGGCAATCACGACTTGCACTTGCTGGCTGTCAGCAAACACATCGAACGTTTGAAGAAGTCCGACACGCTGCGCGAGATCATTGAGGCGCCGGATGCTCCTGAACTGTTGGAATGGCTGCGTCAGCAGAAGCTGATGCACTACGACGAGCAGCGCGATGTCGCCATGGCGCATGCGGGTATTCCACCGCAATGGTCGCTGCGTCGTGCCCTGAAGTGCGCCGCCGAAGTTGAAACCGCGCTGCGTGATGACCATCTGTATCCAGCCTTCCTTGATGGCATGTATGGCAATGAGCCGTCGAAATGGGACAACGATCTCAAGGGTGTAAGCCGCCTGCGCGTCATCACCAACTATTTCACGCGCATGCGCTTCTGCACCGCCGAAGGCAAGCTCGACCTCAAGAGCAAGGAAGGCCTCGATACCGCGCCGCCCGGTTACAAACCGTGGTTCCAGCACAAGGAGCGCAAGACCCGCGGCCTGCGAATTATCTTCGGCCACTGGGCGGCACTGGAAGGCAATATCCAGGAGCCTGGCATCTCGGCGCTGGACACCGGTTGTGTCTGGGGCGGCAGCCTGACCCTGATGAACGTCGACAGCGGCGAGCGCGTGTCGTGCAAATGCGACGAACACGGCGAGCTTGCCTCATCAGTCGCACCACTTATCCCCGAAACCGCCCCAGTCAGCGCCCCGCGTTAAACTGGGCGTTCAGCCGAGCAACAGGAACCCGCCATGAGCGAATTCAAACGAATCCCCCCGGAACAGGCCCAGGCCCTGCGTGAGCAAGGTGCAGTGGTGGTCGACGTCCGCGACCCTGCGACTTTTGCCGCCCTGCACATCAGTGGCTCGAAGCACCTGGACAACCATTCGCTGCACGCTTTCATTCAAGGCGCCGACCTCGATGCGCCGACGGTGGTCGTCTGCTATCACGGCAACTCCAGCCAGGGCGCCGCAGCCTACCTGATAAGCCAAGGCTTTTCTGACGTCTACAGCATGGACGGCGGCTTCGAGCTGTGGCGTACGACTTATCCTGCGGAAACTGCGCAAGGCACCGCCGAATAATTTTTTTGTCATGCGCAGGCCCCGGCTCCCGTGGGCCTGCGCGCGGCAGACGAACGGTCTGCCACACATAATTACGTATCTCGCCTTTACCTCGCGAATTCCCAACTATCCTTAAGCCCAGGCCATCCAAAACAGGGGAGAGCCGGTACACCGGCGCACGGGTCATCGGGAGTGACTTTCACGATTGTCGGTCGTGAAAGTGTTCTGGGGGGTAAACAAACAGCTGCCACCGCAGTTGTTTACCAGCAGCGACTGAGTGATCCGGCGTCGGCTCCACGTATCGAGCGAGGTGACGTCATGAGTATCTTTAGCCACTTCCAACAACGCTTCGAGTCCACACGCCAGGAAGAACTCTCGCTGCAAGAGTACCTGGAGCTGTGCAAGAAAGACCGTAGCGCTTACGTTTCCGCCGCCGAGCGTCTACTGCTGGCCATCGGTGAGCCAGAGTTGCTCGACACCTCGACCAACTCGAGGCTGTCGCGCATCTTCTCCAACAAGGTGATTCGTCGCTACCCGGCCTTTGAAGACTTCCACGGGATGGAAGAATGCATCGACCAGATCGTGTCGTATTTCCGCCATGCTGCCCAAGGCCTGGAAGAGAAGAAACAGATCCTCTACCTGCTTGGCCCGGTCGGCGGCGGTAAGTCGTCCCTGGCCGAGAAGCTCAAACAGCTGATCGAGAAAGTGCCGTTCTATGCGATCAAGGGCTCGCCGGTGTTCGAGTCCCCGCTGGGTCTGTTCAACGCCACCGAAGATGGCGCGATCCTTGAGGAAGACTTTGGCATCCCGCGGCGCTACCTGAACACCATCATGTCGCCATGGGCGACCAAACGCCTGGCCGAATTCGGCGGCGACATCAGTCAGTTCCGCGTGGTCAAACTGTACCCGTCGATCCTCAACCAGATCGCCGTGGCCAAGACCGAACCTGGCGACGAGAACAACCAGGACATCTCCGCTCTGGTCGGCAAGGTCGACATCCGCAAACTCGAGGAATACCCACAGAACGACGCCGACGCCTACAGCTACTCCGGTGCGCTGTGCCGCGCCAACCAGGGTCTGATGGAATTCGTCGAAATGTTCAAGGCACCGATCAAGGTGCTGCACCCACTGCTGACCGCCACTCAGGAAGGCAACTACAACAGTACCGAAGGCCTCGGCGCGATTCCGTTCACCGGGATTCTGCTGGCCCACTCCAACGAATCGGAGTGGCACACCTTCCGCAACAACAAGAACAACGAAGCCTTCATCGACCGGATCTACATCGTCAAGGTGCCGTATTGCCTGCGCGTGAGCGATGAGGTGAAGATCTACGACAAACTGCTGTTCAACAGCTCCCTGGCCAAGGCCCATTGCGCGCCGGACACCTTGAAGATGCTGGCGCAGTTCACCGTACTGTCACGCCTCAAAGAGCCGGAAAACTCGAACATCTATTCGAAGATGCGCGTGTACGACGGCGAAAATCTCAAGGACACCGATCCGAAAGCCAAATCAATCCAGGAATACCGCGACTCGGCCGGTGTCGACGAAGGCATGAACGGTCTTTCGACCCGCTTTGCGTTCAAGATCCTGTCCAAGGTGTTCAACTTCGATCCGCACGAAATCGCCGCCAACCCGGTGCATCTGCTGTATGTGCTGGAACAACAGATCGAACAGGAACAGTTCCAGGCCGAAACCCGTGAACGTTATCTGCGCTATCTGAAGGAATACCTGGCCCCGCGTTATATCGAATTCATCGGCAAGGAAATCCAGACCGCGTATCTCGAGTCTTACAGCGAGTACGGCCAGAACATCTTCGACCGCTACGTGCTGTACGCGGACTTCTGGATTCAGGATCAGGAATACCGCGATCCGGAAACCGGCGAGATCCTCAACCGCGTCGCCCTGAACGAAGAACTGGAGAAAATCGAAAAACCGGCGGGCATCAGCAATCCGAAGGATTTCCGCAACGAAATCGTCAACTTCGTACTGCGCGCACGGGCCAACAACAACGGCAAAAACCCGACCTGGCTCAGCTACGAAAAACTGCGGGTGGTCATCGAGAAGAAAATGTTCTCGAACACCGAAGATCTGCTGCCAGTCATCAGCTTCAATGCCAAGGCCAGCAAAGAGGATCAACAGAAGCACAACGACTTCGTCACTCGAATGGTCGAACGCGGCTACACCGACAAACAGGTACGTCTGCTGTCCGAATGGTACCTACGGGTCCGGAAATCGCAGTAAAACAGCTACAAGCTTCAAGCTGCGAGCGGCAAGAACAAAACGCGTGAACCTTGAAAGCAGGGTCGCTGTTTGTTCTTGCAGCGCGCAGCTCACAACTTGAAGCTGCCCGGAGGGCCACGTATGAGCTATGTGATCGACCGACGTCTCAATGGCAAGAACAAGAGCACGGTGAACCGCCAGCGTTTCCTGCGGCGTTACCGTGATCACATCAAGAAGGCTGTCGAAGAGGCAGTCAGCCGGCGCTCCATCACTGATATGGAACACGGCGAACAGATCAGCATTCCCGGTCGCGACATCGACGAACCGGTGCTTCACCACGGCCGTGGCGGCAAGCAGACCGTGGTGCATCCGGGTAACAAGGAATTCACCGCCGGCGAACACATCGCCCGCCCGCCGGGAGGCGGTGGCGGACGCGGCCCGGGCAAGGCCGGCAACTCCGGCGAGGGCATGGACGAATTCGTCTTCCAGATCACTCAGGAAGAATTCCTCGAATTCATGTTCGAAGACCTCGAACTGCCAAACCTGGTCAAACGCAATCTGAGCGGCACCGACACCTTCAAAACCGTGCGGGCCGGGATCAGCAACGAAGGCAACCCGTCGCGGATCAACATCATCCGCACCCTTCGCTCGGCCCATGCAAGGCGCATTGCCTTGTCGGGCAGCAGCCGGGCAAAACTGCGTGAAGCCAAAGCGGAACTTGAGCGCCTGAGACGCGAAGAACCGGACAACTTCGGCGATATTCAGGAACTCGAGGCGGAAATCGAGAAACTCAGTGCACGTATTCATCGCGTGCCGTTCCTCGACACTTTCGACCTCAAATACAACCTGCTGATCAAGCAGCCGAAGCCCAGTTCGAAAGCCGTGATGTTTTGCCTGATGGACGTCTCCGGCTCGATGACCCAGGCGACCAAGGACATCGCCAAACGCTTTTTCATCCTGTTGTACCTGTTTCTGAAACGGAACTACGACAAGATCGACGTCGTGTTCATCCGCCATCACACCAGCGCTCGGGAAGTCGACGAAGAGGAGTTTTTCTACTCACGGGAAACCGGCGGCACCATCGTTTCCAGCGCCCTGAAACTGATGCAGGAGATCATGGCCGAGCGTTACCCGAGCAACGAGTGGAACATTTACGCGGCGCAGGCTTCCGACGGTGACAACTGGAACGACGACTCGCCGATCTGCCGCGACATCCTGATCAACCAGATCATGCCGTTTGTGCAGTACTACACTTACGTGGAGATCACCCCGCGCGAACATCAGGCCTTGTGGTACGAATACGAACGCATCGCCGAAGCCTTTTCCGACACGTTTGCCCAGCAGCAGCTGGTCTCGGCCGGGGATATCTATCCGGTCTTCCGTGAACTCTTCCAGCGCAGGTTAGTGACATGACCGCCAAAGAGCAGAAGCGCCAACCCATTTCCACCGGCTCCGAATGGACATTCGAGCTGATCCAGACCTACGACCGCGAAATCGCCCGTATCGCGGCCGGCTATGCGCTGGACACCTATCCCAACCAGATCGAAGTGATCACCGCCGAGCAGATGATGGACGCGTATGCCTCGGTGGGCATGCCGCTGGGTTACCACCACTGGTCCTACGGTAAGCACTTCCTCAGCACGGAAAAATCCTACAGTCGCGGGCAAATGGGCCTGGCCTACGAGATCGTGATCAACTCCGATCCGTGCATCGCCTATCTGATGGAAGAAAACACCATCTGCATGCAGGCGCTGGTAGTGGCTCACGCCTGCTACGGTCACAACAGCTTCTTCAAGGGCAATTACCTGTTCCGCACCTGGACCGACGCCAGCTCGATCATTGATTACCTGGTGTTCGCCAAGCAGTACATCATGCAATGCGAGGAGCGCCACGGCATCGATGCGGTGGAAGACTTGCTGGACTCCTGTCATGCGCTGATGAACTACGGCGTTGACCGCTACAAACGTCCGTACCCGATTTCCGCCGAGGAGGAACGGCGGCGGCAGAAGGATCGTGAAGAACACCTGCAAAAGCAGATCAACGATCTATGGCGCACCATCCCCAAAGGCGCGGACAAGTACAGCGACAAGGACAACGCGCGCTTCCCGGCCGAGCCGCAGGAAAACATTCTGTACTTCATCGAGAAGCACGCACCACTGCTAGAGCCTTGGCAGCGCGAGATCGTGCGGATCGTGCGCAAGATCGCGCAGTACTTTTATCCACAACGTCAGACTCAAGTGATGAACGAAGGCTGGGCGACATTCTGGCACTACACGCTGATGAATGACCTGTACGACGAAGGCCTGGTCACCGACGGTTTCATGATGGAGTTCCTGACGTCGCACACCAGCGTGGTGTTCCAGCCCGGTTTCGACAGCCCCTACTACAGCGGCATCAACCCCTATGCGCTGGGCTTTGCCATGTACCGTGACATCCGGCGCATGTGCGAAGAACCCACTGAGGAAGACCGTCACTGGTTTCCGGATATTGCCGGGACCGATTGGCTGTCGAGCATCAAGTTCGCCATGAGCAGCTTCAAGGACGAGAGTTTTATCCTGCAGTATCTGTCACCGAAAGTGATCCGCGATCTGAAGCTGTTCAGCATCCTCGATGATGACCAGAAGGACGATCTGCTGGTACCGGCGATCCATGACGAAACCGGTTATCGAATCATCCGCGAAACCCTGGCCGCGCAATACAACCTCGGCAATCGAGAGCCAAACGTGCAGATATACAGCATCGATCGTCGCGGTGACCGCTCACTGACCTTGCGCCACCAGCAACACGATCGCAAGCCTCTGGGCGACTCCACCGAAGAGGTGCTCAAACACCTGCATCGCTTGTGGGGCTTCGACATTCATCTGGAAACCCTGCAAGGCGACCAGATCATGAAAACCCATCACGTACCGCCACGCAGTGAGCACAGCGAAGGCGATTACGGTCGGCTCGACTTGGCCGTCATTCATCTTTGATCCCGTTTCGGCCTCCGAAAGCGCGACGCAAGGGTTATCCTGTCGGGCTAACGGAGGTTTTTTATGCAGATTTATAAGGTCGGCGGCGCGGTACGCGATCGTTTGCTGGGCAAACCGGTCACCGATATTGATCGGGTAGTGGTCGGCACGACGGCAGAAAAGATGCTCGGTCTGGGTTACCGCGCGATCGGTGCAGACTTCCCGGTATTTCTTCACCCAAAAACCGGTGAGGAATATGCCCTCGCCCGCACCGAGCGCAAGAGCGGGCGCGGTTACGGCGGGTTTACTTTTCACGCCAGCCCTGAGGTCACGCTTGAAGAAGACCTGATCCGCCGCGATCTGACCATTAACGCCATGGCCGTCGCCGAAGATGATGAAAATTACCAGCATCTGATCGACCCGTATAACGGTCAGCGCGATCTCGAAGATCGAATTCTGCGCCACGTATCCCCGGCATTCGCCGAAGATCCTCTGCGTGTATTACGCGTGGCCCGCTTTGCTGCCCGCTATGCCGGGCTTGGATTTACAGTTGCCTGCGAAACCCTGGAGTTGATGCGACAGCTCAGCGAATCCGGCGAGCTGCAAGCGCTGACGGCAGAACGCAGCTGGAAAGAAATATCCAAGGCGTTGATGGAAGATCACCCGCAGGTATTCATTCAGGTGCTGCGCGATTGCGGCGCTTTGAAAGAGTTGATGCCCGAAGTCGATGTGCTGTTCGGCGTGCCGCAGCCAGAAATACACCACCCGGAAATCGACAGCGGCATCCACACTCTCAGCGTGCTGGAGCAAGCAGCGCTGCACAAACAGCCGCTGACCGTGCGCTGGGCTTGTCTGCTGCACGACCTCGGCAAGGGCCTGACCCCGGAAGCAGAATGGCCGCGACATATCGCCCACGAGCACAAAGGGTTAAAGCCGATCAAAGCGGTCAATGAGCGCTTCAAGGTACCGAAGGACTGTCAGGAGTTGGCATTGCTGGTCGGTCAGTACCACACCCATGGACATCGCGCCCTGGAGCTGAAAGCTTCGACTTTGCTGGAGCTGCTGCAGAGCTTCGATGTGTATCGCCGACCGCAGCGCTTTGAGGAGTTCGTTGCCGCATGCGAGATGGACGCAAGGGGGCGCAAAGGGCTTGAGCAGAGAAGTTACCCACAGGCGGATTACCTGCGTGGCGCGGCCAATGTGGCCCGCGGCGTGGCGGCGCAACCGTTGCTGGAGAAGGGGTTCAAGGGCCCGGAGCTAGGCGAAGCGCTCAAGCGTGAACGACTGAAGGCGTTGAAGGCTTACAAAGACGCGGCGTCTGCGTGAAAAGCTTCGCGAGCAAGCCCGCTCCCACATTTTGGAATGCATTCCCCTGTGAGAGCGGGCTTGCTCGCGAAGGCGCCAGTCAATTCAACGCAAATCCGAAGACGTGAGCTGCTCGCCCCGCCACTCAAACCCCACCGGCGCCAACACCTGATCAATCTTCGCCTCAGCCCACAGCGTGGCGAAGCTTTTTCCCACACCCGGATGCACGCGATCCGGCGCAATCAGCGACAGCGGCCACAACACAAAGGCATTTTTCAGGATTTCTGCCCGCGGCAGAACCAATCCGTCGAAATTGCCCACCAGATCGCCGTACAGCAGCACGTCGATATCCAGCGGCAAGCCCTTGCGATCCGGTGCATAGCGACCGTTATCCGCCTCGATGAGCTTCAAGCGACGATCCAGCTCCATCAACGGCAGATCGGTATAGGCCGACACCACAAAGTTGAAGAAAAGCCCGCTCTTGATTCCCACTGGCTGACTCTCGAAAACCGCCGAACAGCGGATATCCACCAGAAACGTCGCCAATGCTTCAAGACCGGCGCGCAAATGGGTTTCGCGCTCGATATTGCTACCAAACCCGAGATACACCTGAGTCAGCGACATCCGCGCTCGATCTCCACGCCCACACCGCCCTTGGCGGCCGGTACTGCGCCGGGCTTGGTCAGCTTCAGGCGCACCCAAGTGATCTTGAATTCGCTCATCAGCACCTCGACCAGGCGCTCGGCGAAGGTCTCGACCAACTGATACTGAGATTGCTCGGCAAAGGCCTGGATGCGCGTGGAAACGCTGGCGTAATCGAGCGCCAGGGTCAGGTCGTCACCGGCGGCGGCCGGGCGATTGTCCCAGGCGAAGCTCAGATCAAGTCGCAGACACTGTCGGATGCCGCGCTCCCAGTCGTAGGCACCGATCACGGTGTCAACTTCCAGGCCCTCGATAAACACTCTGTCCAAGCACTTTTCTCCGCTGCACGACAAGGGCGCAATGCGCCGTTAGAATCAGGGCGTCCTCGCCCGGAATAGTTAGCATGTTTTGGTTACTGGCGACTCTCGCCTACCTGCTCGGCTCGCTGTCCTTCGCCATTTTGCTCAGCCGCCTGACCGGAAATCCGGATCCGCGAATGAGTGGCTCGGGCAATGCCGGCGCCACCAACATGCTGCGCCTGGCCGGCCGCAAACTTGCGATCCTGACCCTGCTGGGTGATCTGTGCAAAGGCCTGCTGCCGGTACTGATCGCATCGGCTGTCGGTCTATCGCTGCAGGATCAGGCGTGGATCGGCGTGTGTGCCGTGATCGGTCACCTGTTCCCGGTGTACTTCCGCTTTCGCGGCGGCAAAGGTGTCGCCACCGCAGCCGGCATGTTGCTGGGCCTGTATCCACCTGCTGCGCTGCTGGCGGTGTGCGCCTGGCTGCTGACGTTCTACCTGACCCGTACCAGCTCGCTGGCAGCGCTGATTGCCACGCCGCTGACCCTGCCGTTACTTGCGTGGCAGGAGCCAGAGGCGCTGTTGCCGATGAGCGCGCTGACGCTGCTGATCGTCTGGCGCCATCGCGGCAATCTACGCGACCTGTTTGCCGGGCGCGAACGGCATTTTTAAATACCGCTCGTGAGCGCCGTTCATCACAGGGCCGACAACTGCTCCATCGGCCAGCGCGCCTGCACGCTGATCGCCAGACTTTCCTGCTGACCGGCCTGCAAACGCTGGCAACCGGCAAACGCAATCATCGCACCGTTGTCGGTGCAGAACTCGGGACGGGCGTAAAACACATCGCCCTGCATGTCGCTGAGCATTTTCTCCAGCGAAACACGCAAAGCCTTGTTGGCGCTGACGCCGCCTGCGATGACCAGACGCTTCATGCCCGCCTGTTTCAGGGCCCGCTTGCACTTGATGGTCAAAGTCTCCACCACGGCCTGCTGGAACGCCAGCGCGATGTCGCAACGGGCTTGCTCGTTGTCGTCCCCGGCGCTGATGCGCTGCTGCCAGGTGTTGAGCGCCGAGGTCTTCAGACCGCTGAAGCTGAATTCCAGCCCCGGGCGATCACACATCGGACGCGGAAAAGTGAAACGTCCTGCGACGCCCTTCTCCGCGAGTTTGGCGATTTCCGGCCCGCCGGGGTAATTGAGGCCCATCATCTTCGCAGTCTTGTCGAAAGCTTCACCGGCCGCGTCGTCGAGGGTCTCGCCGAGCAGCGTGTATTGGCCGATGCCATCAACCTGAACCAGCTGCGTATGACCGCCGGAGACCAACAAAGCGACGAACGGGAATTGTGGCGGTGTTGGCTCCAGCATCGGCGCCAGCAAATGGCCTTCCATGTGATGTACGCCGAGCGCCGGAATGCCCCAGGCAAATGCCAGCGCCTGAGCGCAGGAAGCACCGACCAACAGCGCGCCCACCAGGCCAGGACCCGCGGTGTAGGCGATCGCGTCGATCTCGGTCGGCACACAGTCGGCTTCGGCCAACACCTGACGAATCAAGGGCAGCATACGTTTGACGTGGTCACGCGAGGCCAGCTCCGGCACCACACCGCCATACACACGATGCAGGTCGATCTGACTGAACAGCGCGTCGGCAAGCAGACCGCGCTCACTGTCATATAATGCGACGCCGGTCTCGTCGCAGGAGGTTTCTAATCCCAGTACTAGCATGGGTTTGCGCCTTGTTTAGGCTGAATTCGAAGGCGCGCATAATAGTCCCCGCGTGATCCCCCGACCAGCGGTTTTCGATCAGAGGCTTTGCATTCCGAGCGATGAGGGGTTAACATCCGCAACCCTTAAAAACCGACGTCTTCAAGTGCTCTTTTGCCGCGAGGATGTTGACCCCGGTAATGAATGAAGGTAGCTCTGGATGCCAGCCGTCAAAGTTAAAGAGAACGAACCCTTCGACGTAGCTCTGCGTCGTTTCAAGCGCTCCTGCGAAAAAGCCGGTGTACTGGCTGAAGTTCGTAGCCGCGAATTTTACGAGAAGCCAACTTCTGAGCGTAAGCGCAAAGCAGCAGCCGCTGTTAAGCGTCACGCCAAGAAAGTTCAGCGCGAACAGCGCCGCGCCGTTCGTCTGTACTAATACACAGACGTTCGTAGCAAGCTTCTTGCCTAAGCCCGGCTCTCAGCCGGGCTAATGGCATTTGCGTAAAACGCTTGATGCTTCACCGTCGAAGCCGCAGATGCGACCAAGACAAATCTGCTTCACGCGTCAGACCTGGCTCTTTTGCCAGCGGTGCACGTCTTTTCTGACGAGTCTTTCAAGGCTACTGACGAGCACACCCACTGATTCCTCTCACGACGATCAGCCCAAGGCACCTGCATGCGTGCCCGCTTTATTGAGCTATCCGAGGCCATTAACCGGCCGTCAGCGGATTCAGCGCAACACTTTCAAATAGTCGAAGACTGATTGGTACTAACGTCAGTGGATTTTCGGCAGATACACTTCCCGACAGCGATTACGCAGACGACACCGGTCGAGCCGCAAATTTTGCGTGCTTCAAACAACGACCCGCGTCCGGCAGCCCTTCGCATCGGACTCATTACAGCGCAGACGACGAGAACGCGATGGCCGGGCTGATTCCCCAGAGCTTTATTGACGACCTCCTGAACCGCACCGACATCGTCGACGTGGTCAGCTCGCGTGTGCAATTGAAAAAAGCCGGTAAGAACTACACGGCCTGCTGCCCGTTTCACAAAGAAAAAACCCCATCCTTCAGTGTCAGTCCCGACAAGCAGTTCTATTACTGCTTCGGCTGCGGCGCCGGCGGCAATGCCCTCGGCTTCCTCATGGATCACGACAACCTGGATTTCCCCCAGGCAGTCGAAGATCTGGCGAAAGCCGCCGGCATGGAAATCCCTCGCGAAGAAAGCGGCCGCTCGCACAAACCGCGGCAGCCGACCGATTCGCCGCTATATCCGCTGCTCACCGCCGCTGCCGACTTTTATCGGCAGGCGCTCAAGAGCCACCCATCGCGCAAAGCCGCGGTGGACTACCTCAAGGGCCGCGGCCTGACCGGCGAGATCGCCCGGGATTTCGGCCTCGGCTTTGCCCCACCCGGCTGGGACAACCTGTTCAAGCATTTGAGCAGCGATACATTGCAACAGAAGGCCATGATCGACGCCGGCCTGCTGATCGAGAACGCCGAAACCGGCAAACGCTATGACCGCTTCCGCGATCGCGTGATGTTCCCGATCCGCGACACGCGCGGGCGCATCATCGCTTTCGGTGGCCGAGTACTCGGCGACGACAAGCCGAAGTACCTGAACTCGCCGGAAACTCCGGTTTTCCATAAAGGCCAGGAACTCTACGGCCTTTATGAAGCGCGCAAGAACAACCGCAACCTCGACGAAATCATCGTCGTCGAGGGCTATATGGACGTCATCGCCCTTGCCCAGCAAGGATTGCGTAATGCCGTCGCGACGCTGGGCACCGCGACCAGCGAAGAACACTTGAAACGCCTGTTCCGGGTCGTACCGAACGTTTTGTTCTGCTTCGACGGCGACCAGGCCGGACGCAACGCCGCCTGGCGCGCGCTGGAGGCAACACTTCCATGCCTGCAAGACGGGCGCCGTGCGCGATTCCTGTTCCTGCCCGAGGGCGAAGACCCGGACACCTTGGTCCGCGCCGAAGGCACCGACGCTTTCAAGGCCCGCATCAATCAGCATGCGCAGCCGCTGGCGGATTATTTCTTCCAGCAACTGACCGAGGAAGCCGATCCGCGCTCGCTCGAAGGCAAGGCCCACATGGCCACCCTCGCCGCACCGCTGATCGACAAAGTGCCGGGCGCCAACCTGCGCATCCTGATGCGTCAGCGCCTGACCGAAATCACTGGCCTGAGCAGCGAAACCGTCAGTCAGCTCGCACAAAGCGCGCCGCAGGAAGCGCCACCCGCCTATGATCCGGGCATCGATTACGACGCAATGCCGGACTACAGCGACTACCATCAGCCGCAGGCACAGGACATGTATGTGCCGCAGCAGGAATGGACGCCGAAGAAACCCGGCGCCGGCGGCAAGAAATGGGACAAGAAGCCCTGGGACAAGAACGGCAAGCGTGGCGGCGATCGCGATCAGCAACGCCCGCGAACGCCGATTGGCGTCGAGTCGCCAACCCTGACCGCCCTGCGCACACTGCTTCATCACCCGCAGTTGGCCGAACGCGTCGAGGACGCCGGGCACATTGCGGACGAAAATCAGACCAATGCCCAGTTGCTTGTGGCGCTGCTCGAAGCCGTACAGAAGAATCCCAAGCTAAACTCATTTCAGTTGATCGCGCGATGGCACGGCACTGAACAGGGTCGATTGCTCAAGGCACTGGCAGAAAAGGAATGGCTGATTGACGGAGATAACCTTGAACAACAGTTTTTCGACACCATTACTAGCTTGTCAGCCCGCCAACGCGAGCGAAATCTGGAACAGTTGCTCAGGAAAGCGCGTCAAAGCGAATTGAGCATCGAAGAGAAAAATCAACTGCGCGACCTACTAAGTCGCAATGTTTCCGCATCAAACCCGACCTCAACTGGCGCGTGAGGTCATAGCTCAGGTATAATCCTCGGCTTGTTTTTTGCCCGCCAAGACCTTCAGTGGATAGGGTGTTATGTCCGGAAAAGCGCAACAGCAGTCTCGTATTATTGAGTTGATCAAACTGGGCCGTGAGCAGAAGTATCTGACTTACGCCGAGGTCAACGACCACCTGCCCGAGGATATTTCAGATCCTGAGCAGGTGGAAGACATCATCCGCATGATTAACGACATGGGGATCCCCGTACACGAGAGTGCTCCGGATGCGGACGCCCTTATGTTGGCCGACGCCGATACCGATGAGGCCGCTGCGGAAGAAGCAGCCGCCGCGTTGGCAGCGGTGGAGACCGATATCGGTCGCACCACTGACCCTGTGCGCATGTACATGCGTGAAATGGGTACAGTCGAGCTTCTGACTCGTGAAGGCGAAATTGAAATCGCCAAGCGTATCGAAGAGGGCATCCGTGAAGTGATGAGCGCAATCGCGCACTTCCCTGGCACGGTTGACCACATTCTCTCCGAGTACACTCGCGTCACCACCGAAGGTGGTCGCCTGTCCGACGTCCTGAGCGGTTATATCGACCCGGACGACGGCATTGCGCCACCTGCGGCAGAAGTGCCGCCGCCGGTCGATCCGAAAGCCGCCAAGGCTGACGACGCCGAGGACGACGACGAAGCCGAATCTTCCGATGACGAAGAAGAAGCGGAAAGCGGTCCGGATCCGGTTATCGCTGCCCAGCGCTTTGGCGCTGTGTCCGATCAGATGGAAATCACCCGCAAGGCGCTGAAAAAGCACGGTCGCAACAACAAGGCAGCGATTGCCGAGTTGTTGGCACTGGCCGAGCTGTTCATGCCGATCAAACTGGTACCGAAGCAATTCGAAGGCCTGGTCGAGCGTGTTCGCAGTGCCCTGGATCGTCTGCGTCAGCAAGAGCGCGCGATCATGCAGCTGTGTGTACGTGATGCACGTATGCCACGCGCCGACTTCCTGCGCCAGTTCCCGGGCAACGAAGTCGACGAAAGCTGGTCCGACGCCCTGGCCAAAGGCAAGAGCAAATATGCCGAAGCCATCGGCCGTGTTCAGCCGGATATCATCCGTTGCCAGCAGAAGCTGACGGCGCTGGAAACCGAAACCGGTTTGACCATTGCTGAAATCAAGGACATCAACCGTCGCATGTCGATCGGTGAGGCCAAGGCCCGCCGCGCGAAGAAAGAGATGGTTGAAGCGAACTTGCGTCTGGTGATCTCGATCGCCAAGAAGTACACCAACCGCGGCCTGCAATTCCTCGATCTGATCCAGGAAGGCAACATCGGTCTGATGAAAGCGGTCGACAAGTTCGAATACCGTCGTGGTTACAAGTTCTCGACTTATGCCACCTGGTGGATCCGTCAGGCGATCACTCGCTCGATCGCCGACCAGGCCCGCACCATCCGTATTCCGGTGCACATGATCGAGACGATCAACAAGCTCAACCGTATTTCCCGGCAGATGTTGCAGGAAATGGGTCGCGAACCGACCCCGGAAGAGCTGGGCGAACGCATGGAAATGCCTGAGGACAAGATCCGCAAGGTATTGAAGATCGCTAAAGAGCCGATCTCCATGGAAACCCCGATCGGTGATGACGAAGACTCCCATCTGGGTGACTTCATCGAAGACTCGACCATGCAGTCGCCAATCGATGTCGCCACTGTTGAGAGCCTGAAAGAAGCGACTCGCGAAGTGCTGTCCGGCCTCACTGCCCGTGAAGCCAAAGTACTGCGCATGCGTTTCGGTATCGACATGAACACCGACCATACGCTCGAAGAAGTAGGCAAACAGTTTGACGTAACGCGTGAGCGGATCCGTCAGATCGAAGCCAAGGCGCTGCGCAAGCTGCGCCACCCGACGCGAAGCGAGCATTTGCGCTCCTTCCTCGACGAGTGATACCAGAACCCCCGGCCCAGGCCGGGGGTTTTGTTTTTAGGGCAGATTAAATCCCCCGCACCGCCCCTCCCCCGCATACCCCGTCTACACTCGAAACAATTGCCCCCGAGCCATAACGAGAGCGTTATGCACAGATTGGCGTCCGTGCTTTTTTTGCTGTCACTGATAATCTGGACCGCAACGGCTGACGCGCTGACTCTGACCGATGAAGAACGTAGCTGGCTGGCGGCTCACCCGGACCTGAAACTGGGTGTAGATGCGTCGTGGCCGCCCTTTGAGTTTCGTGACGACCAGGCCCGCTATCAGGGCCTGGCGGCTGACTATATCGATGTCATTCGCCAGCGCCTGGCGATCAAACTGACGCCCATCGAGCCGGTGAGCTGGACCGTCGTGCTGGAACAGGTGAAACAGGGCAAGATCGACCTGCTGCCAGGGATCATGTCCACGCCGGAGCGCCAGACCTACCTGTCCTTCACCCGCCCTTATCTCGACTTCCCGATCGTCATCCTCGCCCATGTCGGCGGCGCACAACCGCGCAAACTCGAGGATCTGTATGGCCTGAAGATCGCCGTGGTGGAAAACTACGCGCCTCACGAACTATTGCGTACCCACCATCCAGATCTGAACCTGGTAGCCATGCCTAACGTCAGTTCAGCGCTACAGGCGCTGGCGACGGACGAAGTGGACGCCGTGGTCGGTGACCTCGCGTCCAGCGTCTGGAGCCTGCGCCAGCTGAAGCTCGACGGTTTGTACGTCAGCGGCGAAACCCCGTATCGCTATCAACTGGCGATGGCCGTACCCCGCGATAACAAGATACTGGTGGGCATTCTGGACAAAGTCCTGGCCGACATGACCCCGGCGCAAATCAGCAGTATTCAAGAGCATTGGGTCGGCAACGTCCTCGATCACCGAACATTCTGGTCTGATCTGCTGGTTTACGGACTGCCCGGCCTGTTGTTGCTGATGATCATCCTGGCAGTGGTGATCCGTATCAACCGACGCCTGAGTTCCGAGATCGCCCGCCGCATCGACCTCGAACAAGAGCTGCGCAGCAGCGAATACCACTATCGAGGTCTGGTCGAAAGCCTGTCGGCCATCGCCTGGGAAGCGCGGATGAGCGACTTCACTTACAGCTATGTGTCGCCACACGCTGAAGATCTGCTCGGCTACCCACTGTCGCACTGGCTGATACCGGGCTTCTGGCGCAACATCATCCACCCGGCGGATCTGACCCGCGCCCAGAGTTTCTGCGATCACGAAGTGCTGGCCGGGCGCGATCACAGCCTCGATTACCGGGTGATCACCGCTGACGGCCGCTGCCTGTGGGTACGCGACATCGTCAGCCTCATTGAACACGGCCATGAACCGGTGATGCGCGGGCTGATGATCGACATCAGCGAAACCAAGCGCACCGAGGAAGCCTTGCGCCTGTCGGAGCAGAAATTCGCCTCGGTATTCCAGCAATGCCCGGACATTCTGGTGATCGCACGACTGTCCGACGGCTGCCTGCTGGAGGTCAACGAAGCCTTTGAGGAACAAATCGGGCTGAAAGCCGAGGACATCATCGGCCTGACCGCTACCGACCTGAATATCTGGGGCATTCCCGGTGTCGGGCCGGGGCTGTTACAGCGCTTGCAGGCTGGCAGCATTCGTAACCTGGAGATGCCCTTTCGACGTAACAATGGCCAGGTGTTCACCGGCCTGATTTCCGCCGAACCGTTCGACCTCGACACCACGCCCGCTCTGGTGGTGGTAGTGCGCGACATCACCCAACTCAAGGAAACCCAACAGCAACTGCAAACCTCGGAAGAGAAGTTCGCCAAGGCGTTTCATGCTTCGCCGGACGGCTTGCTGCTGTCACGCCAGAGCGACGGTTTGCTGCTGGAGGTCAACGAAGGTTTCAGCCGTATCACCGGGTTCAACAGCGCCATGTCGGTGGACCGCTCGGCGCTGGATCTGGGGATCTGGGTCAACCTCAACGAACGTAAACAGATGCTCGACCTGCTGCACCGCGACGGTTTCGTCCGTGATTTCAGCTGCCATATCCGCCGTAGCGACGGGCAGATCCGCCTCTGCGAGGTGTCCGCCCGTCCGCTGCCGATCGGCGATGAAGACTGCATGCTGACCATCGCCCGGGACATTACCGAACGCCATCTGATGCAGGAAAAACTGCAACAGGCTGCCACCGTATTCGAGAGCACCGCCGAAGGCGTATTGATCACTGACACCCAGCAGCACATCAGTGCGGTTAACCGTGCCTTCACCGAGATCACCGGCTACAGCGAGAGCGAAGCGCTGGGCCATACCCCGCGCCTGCTCGCCTCAGGTCTGCACGACAGCGCTTTTTATGCAGCGATGTGGCACCAGTTGACCGACGAAGGTCATTGGCAAGGCGAGATTTCCAACCGGCGCAAGAACGGCGAGCTGTACCCGAGCTGGCTGACCATCAGCGCCGTGCGCAACCGCGACAAGTTCATCACCCACTTTGTCGCGGTGTTTGCCGACATTTCCAGCCTCAAGCACGCGCAGGCCAAACTCGATTATCAGGCCCACCATGACCCGCTCACCGGCCTGCCGAACCGCACGCTATTCGAAAGCCGCCTGCTGATGGCGTTGAACGGCCAGCAGGAAAACGGCGGTCAGGGCGCGGTGCTGTTTCTCGACCTTGATCGGTTCAAACACATCAACGACAGTCTCGGCCATCCGGTCGGCGACCTGCTGCTCAAGGGCATCGCCGTACGCTTGAAAGAACAGTTGCGCGACATCGACACCGTCGCGCGCCTGGGCGGTGATGAATTCATCATCCTGCTGCCCGGCCTGCAACAAGCCAGCGATGCCGACAACATCGCCACCAAACTGCTCAACTGCTTCGGCGCGCCGTTCCAGGCCGGCGAACACGAGTTCTTCATCAGCGCCAGCATCGGCACCAGCCTCTATCCGCGCGACGGTTGCGACGTGGCCACCCTGGTGAAAAACGCCGACGCCGCGATGTACCGCTCCAAAGCCAAGGGCCGCAACCGCGTCGAGAGCTACACCCGTGACCTCACCGCACAGGCCAGCGAGCGCGTGGCCCTTGAGCACGAACTGCGGCGGGCCATCGAGCGTGATGAACTGCACCTCTACTACCAACCGAAGATCAGTCTCGACGACCACAGTCTGGTCGGCGCCGAAGCGCTGATCCGCTGGCGACACCCGACCTTTGGCGACGTGCCGCCGGAGCACTTCATTCCACTGGCCGAAGAAAACGGGATGATCCTGCAGATCGGCGATTGGGTGCTGGAGACCGCTTGCCGGCAGATGTTCGAGTGGAACCAGATCTACGAAAGCCTCGGGCCGCTGTCGGTCAACCTCGCCGGTGCCCAACTGCGCCAGCCGAATCTGCTCGGGCGCATCGAACTACTGCTCAAGGACAACCGCCTCAGGCCGGATTTACTGCAACTGGAAATTACCGAGAATTTCATCATGAGTCAGGCCGAAGAGGCCCTGGCGGTGTTGCACCAGCTCAAACACCTCGGTGTGCAACTGGCGATCGACGACTTCGGCACTGGCTATTCCTCTCTCAGCTACCTCAAACGCCTGCCGCTGGACATCCTCAAAATCGACCAGTCCTTCGTCCGCGGACTGCCCGACGACCCCCACGACGCGGCAATTGTCCGCGCCATCATCGCCTTGGGCCGGAGCATGCAATTCACCGTCATCGCCGAAGGCGTGGAAACCCAGGCGCAGCAGCAATTCCTCACAGCCGAAGGCTGCGAACAGATCCAGGGCTACATCGTCAGCCTGCCCCTGCCACCCGAAGAATTCGCCGCAACGTTTCTGCGTATTGCCGTATCGGATTTTTCGGATAGCACAGCCGAGAAACCGTCGCTATAATCCGCGGCCTACTGAGGGCCTATAGCTCAGTTGGTTAGAGCAGAGGACTCATAATCCTTTGGTCCACGGTTCAAGTCCGTGTGGGCCCACCACTTTGAAAGCCACGTATTACGTGGCTTTCGTCGTTTCTGGCATCTGAAAAAGTCGGTCAGATGGATTGCACAAAATGCGTTCCGTCCAAAATTCGTCCAATTTCAGTTTTGGACGGACGTTTACGCCACCTCAACGACTTCCGATTTCGTCTCCAAGAGGCTGGCCAACGGATTCAGATTGACGACCTCGGCCAAGTGTCCAGGGCTGAAGTGAGCGTACTTTTGAGTCATGGCCAACGTCGCATGCCCAAGCACCTTTTGAAGCGTCAGGATATCCCCGCCGTTCATCATGTAATGGGATAAGGTGTGTCGCAGGACGTGCGTCATCTGCCCATCGGGTAGCTCTAATCCGATCGCCTCAACACTACGCCGAAAGGTGATGGCGCAAGGTCTGAACGGCAGCGCGGCTTTCAATCGTTCCTCAAGCCGTTTCGAGATTGGCACAGACCGGTTCTTGCTGGATTTCGTGCGGCTGTAATGCACCATCTGATTTCGCACCTGGCGCGGTTGAAGCGCTTCCGCTTCGCCCCATCTGGCACCGGTGGCCAGACACACCTCAGCGATCAGCCCGGCGTTTGAATCCCGTGTAGCCAGGTCACTCAACAGCAGCTTAATTTGATCCGCCACTAGGTAGGCCATCTCTGTTTCGTCAAACTTGAGTTTGCGCACCTTGCCCAACGGGTTATCGGCGTCCCACTCCCCCAGCCTGGCCAGCTCGTTGAACACAGCACGTAGGTACGTCAGCTCATGATTCAGCATATTCGCGCTGACGGGTTTAGGATCTGCATCGCCCTTTGAATAGCCAGCGCCTGGTGTAGTCCTGGAGTGCTTACCTTCTGCGCGCTCGGCGCGGTACTGCGCAAAGTGAGCAGATGTGAACTTGTGCGCCTTCGGGTTCCCCATTCGATTGACCATGCTGATCAACAGCGCCGAAAGGTGATCAGGTGTGGCAACACAGCGCTGCCGCCCAACAGCGTGTCGACGCCGACGGCAACTGGCTACGCCAGACCGATGGCAAGATCCGTGACCAGGCGATCGAGCGCGAGGTTGAAGCCCTGGACAACCGCGAACAGTTCCAGAGTCATACCCAGACGATCGATGACCACTCGACCGAGACAGTGGGGGGGGTGAAAACGATCGAAGCGCTGGGCGCACTCAAGCTGATGTCGGGCGGCACCGCTAGCCTGGCCGCAGTGGATGATCTGCACCAGGCGACCGGTCGCGACATTAATATGGTCGTTGGGCAGAACTATAAAGCGACAATCGGTAACGACATGGAAGAGCGCATCCTCGGAATGCGCAAGAGCGTGGCTGCGGTACATCAGCACCTGCAGGCACCTAAGACTTGGTTGGGATCCCAAGGAGTGAACGTGCTGCAGGTGCTGTGTGATCTGCTCGATCTTGTACAGCAGATGAATATTCAGATTGCAGCACATGTGCATGGCTCGGGGCCAGTTCCGACTACAGCTGGAGCTTTCAACGCTGACTCTGCTACCGCCAAACAAATGGCCGACAAGGTCAAATCGCTAACCGCTTAGCTATGCGGAAATCGAACGGTTTTTTTGGGTCAAGCTTTTGCGGTGCATTTTCGGTATCGCTATGGTTGCTGTGTTCGGTGAACCATTCGGCGTTGGTCATTTTTGATTGCCTATAGTCTCACCGTAGTGCTATAGTTTTTATCGTAAATTTTAGATACCACCCTAAAGGGGGTAATTCAAATGACACTTCAATTCTTCGATAGCCCGTTTCACGTAACTCACGATGCCGAAACGGCAAGCAAGATGGCTGTAAAAATGGATCTCTCCATTTTCATCACCGATTGCATCAAAAAAATGGGCCTCAAACAAAGTGAGGCCGCTGAAAAGCTAAACATCGCTCAATCCCGTGTTTCCGAACTGGCTACGGGAAAAATAGAGAAATTCACAATCGATGCCATGATGGACATGCTCGATAAGCTAGGCTTTCGCATCAATTTCACCCTACCCAGTGAAGTCGCTGGTGAGAAAGCCCAGATTGTGATTTCTCAAACGTCCTAGCAGTTGACCCCTTGCTTACGGAGCTCAATTTTCAGATCCGTAAGCCGCTGCTCTGCTACTTTCATCGCCTTTTGGTCTGTACCGTTCGTGGTCTTCACAAACGAGTGGAGCACGATAACGGCATTCTGGTACTTCACGATGTAGACGCATCGGAAGGCTGGACTGCCGTTGATAATCAACTCCACTACTCCAGAACCAACAGATTCAGTTAAGTGCTTGATAGCCAGTTCTGGCTCGCCGCCGTACTGTATGCGTCTCAGATCTTTGCCGAATTCGTCTTGCACCCACTCGGGCAGATCCTTGTATTCACGCGTTGCAGCTTCGTTCACAAAAGCAAATCTTTTCAATAGAACAGTCCCTCCCTTTGGCTAATGGATCCCTCCGCGTAACCTCCGCAGAGGGTGATGCCATTCTGCCACGAAATCCTCGGTCGGGTTCGCTCATCTAACCTAGCCGTCTGCGTGCTTGCTTCTGCATGCGCTTTTAGCTTCCTAGGTATGGCAATGCACTCTTAAGGTGCCCAAATTCCCTCTCTATCAGCCGATCAGAGGACTGGCTTTGGAATGGAGATGAAAATCTCTGGCGTACAAAAAAATGACCGAAAAAGCACTTATCCCCCTCCCGCCGACGGGTCCTGTGTGTATGTTTTGTGCAACGCGAGCGGTAGTGAAAACTTTGCTCCCATCCTTGCCTGCATTGGGGCTGGTCAGGTGGTTGGTGGTTTCACCATTTGCAAAGTTTTGATGAAAAATGCAGCGAAGCTGCAACTAGCGCTCTGTGACTGGCCCAAAGGCGATGGGGCCAAGGGCCTTGGTTTTGTTGGATGGCAGATTGAAAAGTATCCATTCCACAGCGTTTTCGAAAATCAACCACATCTTTCTGGCCGTCAAAACTGATGCCACGCGTACAGGAGCAAAACTCGCTGCGCGCCTTGTCAGCAAAGGGATAGGGCACAATCTGCCTATTTCAAAATTGACCAGCGCCAGAGATCATCTGGAAGGTACTATCGAAATGACCTGAAATCGAGATGTCTATGACATCCAAGCAGAATCCGAGTAGGGGCGCGTGTCAGCGTCCCAAAAGAAAAGGTTTTACAATCACGCCCATGGGAAGAGCCCTACGGCACCGTCGTTAGCGTCAGCAACCCAGTCAGCGTGTCAGTACGGTTAGACGGTGAATGCGCAACGATCATTACAGTTGCTCGCGATGAACTAGATGATGAGTAACGTCCACCCACAAAATTGCGAAGTGATGTCATTTTCCAGTATTGAATCAGACTACTAGGAACGGGTCATAGCCATGAAGACAGAACAGAATAAAACGCAACCATCGTTAAAAACTTGCCAACTTTGCGGCGAAGAAGAAACCGGAGAAATCAGTCATATTATTCCACGCCTTATATCTAAGGCTCTCGCTAAAGAAAGCGGATATCGGCTTAGAAACACAGAGGACCCCAACAGAGTAGTGCAAGACACTTTGAAGTTACCATTTCTAGGAAAGCTGTGCGAAGACCTTTTTGAGAAATATGAGACTACGTTCGCAAAGAAATTTCAGTCTTACTTAAGAAATCCTGACGCGCCCCTAGAAATAGATGAGCAATCATTTCGACTCTTGGTTTCAGTTTGTTGGCGGGTCGCGAAATACTTAATCCATGCCAATCGAAATTCGCCTGAAAATATTGTTCACCTAATCAAACCAGAACGCGCCTGGCGGCGCTTCCTACTAGACGAAACAGATTCTATCGAACCCTTCCATATCTATCTGTTTTTAGACAGAGACTTCAACGAAATGGAAATTAAAGAATCGAGCTCTTTGACCGTAACTCACCTCCGGTATGAGATGGGAATTGGTGTAAATGGCTATTATGCCGAAAAATTCACTCGACAGGCCGTACAAGCAAAACTCGGCCCTTTTATCATCTGCGGTCATATGCGCGACTTATTAACCGACAGTTCAACAGAAGCAGAACAATGGAAAGCGTTCATAGTCAAACCGGATATGAAAATCCCTCAATATCCGAGAAAGATTCCCGCGAGCGTCGTGAAAGCAGTTGATCAAAACAGTAATTTCTCGACAACAAGATTGAGCACCATGAGTGAGGAACAAAAAGAAAAGCAAAGAGAATTTGCTGACAAAAATCTAAAGGGTTCTATCGCGAACAAATATGTTCAACGAGACATCGACTTATTTGAGTCTAAAAATTAAAATCCAGCTGCATTGCAATGCTAAGTTGACCACGCGGCACTGGGCCAGGGCCGCACCTCGGCCGTATGGTCTAGATATTTTTCCGTCCAACGACCGACCAATTCACCAAAATTTCATTGCGGCACATATGCACCGAGACGTTCTCGGCGCAAAATTTTGCGTCGCTGCTTATTTCAAAGCGTCCAAAAAAAGCCCAAGCTCAGCCCCTGGACGAAGGCTATGGCTTTTCGTCTGCTCCAATTTTGGCCTTTAGTTGCAGGATGTCTCCAATCACCAAGTAGGTGTAGATAACATATCTATCAGCCTCATCCTGAGACGTGATCACATCGTGAGAGCCTTTCTGTGCTGCTTGAAAAATTGAATCTAGCCGCTCCCCTAAATAGCTCATGTGTGAACCTACTATCTCATTAAACCTCTTAGACTCTGAATTCTCCTCCACATAAGCTATTAACCTATTAATGTAATTATCATTTCCAAGCTTAATCACCCTCTCTTTCTTGCCGTTTAAAACCGTTTTATCGGCCCTAGCTGGATACAACGCATCGGCCGTATCTTGTAAAATCCTCCTACAGCTATGTACAGCATTTGACCAATCCTCGTCATTCTCTGATAAAAGATTTTCATACACTGCCGAAAAACGCTTCACAGCATCCGGGATGACTTCCAATATCTTACTATCAACCTTTAGCCTAGTACGATCAAACATATCGCTAGCCACTTGTGAAAACTTTAGCTCGTAATAAACAGACGATATAAAGTCATACACACAGGCACGCCTAGAGGCTATGAATTTAGTTTTTTCTTTAATTAATTCAGCACTCTCAGTTCTTTCCCTAGGATATGCATTAGGAGAAAGATTCATTGCGACTTTAATCTCAGCCTCTGCCTGTTCAATAGGCTCCAGCCTCGCATATTCCTTGCTCTCACCCTGAATCTTTTTGGAATAAACTCGTCCCGCAATTTTAGCAAGACGCCAAGTTTCAGCGCTAACACCTTTAGGGCTACTCGGATATCCACTCGCTTCGTACTGCATTATCTGCTGCTGATCAAACTGCCCCACCAACCTAGCCACTCTGCCTGCCTTTAAAGCGACATTAGATAATGTAGATGTACTCATCTCGATCTCTGTAAGCAATGCCTCGCTCAGCTCTAGCGCCTCCCTCAGTGCTCCCTGCTTAGCCATGTCTCGCTCTCTTCAAATACTTAATGGGCAAATTTTGATATCTCTACGTCGTAGTCAACGTGCCACGCCGCTACGCATTCTGCAACGCCATCCTAAAGACTGAACGAATCGGCTCAGTAGCGCCAACGTGTAGAAGCCGTCCAACGTCCGTCCAATTCAGGAGGATTTTATTGCTGCACATATGCCCAGCAACGCGATCACCTCATTGAATTTACTAGGCTTCCCTAATGGATAGGCTCATTTAAATTGGGCTCATAATCCTTTGGTCCACGGTTCAAGTCCGTGTGGGCCCACCACTTTGAAAGCCACGTATTACGTGGCTTTTGCGTATCTGAAGCGAAAAAATGCGAATCCTCACATCGCGGAATAGCTTGTTCCGTCCATAATCTGTCCACTCTTGGACACTGCTGCTGCGACAGACACCTCATCCCTGCCTGGGTGAGTCATCTTTCGAACACCATCCACTAAGGCCATCGACCAGGGTATTTGATAAAGGGCGAAGGTTTCTGCTTACATGACGGCGGCCTTTAACCAACGCGCAGCACCGGTAGTTGCTTCGCGACACCTGAGACTGGCTCACCAGCGGCACCCGGACTTGAGGCCTGCCGAGCTTTGCGCCGCAATCGCCCTTTTGCAAGGATTCGCAAAATGAGTGGTAAACCTGCTGCACGCGTTACAGATCCGACCGCCTGCCCTTTGCCTGGGCATGCAACCAACCCAATCGTTGCGGGTTCCCCGGACGTGATGTTCGAAGGCCTGCAGGCCGCACGACTGAACGACGCCACCGCTTGCGGAGGCCACATTGCTTCAGGGGTCTGCTCCACCGTTTTGATCAACGGCCAACCCGCCGCTGTGCTTGGCAGCGTCACCGACCACGGTGCACCGGTCATTCAAGGCGCGAGTACGATCATCATCGGCAACACGCATACTCCCGCACCCTTCATCCCGATCCCGTCGCTACCCGCGCCATTCTCCGGGCGCTTTCAATTGATCAACCAGGAAACCGGCAAGCCCATGGCTGGCCGCAAGGTCAAGGTCTGGTCCTCCTCCGGCACCAGCTTCTTCGACACCACGGATGCCGAGGGCATGACCCGTTGGATCAAGGACAAATCGCCGCAAACCCTTCATATCGATTTCGTACAGGATGAAATCAATGACTGAACCGTCCGTATCCCAAGGAGGCATGAAACCAGAGGGTCAGATGAACCCTGTCAGCGTCCTGGAACCCAAACTCGACCCGCAGGATCGCGAAGTACTTTGCTCGGCGATGTGTTACTGCAGCACTACACCGAACATCAGCAAGGACGGCAAGAGCCTCAAGCAGTCCTGCGTAGCGCAACGTTTGGGCGAGTTGGACGAACTTCTGCAAGGAAGGAGTCCGTACAAACCGGAAATCAGTTACGACATGACCAAAGAACCTCCGCAGCCGATTCTGGATAGTCAGACAGGCACTAACCCGCATGGCTGGATTCCGGGCTGGATCGAGAAGTACTGGGATGCAGATCCTGAGCATCCGCCGTTCGTGAAAAACAGCGGCATGATTCGACGACCCGATGTGCTCGTCCTGAATAACCCGAGGGGAGCCCCCACCCAAGACAATATCAAAGTGCTGGTGGAGATGAAGTTCCCCCCGGACCCGGAAGATCCCGAGCAAGCTCAAGCTTATGAAAGGATCGCAGGCAGTGGAAAGAAGGTCGTGATAATGAGCCCTGAAGACTGTGACTGCAGTCAAAAAAAACAGACATCCAAAATCCCGGTCGAGCAACTGGGATGGGCAGCAGCGATCGCCAGTGCCATCTTGTATGTGGTGAGCCGCGGACGCAGCCCTAGACCCATGCTGCCTGCGTATTAAGTTGATGGAGCACACAATGGAACAACCATTCGACATGGCTGCAGAATTGATCAAGCAGCCTCATGTACTGGAAGTACCGGGCAGTCTGCTGATGAAAGGCGGGCCCGGGGACTATATCGGCGCTGTTCTCTGTTTACGCGCAACGTTGTATATCAAGGATGCCCATACTCCCTTGGTTCGCGAGGCGCTGTGCAAATGCTTCGACGAGTTCCAGGCATTGGCTGCGGATCATTTGACCTGGGTGGTACGTGACAGCCCACCTCAGGGAGAACGAGTAACGCCATACGATCAGGCGCGTACGCTGCGAAAAATGATGGAACCTATGGGAGAGAACGACTTCCTGAGCTTCCATTACACCAGCGGCAAACAGTCCAAAGATGCGAGCGCATGGCTTTTCAGCATTCTGGGACCTCGTGCCTGGCAAGCCAACATGGGGAACAATATCGGTGTACTGGAGTTTTCGGTACCGCTGTTGTTCCAGGAACAAAATCCGCTGAGCTTCTTGAAGCTGTTCCATGGATTCGCACGACGACTGAACCCACAACAAGGCTACGCAGGCCATGCGTTCAATCTGTCGATCGGCAATCAGGATGACAATCAGCCCACTGAGGCTTTCATGGCCGCGCGTATGCCGGGTCTGGATGTGGGCTCCGCATTCTTGCTGTCGGGTCGTAAAACCTTCAAGCAAGCCAAGATTAAAACGGTCAGTTGGCTCACACTTTTAGATAATGAACGCCTTGAGTCGGCCGGCGGCCTGGAAGCTTTGCGAGCACAGCTACCCGCTAGCCATTTCGCGTTTTATACCTACGACGAAGGTGTGATCATCCAGTCGGGCGCTCACCCGTACATAGCCGGCGACGGCGAGGATCTGAGACCAGCGCCATATGTACTGATAAACCATCTGCTCAAACCTGTTCGCTACGAGTCTGTCGAGTCGCTGCATGGCAACAGTCACGCGGGGGAGTTGAGATTGGTCGGATGGTCAGCCGATCAGTGGCTTAAACGCCTGGATGTTGACAACAGTTCGATTACAGACTGGCGCCTCAAGTTGCTGCGCGACGAACCGCCTCTGGACTCTACAAATTCGCTGGCAGAACGCTTGTAGCTATCAGCGCGTAGAAAAAACCGACGTACGCTGCACATGCTGAACCGCCCGTGACGGGCGGTTTTTTGCGTATGTTTTTCCGCTCATGAGATCGCCTGCCCGCCGCAGAAAAGTCGTCGCTCACGAAATGCCACTGAATGCCGGACATGAGCACGACCTTGCGCAGCGTCCCCACGATTGAGTCTGTAACATGCACAAACCACTGATCTGCACCAATGGAGCCGCCCTTGCCAGACATCCGCCCGCCCGTGCTTGACGAAATCGACCGTCAGTTGATCGCCGCCCTGCAAATCAACGCTCGCGAAAGCGTGGCCATGCTCGCCCGGCAGTTGGGCATTGCGCGCACCACCGTGACTTCACGCCTGGCGCGGTTGGAAAAGGCCAAAGTGATTACCGGTTATGGCGTGCGCCTGGGTCAGCGCGTGGTTGATGGTGGGTTGCAGGCGTACGTCGGGATCAAGGTTCAGCCGCGTTCCGGTAAAGAGGTGTTGCGCCGTTTGAGTGCTATGGCGCAGGTGCAGCAGTTGTGTGCGGTGAGTGGCGAGTTTGATTATGTGGCGTGGTTGCGCACCGATTCGCCGGAGCAACTGGATCAGTTGCTGGATCAGATCGGCAGTGTGGATGGGGTTGAGAAGACCACGACTTCAATCATTTTGAGCAGCAAGATTGATCGGGGGCAGCCGGTTTAAGATTTTGATCGGGCTTCTCGGGTGGATTTCAGTGCCTCTTCGAGAGCAGGCTCGCCCCCACTTTTTGGTCGGTGTGCAGTCACTGCTCGTCATACTGATCGCTAATCTGGCAAAACGACGACACTTTGCGTCTTTTTAACGTGTTCCAGGCTCCCTAGAATGGCTGGCATCTTTTCCTATACTCAGACGCGCATCCAGCGTCGGGTCGCCAGCAAGGTCAGCCATGAACAAGAACAATCGCCATCCTGCAGACGGTAAAAAGCCAATCACCATTTTTGGCCCGGACTTCCCGTTCGGCTTCGACGACTGGATCGAACACCCGGCCGGTCTCGGCAGCATTCCCGAGCACAATCACGGCGCTGAAGTGGCGATTGTTGGCGCCGGTATCGCAGGGCTGGTGGCTGCTTATGAGCTGATGAAGCTTGGCCTGAAGCCGGTGGTTTATGAGGCGTCCAAACTCGGTGGTCGTCTGCGTTCGCAAGCGTTCAATGGCACCGACGGCATCGTTGCCGAACTGGGCGGCATGCGCTTTCCGGTGTCGTCCACCGCGTTCTATCACTACGTCGACAAGCTCGGCCTGGAAACCAAACCTTTCCCGAACCCGCTGACGCCGGCCTCCGGCAGCACCGTGATCGACCTGGAAGGCAAAACCCATTACGCGCAAAGCCTGAAGGATCTTCCTGCGCTGTTCCAGGAAGTGGCTGACGCCTGGGCGGATGCGCTGGAAGCCGGCTCGCAGTTCGCCGATATCCAGCAAGCGATCCGCGACCGCGACGTGCCACGCCTCAAAGAGCTGTGGAACACCTTGGTGCCGCTGTGGGATGACCGTACTTTCTACGATTTCGTCGCCACCTCCGAAGCCTTTGCCAAGCTGTCGTTCCATCACCGCGAAGTGTTCGGCCAGGTGGGTTTCGGCACCGGTGGCTGGGACTCGGACTTCCCCAACTCGATGCTGGAAATCTTCCGCGTGGTCATGACCAACTGCGACGATCATCAGCATCTGGTGGTCGGCGGTGTTGAGCAGGTTCCGCAAGGCATCTGGCGCCATGTGCCGGAGCGCTGCGTCCACTGGCCTGAGGGCACCAGCCTGAAATCCCTGCACCGCGGCGCGCCGCGCTCCGGGGTGAAGAAAATCGCCCACGCGCCCGATGGCCGTTTCGCCGTCACTGACAACAACGGTGACACCCGCGAATACGCCGCGGTACTGACCACTTGCCAGAGCTGGCTGCTGACCACACAGATCGAATGCGACGAAAGCCTGTTCTCGCAAAAAATGTGGATGGCCCTCGACCGTACTCGCTACATGCAATCGTCGAAAACTTTCGTGATGGTCGACCGACCGTTCTGGAAGGACAAGGATCCGGAAACGGGCCGCGACCTGATGAGCATGACGCTCACCGATCGCCTGACCCGCGGCACCTATCTGTTCGATAACGGCGACGACAAGCCGGGCGTGATCTGCCTGTCGTACTCGTGGATGAGCGATGCTTTGAAGATGCTGCCGCACCCGGTGGAAAAACGCGTGGAACTGGCGTTGAACGCGTTGAAGAAGATCTACCCGAAGGTCGACATCGCAGCGCGCATCATTGGCGATCCGATCACCGTGTCGTGGGAAGCCGATCCGCACTTCCTCGGCGCGTTCAAGGGCGCCCTGCCCGGCCACTATCGCTACAACCAGCGCATGTATGCACACTTCATGCAGGACGAGATGCCGGCCGAGCAGCGCGGGATTTTCATTGCCGGAGACGACGTGTCGTGGACGCCGGCGTGGGTTGAGGGCGCGGTGCAGACGTCGCTCAACGCGGTGTGGGGGATCATGAAACATTTCGGCGGCTCGACACATAAAGAGAACCCGGGCCCGGGTGATGTGTTCAAAGACATCGGCCCTATCGCCCTGCCCGAGTAAGAGGAAGCCCTGATGCGTGTAGCCCTTTATCAATGTCCGCCGCTGCCACTGGACCCCGCCGCCAACCTGCAACGCCTGCATCAACTGGCGATGGAGGCCAAGGGCGCCGACCTGCTGGTGCTGCCGGAGATGTTCATGACCGGCTACAACATCGGCGCCGAGGCGGTCAGTACCTTGGCCGAGGTTTACAACGGTGAATGGGCGCAGCAGATCGGCCGGATCGCCAAGGCTGCCGGGCTGGCGATTGTCTACGGTTACCCCGAGCGCACCGCTGACGGGCAGATCTACAACGCTGTGCAGTTGATCGATGCGCACGGTGAACGCTTGTGCAATTACCGCAAGACGCACCTGTTCGGCGATCTCGATCGGTCGATGTTCAGCCCCGGCGGCGACGCGTTTCCCGTGATTGAACTCAACGGCTGGAAGATCGGTTTCCTGATCTGCTACGACCTGGAATTCCCGGAAAACGCCCGGCGCCTGGCCCTTGCAGGCGCGGAGCTGATTCTGGTGCCGACGGCTAATATGATCCCGTTCGATTTCGTCGCCGACGTTACCGTTCGCTCCCGCGCCTTCGAAAACCAATGCTATGTGGCCTACGCCAACTACTGCGGCCACGAAGGCGATATTCACTATTGCGGGCAGAGCAGCATCGCCGCGCCGGATGGCAGCCGTATTGCTCAGGCCGGTCTGGATGAAGCGTTGATCATCGGCGAGCTCGATCGGCAGTTGCTGGTCGACTCCCGCGCAGCCAATCGCTACCTCAGCGACCGTCGCCCCGAGCTTTACGGCGCGCTGAACCAGCGCTAATCCGCTAGCATTGGCACTTCACTGTTCTGGAAGTGCCCATGCCTGCGCCGACTCACCCCCGCCCCCACACTGAAACCCTGGCCAACGGCTTGCGCGTGACCCTGCGTCATGTGCCCGAGCTCAAGCGCAGCGCCGCCGCATTGCGGGTGGCCGCGGGCAGCCATGACGTGCCGTTGGCGTGGCCGGGGCTGGCGCATTTCCTTGAACATCTGCTGTTTCTCGGTACTGAGCGTTTTCCTGCCAGCGAAGGGCTGATGGCCTACGTGCAACGTCATGGCGGTCAGGTCAATGCCAGCACTCGGGAGCGCACTACTGACTTTTTCTTTGAGTTGCCGACGCCGTCATTCGCTGCCGGGCTGGAACGCCTGTCAGACATGCTCGCCCAACCGCGTATGAATCCGGACGATCAGTTGCGGGAACGGGAAGTGTTGCAGGCGGAGTTTGTCGCTTGGTCGCAAGATCCGACGGCTCAGCAGCAGTTTGCGTTGTACGAAGGTTTGCCGGCGGATCACCCGTTGCGCGGCTTTCATGCGGGGAACCGCGACACGCTGCAAGTTGAGCAGCCGGCGTTTCAGCAGGCACTGAGAGATTTCCATCAGCAGTTCTACCGCACCGGGCAAATGACCCTGAGTCTGGTTGGGCCGCAGAGTCTGGAACAATTGCAGACTTTGGCTGAGCACTTCGCGGCGGTTTTGCCGGCTGGGGATAACGTTGCCCAAGACACCCTGCCGTTTGGGGTGAAAAGTTATCAACAGGTCGGCGAGCATCGGTGCAATCTGCTGTTTGCTTTTGACGCGCTACCCGACACGTCAGCTGAAGCGTTGGCGTTTCTTTGCCACTGGCTCAACAGTGCCAAACCCGGCGGCCTGCTCGCGCATTTGCAGCAGCAGGGCCTGACTGACGACTTGAAGGCCACGCCGCTGTATCACTTTGCCAGCCAAGCGTTGCTACAGTTGGAGTTCACGGCCTCAGCGGATTCGCTCAGCGCCAACGGCGAACAGGTGCTGGATTGGCTGAGCTTCTTCGCGCAACAGGATTGGGCGCCGCTGCGCGAGGAATATGCGGCAATGGTTCAACGTCAGCATCAAGTCAGCAGTGCTTTAGAACTGGCGCGGCTCGACAGCAAGCAACTGGACAGTGGCCTGAGCGAATCCGGTGTTGCGGCCCTCAAGCACATCCTTCGTGAAATCGGCACTGTGGATAACTTCAGCAGTCACTGGCAACTGCCGGCCGCCAACCCTTTCTTGCGTTCCAGTGAACCACTGGCCAACGCCGGACTGATCCGCGGACAGACCAGCGCCCACCGTGGCCTGCGCACGTTCGCTCAGGATCGCTCGCGCGGCCGTCGCGAACGCTCGCCCATGCTATTCAGCCAGGCCTTGCCGGATAACGGTGCTGAAGGGGCGATTTATCTGCGCTGGCAGCTAGAGGCAGCGGCCGACGCGGATCTGCAAGCGCAACTGCAACGCAGCCTTCGGCAAACTCAGGAAGACGCCCGAGAGGCCGGGGTCGAGTTGTCGCTGAACACGACCGGCAATCAATGGCTGCTGAAACTCACCGGCCTGCAAGAGCCGATGCCAACCGTCCTGGAGCACGCGCTGAAATCTCTGACGCAGGCTGACGCCGAATCTGCGCGCGTTGAACCGCAAACGCCGTTGATGCCTATCCGCCAATTACTCAAGGCGCTTGCGGAGCACTGTCCGGTAACAACGACAACATCCGGCGACGCCACGCACCTGTGGACAACTTCTCACTGGGACGGCCTGGCGGTCGGGCTCAGTCCACAGACCCAATCGGCCATGGGTCTGGCCCTGAGCCGCATTCCCGGCATACCCGACAATCAAATCCCGGCACAACCGGCACGCCACGCTCAACATCTGTGGAGCCATATCGACACCGCATCCAACGAACACGCGTTACTGTTGTTTTGCCCGACTGCCGCTGGCGGTATCGCCCAAGAAGCCGCGTGGCGCCTGCTCGCGCACCTGTGCCATACCCCGTTTTATCAGCGCCTGCGGGTCGACTTGCAGTTAGGCTACGCCGTGTTCAGCGCATTGCGGCAGATAAACGGCCAGAGCGGATGGCTGTTCGGCGTGCAATCGCCAACCGTCGCACCTGTGCAATTGCTCGAGCACATTCAACAGTTTCTGGCAGACGTCCCAGCGCTGATTGAACAATTCGATGAAGCCAGTTTCATTGAGCAACGCCAGATACTGGCGGCGCATCTGAACGCCAGCGCCCTGTCCGGCAAGGATGCCGCCGAACTGCTCTGGCAGGCCAAACTCGCTGGCCACTCGTCGGATTATCTGCCCCAACTGGTCGCCGCGACCGGCCAACTGGATCGCCCGGCATTGCTGGCAGCCGCGCAACGCTTGAATCGCGCCGAAGGCGGCTGGCTCTGCCTCGCCAGCGAATCGATGCCGGGCGCACCCTGGCAAGCAGCAAAATGATCGTTACCAACGCTGCAAGGAGCTTTCTCGAATATTCACGGGCAATCCCGGTGAAATTTTGAGTAACATAGCCGCCTAACTATTTGGAACATCCCTGCGCTGCCGTGGACTATAACTATGGACAGCGCTATCCCACCCACCAGAAGGAGACACCTTATGTCCTGGACAAAACCGGCTTACACCGACCTGCGTATCGGCTTCGAAGTCACCATGTACTTCGCCAGCCGCTGAGTCCTGCTCACGCAGACTTGCAGTGCAACGCCTCGGCTCGCCGGGGCGTTTTATTTTCAGCGTTGAAATGATGGAGCGTTCATGTTCGTCCAGATTCTGGGTTCGGCCGCCGGTGGCGGTTTTCCGCAGTGGAATTGCAACTGCGTCAATTGCGCCGGTTTTCGCGACGGCAGCCTGAATGCCAAGGCCCGCACCCAATCGTCCATCGCCATTTCCGATGACGGCGTGAACTGGGTGTTGTGCAACGCCTCGCCGGACATCCGCGCGCAACTGCAGAGCTTCGCTCCGATGCAACCGGGCCGTGCCCTGCGTGACACCGGCATCAGCGCGATCATCCTGATGGACAGCCAGATCGACCACACCACCGGCCTGCTCAGCCTGCGCGAAGGTTGCCCGCATCAGGTCTGGTGTACGGACATGGTTCACGAAGACCTCAGCACGGGTTTCCCGCTGTTCACCATGCTCAAGCACTGGAACGGTGGACTGGACTGGAACCGTATCGAACTCGACCAGAGCTTCACCGTTGCCGCGTGCCCGAACCTGCGCTTCACCCCGCTGCCGTTGCGCAGCGCCGCCCCACCGTACTCGCCGCACCGCTTCCATCCGCACCCGGGCGACAACATCGGCCTGATCATCGAAGACCTGAGTACCGGCGGCAAGCTGTTCTATGCGCCGGGTCTGGGCAAGGTGGACGCGCCACTGCTGGAAATCATGGCCGGCAGCGATTGCGTGCTGCTGGACGGCACAATGTGGGACGACGATGAAATGCAGCGCCGCGGTGTCGGCACTCGCACCGGTCGCGAGATGGGCCATCTGGCGCAAAACGGCCCGGGCGGCATGCTCGAAGTGCTGGAACAGCTTCCCGAGCAACGCAAGGTGCTTATCCACATCAACAACACCAACCCGATCCTCGATGAGGATTCGCCGGAGCGCGCAGAACTGGCGCGGCGTGATGTTGAAGTGGCGTATGACGGCATGAGTATTGTGCTGTAAGCCTTTGAGACCCCCTTCGCGAGCAGGCTCGCTCCCACATTGGAATGCGATCAACCTGTGGGAGCGAGCCTGCTCGCGAAGAGGCCAGTGCAAACAAAAGAGATTTCTAGGGTTGTTCCCCGGAGAACCGCAATGACCGACACCCCGCTGTCCCCCGCCGAATTCGAAGCGGCCCTGCGCGCCAAAGGCGCCTACTACCACATCCATCACCCGTATCACGTAGCGATGTACCAGGGCCGCGCCACCCGCGAGCAGATTCAGGGCTGGGTTGCCAACCGCTTCTACTATCAGGTGAACATCCCCCTGAAAGACGCGGCGATTCTCGCCAACTGCCCGGATCGCGAGATTCGTCGCGAGTGGATTCAGCGCCTGCTCGACCACGACGGCGCTCCCGGCGAAGACGGCGGTATCGAAGCCTGGCTGCGCCTTGGTCAAGCGGTCGGCCTCGACCCGGATCAACTGCGTTCCCAGGAGCTGGTTCTGCCCGGCGTGCGTTTTGCCGTCGATGCCTACGTCAACTTCGCCCGCCGTGCCAGTTGGCAAGAAGCCGCCAGCAGCTCGTTGACCGAACTGTTCGCGCCGCAAATCCACCAATCGCGCCTCGACAGTTGGCCGCAGCATTACCCATGGATCGACCCGGCCGGTTACGAGTATTTCCGCACCCGCCTCGGTCAAGCGCGGCGCGACGTCGAGCATGGCTTGGCGATTACGCTGGAGCACTACAAGACGCGCAAAGGCCAGGAGCGCATGCTGGAAATTCTCCAGTTCAAACTGGACATACTTTGGAGCATGCTCGACGCCATGAGCATGGCCTACGAACTGAACCGCCCGCCGTATCACAGCGTTACTGAGCAACGCGTCTGGCACAAAGGAATCACCCTATGAGTTTCGACCGCAGCAAGACCCCGACCTGGCGTCCCGGCTACCGTTTCCAGTACGAACCGGCGCAAAAAGGCCACGTGCTGCTGTACCCCGAAGGCATGATCAAACTCAACGACAGCGCCGCGCTGATCGGCGGTTTGATCGACGGTGAGCGGGATGTTGCGACGATCATTGCCGAACTCGACAAGCAATTCCCCGGCGTGCCTGAACTCGGTGACGACATCGAGCAATTCATGGAGGTTGCCCGTGCGCAGCACTGGATCGAACTTGCCTGAGTCTTCAGTGCAAGTGCCGCCACAACCGGAAATCGGCCTGCCGCTGTGGCTGCTCGCCGAGCTCACCTACCGCTGCCCGCTGCAATGCCCGTACTGCTCCAATCCGCTGGATTTCGCCGAGCAGGGCAAAGAGCTGAGCACCGAACAGTGGATCAAGGTCTTTCGTGAAGCGCGGGAGATGGGCGCGGCGCAACTGGGTTTCTCCGGGGGTGAGCCACTGGTGCGCCAGGATCTGGCCGAGTTGATTGCTGAAGCGCGAAAACTGGGCTTCTACACCAACCTGATCACCTCCGGCATCGGCCTCACCGAACAGAAAATCAGCGATTTCAAGAAGGCCGGGCTCGATCACATTCAGATCAGCTTCCAGGCCAGCGACGAGCAGGTGAACAACCTGCTCGCCGGCTCGAAAAAGGCTTTCGCGCAGAAGCTGGAAATGGCCCGTGCGGTGAAAGCCCACGGCTACCCGATGGTGCTGAACTTCGTTACCCATCGGCACAACATCGACAAGATCGACCGCATCATCGAGCTGTGCATCGCGCTCGAAGCGGACTTCGTCGAACTCGCCACCTGCCAGTTCTACGGCTGGGCACAGCTCAATCGTGTTGGCCTGCTGCCGACCAAGGAGCAACTGGTGCGCGCCGAACGCATCACCAACGAATACCGCGCCAAGCTGGAGGCCGAAGGGCATCCGTGCAAGCTGATATTCGTCACCCCGGACTACTACGAAGAACGCCCGAAAGCCTGCATGAACGGCTGGGGCAGCATCTTTTTGACAGTCACCCCGGACGGCACTGCCCTGCCCTGCCATGGCGCCCGACAGCTGCCGGTGCAATTTCCCAACGTGCGTGACCACAGCATGCAGCACATCTGGTACGACTCGTTCGGCTTCAACCGCTTTCGCGGTTACGACTGGATGCCCGAGCCGTGCCGCTCCTGCGACGAGAAAGAAAAGGACTTCGGTGGCTGCCGCTGCCAGGCGTTCATGCTCACCGGCGATGCGAGTAACGCCGACCCGGTGTGCAGCAAATCCGAACAGCACGGCGTGATTCTCAAGGCCCGCGAGGAAGCCGAACACGCTACTCAAACCATCGAACAACTGGCCTTCCGTAATGAACGAAACTCACGCCTCATCGCTAAAGGCTGAGCCTTTCAGCGCCGCTCAAGCCGTCGCCGCCGGGATGGACTTCGCCGAACTACAACTCGGCGCCAACGGTTTGTTCTGGAATGAATACCGCCCGGAAGATGCCGCGTGCCGGATCTGGCATTGGCGCGACGGCACGGCGAAATGTCTGACGCCGGCCGGTTTCAGCGTGCGTAGCCGGGTGTACGAATATGGCGGCGGCGCGTTTTGCCTGACGCCTGACGGAGTGGTTTTCGTCGGCGAGGCGGATCAGCAGTTGTATCGGCAGGCGCTGGATGGCGAACCTGAGGCACTGACATCGGGCGAATGTCGTTATGGCGATCTGCATTTTGCCGATGGGCAGGTGTTGGCGGTTGAAGAGCAGCACGACACGCATCGGCTGGTGGCGATTGATCTGGCGGATGGCAAACGTCATCTGCTGGCCGAAGGCGCGGACTTTTACGCTGCGCCGACGGTAAGTCCGGATGGCGAGCGGCTGGCGTGGATCGAGTGGAGTCGCCCGCATCAGCCGTGGACGTCGACCCGCTTGATGGTGGCCGACGGTGATTTTTCGACGCCCCGTTGCGTAGCGGGCGAACAGCTTGAGGAATCCATTCAACAGCCGCGTTTCGATGCTGAAGGTCGTTTGTATTGCCTGACCGATCGCGGCGGATTCTGGCAGCCGTGGGCTGAAACCGCCGAGGGCCTGCAGCCTTTGCCCAGCGCTGAGGCCGACCATGCACCTGCGCCGTGGCAGTTGGGCGGTTGCACCTGGTTGCCCGTTGGCGAATCTTATCTGGCCAGTTGGAGCGAGGGCGGTTTCGGCCGCCTCGCGCTGAACGGCAAAGACTTCGCCGGCGACTACAGCCGCTTCCGACATCTCGCGCTGGATGAGCAATTCATCTATTGCATCGCCGCCTCGCCGATCCGTCCTTCGGCGGTGATTGCCATCGATCGGGGGTCCCGTGAAGTGAAAGTGCTGGCTGGCGGTGTTGCACCGTTGCCCGCTGAACGCATCAGCCGCCCGCAGACCCTGCGCTACCCAAGCGGTTCGGGCGAGGCTCACGGATTCTTTTATCCGGCCATGAGCGGTGAGGCGAAACCGCCGCTGGTGGTGTTCATCCACGGCGGCCCGACGTCGGCCTGTTACCCGATGCTCGACCCGCGCATCCAGTACTGGACGCAACGCGGCTTCGCCGTCGCTGACCTCAATTATCGCGGCAGCAGCGGTTATGGCCGGGAGTACCGGCAGGCGTTGCATCTGAGCTGGGGTGAGGTGGATGTCGAGGACGCCTGCGCAGTAGTGGCGTATCTGGCCGAACGCGAAATGATCGACGGTGATAACGCGTTCATTCGGGGCGGCAGCGCAGGCGGTTACACGACGTTGTGTGCCTTGGCGTTTCATCAAGTATTTCGTGCCGGCGCCAGCCTTTATGGCGTCAGCGATCCGCTGGCCCTTACCCGGGCGACACACAAGTTCGAAGGCGACTATCTGGACTGGCTGATCGGCGATCCCGAGCAAGACGCCGAACGCTACGCCGCCCGCACGCCGTTACTGCATGCGAGCAATATCCGCGTGCCGGTGATTTTCTTTCAGGGTGAGCTGGATGCTGTTGTTGTGCCGCAACAGACGCGGGACATGGTTACGGCGCTGGAGCAGAACAACATCCCGGTCGAGGCGCATTACTATGCCGATGAACGCCACGGCTTCCGCCGCGCGGTGAATCAGGCGCACGCGCTGGAACAGGAGTGGATGTTCTATCGACGGGTGATGGGGCTAACCTTCACGCAGAATTAGCGGTGTCCCGTTCGCGAGCAGGCTCGCTCCCACGGGGGATTTGTGAACGACACAGATCCAGTGTGGGAGCGAGCCTGCTCGCGAAGGCAATCTATCTGGCGCCGCAGAACTCAGCGCTTGGCGATGATGTACACCGCATGCACGATCCCCGGAATGTACCCGCACAGCGTCAGCAGAATGTTCAACCAGAACGCCCCGCCAAACCCGACTTGCAGAAACACACCCAGTGGCGGCAACAGAATGGCAATGATGATTCGAATGAAGTCCATGGGTCAGCTCCTGATTGGGGGTTGGCTCACTTGAGCCATACAAGCTAATCGACATTTGCCGTTCGTCAGGGTTCAGTGCTTTCGCCATTTGTTCGCCACTATCCAGCGCAAAAAAAACGCCCCACGCCAAAAGAATCAGGCGTGGGGCGTGCGTTATACCGCGAGACGGTTCTTCAAATACGGTGGGAAACTTCAGCTCAAACGGCAATCCCTTTGCGGCATTGCAACTGTGCAGTGCGCACACGGGAGAAGGCGCGAGCCAGACGCAGGAGCATTTCGTCGATGTTGGCTTTGCTGACCGTGAGTGCCGGGGTGAAACGCAGGCAGTTGGCTTGCGGGGCATTGAGCAGCAGGCCTTCGTGCAGTGCGGCATGGATGACGGCATCGGCAGAATCGTCCGACAGGCTCAGCCCGCAGAACAGGCCTTGACCGCGCAATTCACCATGGCCGTAGCGGTGGGCTAATCGCGCCAGACCTTCGCGCAAGTGCTGGCCGTTCTCTCTGGCCTGCTCGAGAAATGTCCGGTCCTGCACGCTGTCGAGCACCACCAGGCCGGCCGCTGTCATCAGCGCATTGCCGTGATGCGTACCGCCCAACTCACCCGCGTCAAAACAGCATGCCTTGCCCCGCGCCAGCAATGCCGCCAGTGGCACGCCACCGCCGAGACCTTTGCCGAGTACGACAATATCGGCGCGCACGCCATAGGACTCTTCCGCGAGCAAGGTGCCGCAGCGGCCGATGCCGGTCTGCACTTCGTCAAGGATCAGCAGGATGCCCAGATCACGACACAGACGCTCGACGCCTTTGAGATAGTGCTCGGAGGCTGGAATGATGCCGGCGTCGCTCTGAATCGGTTCAAGCATGATCGCGACGGTTTGCGCATCCACCGCCGCATGCAGTGCCGGCAAATCGTTGAACGGCACCAGATCGAAACCGGGCAACAACGGCGCGAATCGGTTGGACAAATTGGAACTGTCCGACGCCGAGATCGTCGCCAGACTACGGCCGTGGCACCCCTGTTTCGCAACGATGATCCGCGAGGCGCCGCCACGGTGCAGTTGCCCCCACTTGCGCGCCAGTTTGATCGCCGCTTCACAGGCTTCGCTGCCGCTGTTGAGCAGATAGGCCTGATCGCTGGAAGTGCTGGCGCACAGGCGTTGGGCGAGGCTGAGCATGCCGCGATTGTGCAGATTGAAACCGGGATTGATCAGCGCCTGGGCTTGACTGGCGATGGCTTTGACCAGCGCTGAAGGGCTGTGGCCGAGGCTGTTGGCGCCGCCGGCCTGGGAGAAGTCCAGATAAGCGCGGTCGTTGCTGTCCCACAACCAGGAACCCTGGCCACGCACGAAGACCTGTTGCGGCCGCTCGACGCTGGGCATCAGCCGCTCGGCGTTCAGACGGTCACCAGCCGAAGGTTGAGCGGCCTCGAAAGCGAGGTCATCCAGACTCGGCGCCGGGCGGCGCAAACTGAACAGATTCATTGGAAAAAACCTCGTTTGAGGTTTTTTGAACTGCCTATGCAAACACTGTCGAAGCAAACGCTATTCATCGCGCTCTCTGGCCCTGTAAGCCTTGTGATTGCGGTTAGACTAGGCGCACTGACGGCTCCGGGCCATTTCGATTTCCCAGCATTTTCGATAAGCATTACTTATGGATTTCAAACAACTGCGTTATTTCGTCGCGGTCTACGAAGAAGGTCATGTCGGACGGGCGGCTGAACGCCTGTCGATCTCGCAACCGGCTCTCTCCCAACAGATTCGCCAGCTCGAACAAAACCTCGATGTCACCCTGTTCGAACGCAGCAGCAAACGCCTGCTGCCGACCCTCGCCGCCCACACGCTGTACAACCACGCGCTGCCATTGCTCGATGGGTTGCAGCGGGCGCGGGAGGCGTTGGGCAACTTCAAGGGCCAGGCACTGCGCACGTTGGCAATCGGTGTACTGCAAACGGTGCACACCAGCCTCGTACCGCAAATGCTTGAGCGGGTGCGCAAGGCCCAGCCGCATCTGGTTGTGCAGATCTATGAATTGACGGGGCTGGAGATCGAGCGGCGCTTGCTCAATGGCTCTTTGGACATCGGCATCAGTTACTTGCCGCCACGCCAGCCCGGGCTGCACGGCGTGATGCTCTACGAAGATGAGCTGACGCTGGTCATCCCGGCGGATCATCCGCTGCGTGAGTTCAAGAAAGTCTCGATTCGTCAGGCCGCCGAATTGCCGATGTTGCTATTGGGAGAAGAATTTCAGATCCGTCAGATCTGGCAGGCGCAACTGACCAGCCTCGGACGTCGCCCACAGGTGCAGGCCGAACTGAACAACATGCTGGGGATTCTCGACAGCCTGCCGCACACCAAACTGGCGACGGTGCTGCCGGGGCGTTCGCAAAAGGAGTACGACGAGGACGATCTGCTTTGGAAACCGCTGAGCGAACCACGGGTGCCGCTGAAAGTGGGGCTGGTGTGCCGCGATGTGCAACGTCAACAGGCTTCGCTGGCCTTGCTGCGGACATTGCTGGAAGAAGTGATTGAGCGCGAGGACAAACCGTTGAAAACCACTCAACCATTGGATCCTCTGGCTTGAGCACTTTTCTGCAGGCAAAAGAAAACCCCGCCGAAGCGGGGCTTTGCAGACTGTTTCCCTGACATCCTTTTCACTCCGCCACCCTGGCAGAATCCTACGTGTCCGTGTTGTTGCTTTGCGCTTCCTGCGCGACGTCCATGAAATATAGATTAGCCGTGGATCCAATCTACGCATATGGGAGAACAGCAGCACGTCATGTAAGCGAATGCTTACATGACGTTACATCATCAGAATTGCGCCGCCTCTAGCAGGAACAGCGATTCGCTGCCAGCCTTCACCGACGCGCTCAACGAGTGAATACGCGGCAGCAGGCGGGCGAAGTAGAAGCGCGCAGTGCCGAGCTTGCTGGCGTAGAAATCTTCCTGCGATTCCTTGCCCAGCGCGGCTTTGGCCATCAGTGCCCACATGTAGGCATAGGCGGTGTAACCAAACGCTTGCAAATATTCGACCGAGGCCGCGCCGATTTCATTCGGATTGTTTTTCGCCCGATCCAGCAGCCACGAGGTCAGTTCGTCGAGGGTGTCAACGGCGTCGTTCAGCGGTTTGGTGAATTCGCCCAGATCCGCACTGGCGGTGGCGGTGAAGTGACGGATCTCGTCGGCGAACAATTTGTAGAACGCGCCACCGCTGCCGACGATCTTGCGTCCCACCAGATCCAGCGCCTGAATGCCGTTGGTGCCTTCGTAGATCTGGGTGATGCGCACGTCACGCACCAATTGCTCCTGACCCCATTCGCGAATGTAGCCGTGGCCGCCGAAAATCTGCTGGCCGTGAACGGTAGTTTCCAGACCGAGGTCGGTGAGGAATGCCTTGGCCACCGGCGTCAACAATGCCACCAGATCTTCAGCACGCTTTCGGGTGGTCGCGTCTTCGCTGAACTTGGCAGTGTCGAGTTGCATCGCCACGTAAGTGGAGAAGGCACGGCCACCTTCGTTCGAGGCTTTCATGGTCAGCAACATGCGACGCACGTCCGGGTGGACGATGATCGGGTCGGCGACTTTATCCTTGTTTTGCGCGCCGGTCGGCGAACGGCTTTGCAGACGGTCACGGGCATACTCGACAGCATTCTGATACGAGCGCTCGCCGGTAGCCAGACCTTGAATACCAACGCCCAGACGCTCGTAGTTCATCATGGTGAACATCGCGGCCAGGCCTTTGTTTGGCTCGCCGACCAGATAACCCACGGCTTCGTCGAAGTTCATCACGCAGGTAGCGGAGGCCTGGATACCCATCTTGTGTTCGATCGAACCGCAGTTGGCCGGGTTGCGCGCGCCCAGACTGCCGTCGGCGTTGACCATGAACTTCGGCACCAGGAACAGCGAAATGCCTTTCGGGCCTGCCGGTGCGTCCGGCAGTTTGGCCAGTACCAGGTGGATGATGTTTTCGGTGAGATCGTGCTCGCCACCGGTGATAAAGATCTTGGTGCCGCTGACCTTGTACGAACCGTCGGCCTGAGGGTCGGCCTTGGTGCGGATGATGCCCAGATCCGTGCCGGCGTGCGGCTCGGTCAGGCACATGGAACCGGCCCAGACGCCGGCGTACATGTTCGGCAGGTACGCGGCCTTCAGCTCTTCGCTGGCGTGGGCATTGATCGACAGGCAGGCGCCGGCGGTCAGCATCGGGTACAGACCGAAGGACAGGCTGGCGGAGTTGACCATTTCTTCGACCTGGGCCGACACGGCTTTGGGCATACCCATGCCGCCGTATTGCGGATCACCGCCCACGCCGACCCACCCACCTTCGGCATAAGTCTGATAAGCCTGTGGGAAACCGGCCGGCGTGGTGACGGCTCCATCCGCCCAATGGCAACCTTCTTCGTCAGCAGCACGGCTTAGCGGGGCAATGCTTTTGCTGGTGACCTTGCCAGCCTCTTCGAGAATCGCTTCAACGGTCTCGGCGTCGACGGTCTCGGCCAGTGCCGGCAGTTCGGCCCAGAGTTTGGCGACTTCGAACACTTCATTGAGGACGAAGCGCATATCGCGCAGCGGCGCTTTGTAGTCAGCCATGGCAAACCTCGCAAGATCTAAACAGGTATTCGTGGAAGGGTGTTTTCATTGGGGCCGAGTGTACCCCAACAACTTTTGCGACACATAGGGTCAACCGGTGACCGATTTGTTATTTTTGGTCACCAGAAAAAGATCGCAGCCTTCGTCAACACCTACAGGTAAACGCGATCCCGTGTAGGCGCTGCCGAAGGCTCGGGCCGCGATCGGACGATCTTTTGATCTACCTTAAAGCGCAAACATCTCCGCCGGCAGCTTCATCAAACAATCACTGCCCGCCTCGATCGCCGCACGATGCGCCGCCGTCCGCGGCAACAACCGCTTGAAGTAAAACTCGCACGTCGCCAGTTTGCCCCGACAGAAATCCCCATCACCCTCGCCCGCATCCAGTTGCCCCTGCGCCACCAGCGCCATGCGCAACCACAGATAGCCGAGGATGATGTAGCCGCTGTACATCAAGTAATCCACCGACGCAGCACCGACTTCGTCGGGATTCTTCATCGCCGCCATGCCGACCTTCATGGTCAGGTCGCCCCACTGCTGGTTGAGCTCGTTGAGCTGCGCAACAAAACTGCCCAGTTGCGCATGCCCGGCATTCGCCGCGCAGAACTTGTGGACGATTTTGGTAAAGCCACGCAGCAACTTGCCCTGACTGCCGAGCACTTTGCGCCCAAGCAAATCCAGCGCCTGAATGCCGTTGGTACCCTCATAGATCGGCGCAATCCGGCAGTCACGCACCAACTGCTCCATGCCCCACTCACGAATGAACCCATGGCCACCGAACACCTGCATGCCGTGGTTGGTCACTTCCAGCCCGGTGTCGGTCATGAAGGCCTTGCAGATCGGCGTGAGGAACGCCAACAGATCTTCGGCCTCCTGACGCGCTTCGGCTTCGCTGCTCAGGTGCGCAGCATCAAGCAGTTGCGCGGTGAAGTAAGTCAGCGCGCGATTGCCTTCGTTGAAGGCTTTCATGGTCAGCAGCATGCGCCGTACGTCGGGGTGAACGATGATCGGGTCGGCGGGTTTGTCCGGGGCTTTGGCGCCGGTCAGCGAGCGCATCTGCAAGCGGTCGTTGGCGTATTTGATCGCGCCTTGGAAGCTTGCCTCGCCCAGACATAAACCCTGCATGCCGGTGCCGAGCCGAGCATGGTTCATCATGGTGAACATGCAGTTCAGGCCCTTGTTCGGCTCACCAATCAGAAAGCCTTTGGCAGCGTCGAAGTTCAGCACGCACGTGGCTGACGCCTTGATGCCCATTTTGTGTTCGATCGAACCGCAGGAAACGCCGTTGCGCTCACCCGCCTCTGCGCCTGCATCGGGGAGGAACTTAGGCACGATAAACAGCGAAATGCCCTTGGTTCCGGCAGGCGCGTCCGGCAGTTTGGCCAACACCAGATGAATGATGTTGTCGCTCATGTCGTGCTCGCCGGCGGAGATGAAAATCTTGCTGCCGGTGACCGCATAACTGCCGTCGGCCTGCGGCACGGCACGGGTCTTGATGATGCCCAGATCGGTACCGCAATGGGCTTCGGTCAGGCACATGGTGCCGGTCCACTGGCCGGCGGTGAGTTTGCTCAGATAAGTCTGTTTCTGATCTTCGGTGCCATGGGCGTGAATCGCCGACATTGCGCCGTGGGTCAGGCCCGGGTACATGCCCCAGGAGGTGTTGCTGGAGCCGACCATTTCGCTGATCACCAGCCCCAACGAACTCGGCAGGCCCTGGCCGCCATAGGCCGGATCCGCCGCCAGACCATGCCAGCCGCCCTCGACGTATTGTGCGAAGGCTTGCTTGAAGCCTGTAGGCGTTGTCACCACACCGTTGTCGAAATGGCAGCCCTCTTCGTCGCCGCTGCGATTGAGCGGTGCCAGAACGTTCTCACAGAACTTCGCGCCTTCTTCGAGGATCGCGTTGATCATGTCAGGGCTGGCATCGTGGGCGCCGAGGGCGGCGTAGTTGCTGTGAAAGTCGAAGACGTGGTCGATCAGAAAGCGCATGTCGCGCAGGGGAGCTTTGTAGTCGGGCATGGTGGCTTCTCCGTCAGCAGATTTCCCCAACCTACTGCTGGCCACCACGCCCCACAATCACTGTCCAGACGCTGAATGCGCCGTCATCACTCAACCTGCGGCGGTGTCCATGCGCACAGCGCCACGGCGATTTTGTCCGAACGCCACCACACAGTTACGCCCCGCGCCCTTGGCGCTGTAGAGCGCCTCGTCGGCGGACTTGAGGACTTGTTCGGGGTTGCGCTGCTCGACCCGCTCAGCGACACCGATACTCACCGTCACCGACACACTGGAGGCACCAGAGCCCGCGCGACGCTGGCGACCTTGCTGGTCGTCCTGAGGGCGGTTTTCCTGATTGCGCAACTGAATGCTGTAGGACGCAATCGACTCGCGGATTACTTCCAGGTGCGGCATGCATTCCTCAAGGGTTTTGCCTGCGAACACCAGGGCAAATTCCTCACCGCCATAGCGATACGCCCTACCGCCACCGCTGATTTTCGAGAGTTTGCTGGCGACTAATCGCAGCACTTGGTCACCAACATCATGGCCGTGGGTGTCGTTGAATTTCTTGAAGTGGTCGACGTCGCTCATCGCCAGTACGTAGTTGCGGCCCAGGCGTTGCATGCGTTCATTGAGTGCACGACGTCCCGGCAGACCGGTGAGCTCGTCGCGGAAGGCCATTTGATACGCCTCGTGTGCAACGGCGGCGGCAATCATCAACATCACCTGGCTGCACATGATGTTCAGGGTGAACGGCAGGATGAAAGTTTTCGGCAGCATCCAGAACACCCCGAGCAACCCGACCAGTTGCGCGGCGTGTAGCGGGCGCGGGTTGCGCCAGTATTGCCAGGCCAACAACAGAAACGCCGAGATGAATACCGGATAAGACAACTGGATCAGGCTCATCCACGCGCCGTGGAGCGCAGGCCAACGGATCTCCGAGAGCCACATCAGCAGAGCCTGCGGGTAACTTTGCTCAAGCCCGAGCGCCACGCTGCCGAACGCCAGCAGCACGGCAAACCGCGCGACCATGTCCTGAAACAGGTGGGTGCGCTCCTGCCACGCGGCGAACAGGCCGAACAATAACGGTAGCAACAGGCAGACCAGATGAAACACCACCGCAGCATCTTCGCGCACCTTGCCGTTGTCACGGTAATAGTCGGTCTGGGTGTCGAGCAAAAAGTAGGCGATGTACACCGTGAGCATCAGAAACAGTTCACGCTGACGTCGGTAAACCGCGCAATAAGCGCCGCCCAACAGCAGCACCAACGTTGGCAACACGTTGAACAGGGACGTGAAGAACACGTTGAGGTCTTTGACGTACGCAGCCGCCAACCCCGCGAGCAACAACAGCAGTGAAGGTAGGAAATGGCTGAAACATACAGCGGAAGAACGCGGCAAGGGGTAAAACTCCGACCCGGCAAAAGATGGCATTGTGCCTGCATTTTGAACAGTTAAGCACATGCGGTGTGACGCGCGTCACATCGAAGCCTCTTTAACGGCAGGTAAACCGCTTTTCTTAGCGTTTTAGTGGGAAATTTTCACCGGTTAAACAATTTTTCATCAGGCATGAAAAAGCCGCTGCCCCCAAGGGGAACAGCGGCTGTGAAAACCGCCCTATGACTTAGTAGCCCAGCGCGAAGTCTTCTTCTTTCATGTCCATCAGGTTGTTGGCACCCGACAACATGGTGGCCACGTGCGTACGGGTACGCGGCAGGATGCGCTGGAAGTAGAAGCGCGCGGTTTGCAGCTTGGCGGTGTAGAACGCTGCGTCGCCGGTGCCTTCTGCCAGCTTCTCGGCTGCCAGACGCGCCATGTCAGCCCAGAAGTAGGCCAGGCAGGCATAACCGGAGTACATCAGGTAGTCCACGGAGGCCGCGCCGACTTCTTCGCGATCTTTCATGGCAGCCATACCGACCTTCATGGTCAGCTCGCCCCATTCCTTGTTCAGTGCAGCCAGCGGAGTAACGAATTCCTGGACGGCTTCGTTGCCTTCGTTGGTCTGGCAGAACTTGTGGACGATCTTGGTGAAGCCTTTCAGAGCCTCGCCTTGCGTCATCAGCACTTTACGGCCCAGCAGGTCGAGCGCCTGGATACCGGTGGTGCCTTCGTACAGCATCGAAATGCGGCTGTCGCGAACGTTCTGCTCCATGCCCCACTCGGCGATGAAGCCGTGGCCGCCGTAGATCTGCACGCCGTGGTTGGCGGCTTCGAAACCGACTTCGGTCATGAACGCCTTGGCGATCGGCGTCATGAAGGCCAGCAGTGCGTCGGCTTTCTTCTTCTCTTCTTCATCGACGCCGTATTTGACGATGTCGACCTGTTTGGCGGTGAAGTACACCATCGCACGGTTGCCTTCGGCGAACGCCTTCATGGTCAACAACATGCGGCGTACATCAGGATGCACGATGATCGGGTCAGCGGCTTTGTCCGGCGCTTTCGGGCCAGTCAGGGAGCGCATTTGCAGGCGATCGCGAGCGTATTTCAGGCCGCCCTGGAAACCGATTTCGGCGTGGGCCAGACCTTGCAGCGCGGTACCCAGACGTGCGGTGTTCATAAAGGTGAACATGCAGTTCAGACCTTTGTTCGCCGGGCCGATCAGGAAACCGGTCGCGCCGTCAAAGTTCATCACGCAAGTCGCGTTGCCGTGGATGCCCATCTTGTGTTCCAGCGAGCCGCAGGTCACAGCGTTGCGTGCACCAACGGTGCCGTCAGCATTCGGCATGAACTTTGGAACGATGAACAGCGAGATGCCTTTGGTGCCAGCCGGTGCGTCAGGCAGGCGGGCCAGTACGATGTGGACGATGTTGTCGGCCATGTCGTGTTCACCGGCCGAGATGAAGATCTTGGTGCCGGAGACTTTGTAGGAACCGTCGGCCTGAGGTTCGGCCTTGGTGCGCAGCATGCCCAGGTCGGTGCCGCAGTGCGGTTCGGTCAGGCACATGGTGCCGGTCCATTCGCCGGAAACCAGTTTGGTCAGGTAGGCGTCTTGCTGTTCAGGGGTGCCGTGCTCGGAGATGGTGTTCATCGCGCCGTGCGACAGGCCCGGGTACATGCCCCACGACCAGTTGGCTTCGCCAACCATTTCACTGACCGCCAGACCCAGCGACTCAGGCAGGCCCTGACCGCCGTGCTCGACGTCATGGGCCAGGCTTGGCCAGCCGCCTTCGACGAATTGCTTGTAAGCCTCTTTGAAGCCCGTCGGGGTTTTCACACCGGACTCGCTCCAGGTACAACCTTCGATGTCGCCCACGCGGTTCAGCGGCGCCAGTACCTGCTCACAAAACTTGGCGCCTTCTTCGAGAATGGCGTCAACCATGTCCGGAGTCGCGTCTGCGCAAGCCGGAAGGCTCTGATAGTGCGCTTCGTAGCCGAGCAGTTCGTCACGAACGAAGCGAATATCACGCAAGGGGGCCTTGTAGTCAGGCATAGCGATAAACCTCTGCTGATGTAACCGGGAATGAACGACCGTGTTGATTTGTTGTGACGGTCAAACAGTTGTTTGAAACATACGTTTACGCCGAAATCTTGTCAAGCGTCGATCTTTTGCCGTTCGTCATCGCATCTTTCAAACGCCGGACACAGCAAACCGCCATGTGCTCGAACGAGCCACGGGCGCTGAAAAAAGATTAGTTGAGGGAGAAGGACTTACAACGAAAAACGCCGCGACAGGTAGCGGCGTTCAGCGTGCAGACGACAGAAAAGTCAGGCGAACGTATCGATGATCGTACCGAGCACTTCATCGGAAGCCTTGGCGACCTTCACGCCCAGCTCCGCCTGGATCTTGCCCTGAGACATCTCGACCATATTGCTGGCCAGATCTGATTGCTGGGCACGATCAACACCACGCAGACGATCAATCTGCACTTCAGACGACTGGCTGGTCACCGAACGTTCGATAGTATTGTTGGCGATTTGGCTGGCAGCCTGATCGATGCGGTTCTGCCCGCTCTGAATCGAGCTCAGACCTGCGTAAAAAGCTGTGTTACCGGAGATTTCCATAACGGTTCTCATCCTTGGGAAGGATCAATGACTGCCATTGAAGCAGAGGCGCCAGAAAAACACCCGTCAAAAACACTAATGGCACAGTGCCTGCTCATAGGCAAAACCTTAGTCGAGCAAATCCAGTTGCAAATGCTCTGCCACCGCCTCAGCACTCAAAGCCTTCAGTTTCGGCACTCGCCCCAGGCACGGTGCGGGAATACGTTCGGCCAGTGTTGCCAGATTTTCCTCCAGCCGCGAAGTCTTCGGATCGATGATATTGGCCACCCAACCCGCCAATTGCAGGCCATCGCGCGCAATCGCCTCAGCCGTCAGCAACGCATGACTGATGCACCCCAATCGCACCCCCACCACCAGAATCACCGGTAGCTTCAGCGCGATAGCCAAATCCGACAGATTGTCCTGATCCGCCAACGGCACCCGCCAGCCCCCCGCGCCTTCGATCAAAGTGAAATCGGCATTCATCGCCAAAATTTCGCGCATCGGCGCCAGCAACGATTGCACCGTCAGCGCGACACCGGCCTCGCGAGCCGCCAGATGCGGGGCAATCGCCGGTTCGAAAGCCAGCGGATTGACCTGTTGATAACTCAGCGGCAACGAACACTCGGCCAGCAGCGCCAGCGCATCGGCATTGCGCAAACCCTTGGCCGTCACCTCGCACCCGGAAGCGACCGGTTTACCCGCCGCCGTGCTCAGCCCCGCCGAACACGCTGCGTACAGCAGTCCTGCGGCAACGGTGGTCTTGCCGACGTCGGTGTCCGTTCCAGTGATGAAATAGGCTGCGCTCATACGGGTTTCTCCAACACGGCGTAAACCACTTGATAAGTCGCCGGCAGTCCCTGTGCCTGACGGAATTGCTCATAAGCCTCGACCAGCCCCAGAATCCGCGCCCGTCCGGTCAACCCACCCGGCCGCCCGGGGTTCAGATTGTGCGCACCCAACGCCTTCAATTCATGGGTCAGACTGCGCACATCCGGGTAATGCAGCACATGCGCCTGCCTCTCAAGCTTCACGGCGCGCAAACCACTGGCCGCGCACAACTGCTCATATCGGCCGAACTCGCGGAAGCGGTTGACGTGCACCAGGCCATCGACCTGGCGCCAGCTATCACGCAACTCGTACAACGTCCCGACACAAAGACTAGCAAACGCGAAAACTCCACCTGGTTTCAGCACGCGAAAGGCTTCACTGAGCACCGCATCAAAATTCGCACACCACTGCACCGCGAGGCTGGAGAAGATCAGATCGCAGGTCGAATCCTGCAGCGGCAGACGCTCCGCATCACCGGCGATGAAGTGTTCGGCGCCGCCCAACGGACGCGCGTGATCGAGCATGCCCTCGGCGATATCCAGCGCCAGCCCCTGCCCCTGGGCAAATTGCGAAGCCAACGCGCGGGTGAAATAGCCGGTGCCACACCCCAGATCCAGCCAGCGCGACGGCACAAAATCCGTCGGCATGCGCTGCAGCAACTGTGTACCGACATCACGTTGCAACTCGGCGACACTGTCGTAGCTGGCCGCCGCGCGAGAAAAAGACGCCGCGACCTGACGCTTGTCAGGCAAGCCGCCAGGCAGCACTAGAGACAAATCAGTCATCACCGCACTCATGTAAAAAAGCCTGGATCGCACCCGCCAGTCCGTGGGGATCTTCCTGCAGAAACGCATGACTGGCCTGTTCGATCAGACCAATTTCGATATCCGGCAAGAGGGCAAACAATTCGCCGGCCGCCTCGGCGGGCACCAATCCATCCTGGCCGGCGAACAGATGCAACTGCGGGCCGCGAAACGCCTGCAAGGCTTCGCGCGTGTCCAGTTGCGCGAGCAATTCCAGCCCGGCCATCAACGTTGCCGGCGCAGCACTGGGAGCAGCGCCAAGCAACAGCCGTGACAATCCGCGCGGGTCTTGCGCGCCTTGGGCACACAGCAAAGAAAATCGCTTGAGGGTCAGTCGCGGATCGGCATGGCAACCGGCAAGAAACGCATCGAAAGTCTCGCCGGGCATCGCGCTCGGCCACTGCTCATGGGCTACGAAAGAAGGATTACTCGCCAGCGTCAGCAAACCGCAGCAGCGCTCCCCCCGGCGCGCCGCCAGTTCCGAGGCGAGCATGCCGCCCAGCGACCAGCCGCCCAGCCACACGTCTTGAGCAATGCGCTCGTCGAGCTCATCGAGCCAGTCTTGCAGATCGCTGGAATCGAGTTCCGGCAATGGCTCGATCTCGACATGCAGATGCTCATCAAGTCCTTGCAATGCAGCGGCCAAGGGTTCCATCGGCGAAACACCGAGGCCCCAACCGGGCAGCAGAATCAGGCGATCACGCATGGCTAGGCTCCGACGACAGTTGCGCAAAGCAATCGGCCAGTCCCTCTAACAATAGCTGCACCTGCGCTTCGCTGTGGGCGGCGGTCAGGGTTACGCGCAGGCGGGCGCTGCCGGCGGGCACGGTCGGCGGACGGATCGCGGTGACCATCAGCCCACGCTCACGCAACATTTGCGACAGACGCACCGCGCGACCGGCATCGCCGATCATGATCGGCTGGATCGGCGTGAAGCTGTCCATCAGCTCCAGGCCGATCTGTTCGGCGCCGTGGCGGAACTGGCGGATCAACGTCTGCAAATGCTCGCGACGCCAGTGTTCGCTGCGCAGCAACTCAAGACTTTTCAGCGTTGCGCAGGCCAGCGCTGGCGGCTGGCTGGTGGTGTAGATGTAGGGTCGAGCGAACTGGATCAGGCTTTCGATCAGCTCTTCACTGCCGGCGACAAACGCGCCGGCCGTGCCGAAGGCTTTGCCGAGGGTACCGACCAGCACCGGCACATCGTCCTGACTCAGCCCGAAATGTTCGACGATGCCCGCGCCATTTGCACCCAGCGGTCCGAAACCGTGCGCATCGTCGACCATCAGCCACGCACCTTTGGCTCTGGCTTCCCGGGCCAGCGCGGGCAGATCGGCGAGGTCGCCGTCCATGCTGAACACGCCGTCGGTGACCACCAGCGTATTGCCGGTGGCTTTCTCCAGACGTTTGGCCAGACTGACGGCGTCGTTGTGCAGATAACGATTGAAACGCGCGCCGGACAACAAGCCTGCATCCAGCAACGAGGCGTGATTGAGCCGGTCTTCCAGCACCGTATCGCCCTGCCCGACCAGCGCCGTGACGGCGCCGAGGTTGGCCATGTAGCCGGTGGTGAACAACAGCGCACGCGGCCGGCCGGTAAGATCGGCCAGCGCTTCTTCCAAGGCGTGATGCGGGCCGCTGTGGCCGATCACCAGATGCGAGGCACCACCGCCCACGCCCCAGCGCTCGGCACCGGCACGCCAGGCTTCGATGACTTGCGGATGATTGGCCAGGCCCAGGTAATCGTTATTGCAGAACGCCAGCAACGGCTGACCGTCGACCACCACTTCGGGCCCTTGCGGGGATTGGAGCAGCGGTCGCTGGCGGTAGAGATTTTCGGCACGGCGGGCAGCAAGGCGTGCGGCGAGATCGAAAGACATGCAGGCCTCGACTTTCAAGTGACACAGATTCCCTGTGGGAGCGGGCTTGCTCGCGAAGGCGGTCTGACATTCAACGGTGATGTTGACTGGACTGACGCTTTCGCGAGCAAGCCCGCTCCCACAGGGGTTTTGCATTCCTTCAGAGGTTTTAGACGGCAGCGTTGTAGAACTGCTCGCTGCTCTTCTGTTCCACCAGCGCCTGCTCAATGGCCGCCTGGTGAACCTCGTCGGCATGCTCCTCACGCGCTTCCGGCTGGATGCCCAGACGCGCGAACAACTGCATGTCCTTGTCCGCCTGCGGGTTGGCGGTGGTCAGCAACTTGTCGCCGTAGAAAATCGAGTTGGCGCCGGCGAAGAACGCCAGGGCCTGCATCTGCTCGTTCATCGCTTCGCGGCCGGCGGACAGGCGCACATGGGATTGCGGCATCAGAATGCGCGCCACGGCGAGCATGCGGATGAAGTCGAACGGGTCGATGTCTTCGGCGTTTTCCAGCGGCGTGCCAGCGACTTTCACCAGCATGTTGATCGGCACCGACTCCGGATGCTCCGGCAGGTTGGCCAGTTGAATCAGCAGATTGGCGCGGTCATCCAGCGACTCGCCCATGCCCAGGATGCCGCCGGAGCAGATCTTCATCCCCGATTCACGTACGTAGGCCAGGGTTTGCAGACGCTCGCTGTAAGTGCGGGTGGTGATGATACTGCCGTAGAACTCAGGCGAGGTGTCGAGGTTGTGGTTGTAGTAATCGAGGCCGGCCTTGGCCAACGCTTCGGTCTGGTCCTGATCGAGACGACCGAGGGTCATGCAGGTTTCCAGGCCCATGGCTTTCACACCTTCGACCATCTTCAGCACGTACGGCATGTCTTTGGCCGACGGATGCTTCCACGCCGCCCCCATGCAGAAACGCGTCGAGCCGATGGCTTTGGCGCGGGCAGCCTCTTCGAGGACTTTCTGCACTTCCATCAGCTTTTCTTTTTCCAGGCCGGTGTTGTAGTGACCGGACTGCGGGCAGTACTTGCAGTCTTCCGGGCAGGCGCCGGTCTTGATCGACAGCAGTGTGGAAACCTGAACGCGGTTGGCGTTGAAATGTGCGCGATGCACCGTTTGCGCCTGGAACAGCAAGTCGTTGAATGGCTGTACGAAGAGTGCTTTGACTTCGGCCAATGACCAGTCGTGACGCAGGGTGGCGGTGGTGCTCGCGCTCATGGGTAGTTCCTTGGTTATGCTTGGCTGGCGCCGGGGAAACGGAATATCCACAGGCGCCACACGGATGTTCGGCATATTTAAGGAAGAGTCATGCGCTGTCAACCACGATACGAATGGCAGGTTTACATCTGTTTAAAAAACGTACAGACCTGTTTGCTGTGCGATGAGCCGGCAGACGCAGAACTGCCAATCTGTGTCCCCTGCGAAACCGAACTGCCCTGGCTTGGCGAACACTGTCAGACCTGCGCCCTGCCACTTGCCGCAGCGGGACTGACTTGTAGTGAGTGCCTGCTAGAGCCGCCAGCGTTCGAACAGGTCGCCGCACCTTGGCTCTACGGCTTCCCGGTGGACAGCCTGATTACACGCTTTAAACACAACGCGAAATGGCCGTTTGGCCACCTGCTCGCCGACGTTCTCGGACAATACCTGCTACATCGCTTCGACGAAGACTTGCCGCGACCGGATGCGTTGTTGCCGGTGCCGCTCGCCAGCAGACGTCTGCGTCAACGCGGCTTCAATCAGGCGGCGATGCTCGCGCGCTGGTTGAGCAGGCAACTGGATCTGCCGTGCGAGGAAAACGTATTGCAACGAATCAAAGACACCAACGCCCAGCAGGAACTCGATGCCAAGGCGCGTAAGAAAAATCTGCGCAGTGCCTTCGACCTGTCGCCCGACGCAGACGTAAAAGGTCGGCACTTGGCGTTGGTTGATGATGTGCTGACCACTGGAGCGACCGCCCAGGCTCTCGCACGAATTCTGATGGATGCGGGCGCGGCAAGGGTCGACGTGTATTGCCTGGCACGCACTCCAAAACCGGGTGATGCCTCCTGACTTAAGAACACTGCAACACCCTGTGGGAGCGAGCCTGCTCGCGAAGAGGTCAGCACATTCACCATTGATGTTGACTGACACTCCGTTTCGCGAGCAGGCTCGCTCCCACAGGGGGACGGCGTATGACTTGACTCCGGCGCCGCAAGCGACCAACTTCACTGTCCACCGCCACAGCAAAAAAGCGCCCATTCATGTCCCTGCCCACCCTTTTGTCCCAGCACATCGTCCGTCGTCCGCAGCGCATTGCCCTGCTGCAACACATCGCCGAACAGGGCTCGATCACCCGCGCCGCGAAAAGCGCAGGGCTGAGCTACAAAGCGGCGTGGGACGCTATCGATGAGTTGAACAACCTGGCGCAGAAACCGCTGGTCGAACGTGCGGTCGGCGGCAAGGGCGGCGGTGGCGCCAGACTGTCCAGCGAAGGCGAACGGGTGTTGCGCCTCTATCAAAAGCTGCAGGCCTTGCAGGCCCAAGTACTGGAAGCGGCTGAAGATGCCAGTGACCTCGATCTGCTCGGCCGTTTGATGCTGCGCACCAGCGCGCGCAACCAGTTGCACGGCAAAGTCGTGGCGATCGAAAGCCAGGGCCGTAATGATCTGATCCGTCTGGAGCTGGCCGAAGGTCTGTGCCTCGACTCGCAGATCACCCACGACAGCACCGTGCATCTGGAACTGCAAACCGGCACCGACGTGGTGGCGCTGATCAAGGCCGGCTGGCTCGAATTGCTCGCCAGCGATCAACCGGCAACGTGCGGACACAATCTTCTCAAAGGCACCATCGAAGCGATTCTCGACGCCGAAGACGGCCCCAGCGAAGTGCGTATTTCCCTGGCCAACGGCCACACCCTCTGCGCGCTGGCCGAAGCGCTGGATCTGCGCACTCGCGGGCTGACCGTTGAACAACCGGTTCAGGTGCAGTTTTCGCCGTCCAACGTGCTGCTCGGCACACCGCTTTAATCAAGGCCTGCAACGAAAGCGTCATCGACGAACATTAAGGTAGCTGCCAAAACCTAGCAGGGAGCCTGATGTGAGCCTATTAGAAGAAAACCAATCCACTGATCTGGAAAAAATCGTCGGCCTCAGCCGTCGCGGTTTCATCAGCGCCGGCGCGCTGTGCGGCGCGGCGATGTTTCTCGGTGGCAACCTGCTGACCCGCAGCGCACTGGCTGCCGGTGTCAGCGCCGGCAACAGCCGTTTGCTCGGCTTCGAGAGCATTGCGGCGGCGACCACCGACGTCATCAGCCTGCCCAAGGGCTACAAATCCTCGGTGCTGATCAGTTGGGGCCAGCCGCTGCAAAAGAACGGCCCGGCCTTCGATCCAAGCGGCAATGGCACCGCTGCCGCACAGGAAGTGCAGTTCGGTGACAACAACGACGGCATGAGCCTGTTTGAATTCCCCGATGACAGAAACCGCGCGTTGATGGCCATCAACAACGAATACACCAACTACCGCTACCTCTACCCGCACGGCGGCATGCCGCAATCGGCCGAAGACGTGCGCAAGGCGTTGGCCTGCGAAGGCGTATCGGTGATTGAAGTGCAGCGCAGAAACGGTCAATGGCAGTTCGTCCAGGGCTCGCGCTACAACCGCCGCATCCACGGCAACTCGCCGCTGCGCATCGGTGGCCCGGCCGCTGGCCATGACTTGATGAAAACCAGCGCCGACAAACACGGCAAGAAAGTCCTCGGCACCTTCCAGAACTGCGCCAACGGCAAAACCCCGTGGGGCACCTATCTGACCTGTGAAGAGAACTTCACCGACTGCTTCGGCAGCAGCAACGCCCAGCAGCAGTTCGACCCGGCGCAGAAACGCTACGGCGTCTCGGCCGCCAGCCGCGAGATCAACTGGCACCCGTTTGACCCGCGCTTCGACATGGCGAAGAACCCCAACGAACTCAACCGTCACGGCTGGGTGGTCGAGATCGACCCGTTCGATCCGCAATCGACCCCGGTCAAACGCACCGCGCTGGGCCGCTTCAAACATGAAAACGCCGCCCTGGCCGAAACCGACGATGGCCGCGCCGTGGTGTACATGGGCGACGATGAGCGTGGCGAGTTCATCTACAAATTCGTCAGCCGCGACCGCATCAACCACCGCAATGCCAAAGCCAACCGCGACATCCTTGATCACGGCACGCTGTACGTGGCGAAGTTCCATAACGGCGACAGCAACCCCGATCACCCGAAAGGCCAGGGCCAGTGGATCGAACTGACCCACGGCAAAAACGGCATTGACGCCAGCAGCGGCTTTGCCGATCAGGCCGAAGTGCTGATCCACGCGCGCCTCGCCGCCAGTGTGGTGGGCGCCACGCGCATGGACCGCCCGGAGTGGATCGTGGTCAGCCCGAAGGACGGCCAGGTTTATTGCACCCTGACCAACAACGCCAAACGTGGCGAGGACGGCCAACCGGTGGGCGGGCCGAACCCGCGCGCGAAGAACGTCTACGGGCAAATTCTGCGCTGGCGCACTGACCGCGACGATCATGCGTCGAAGACCTTCTCATGGGACTTGTTCGTGGTCGCCGGCAACCCCGGCGTGCATGCCGGCACGCCGAAAGCTGGTTCGTCGAATATCACCCCGCAGAACATGTTCAACAGCCCCGATGGCCTGGGTTTCGACAAGGCCGGTCGCCTGTGGATTCTCACTGACGGCGATTCAAGCAATGCCGGGGATTTTGCCGAGATGGGTAACAACCAGATGCTTTGCGCCGATCCAAAGACCGGGGAGATTCGCCGGTTCATGGTCGGGCCGATTGGTTGTGAAGTGACCGGGATCAGCTTCTCGCCGGATCAGAAGACCTTGTTTGTCGGGATTCAGCATCCGGGTGAGAACGGCGGCTCGACCTTCCCCGAGCATCTGCCGAATGGCAAGCCGCGCTCTTCGGTGATGGCGATTACCCGTGAGGATGGCGGAATAGTCGGCGCCTGATAAATCGCTTTCGCGAGCAAGCCCGCCCCACATTGGATCTGTGCCGCATTGAAGATTGCAGGTACACAGAAAATCCACTGTGGGAGCGGGCTTGCTCCCGAAGGGGCCCTTACAGGCAGCCCACCACTCAAGGCAAAACCCTCAACCCCCACAGTCTGCGCTACCATGCTGGGCCGGACGCGGCAGCCTGCTGCGCGCAGGAGTCAGCATGGCCCACCCGTTTGAAACCCTCACACCCGACCTCGTTCTTGATGCCGTTGAAAGCATCGGGTTTCTCAGCGATGCGCGCATTCTGGCGCTCAACAGCTACGAAAACCGCGTCTATCAGGTCGGTATCGAAGACTCCGAACCGCTGATCGCCAAGTTCTACCGTCCGCAGCGCTGGACCAACGCAGCCATCCTCGAAGAACACAAGTTCACCTTCGAACTGGCCGACGTCGAGATCCCGGTAGTGGCGCCGCTGATCCACAACGGCGAAACCCTGCACGAACACGCCGGTTTCCGCTTCACCCTGTTTCCCCGTCGTGGCGGCCGCGCGCCGGAGCCGGGCAATCTTGATCAGCTCTATCGACTCGGCCAGTTGCTGGGGCGCATTCATGCGGTCGGCGCGACCAAGCCTTTCGAACACCGCGAAGCGCTGGGCGTGCAGAACTTCGGCCATGCCTCGCTGGCCACCCTGCTCGAAGGCAATTTCATTCCGAAAAGCCTGCTTCCCGCCTACGAGTCCGTTGCCCGCGATCTGCTCAAGCGCGTGGAAGACGTTTACGCCGCCACGCCGCACCAGAACATCCGTATGCACGGCGACTGCCACCCCGGCAATATGATGTGCCGCGACGAGATGTTCCACATCGTCGACCTCGACGACTGCCGCATGGGCCCGGCGGTGCAGGACATCTGGATGATGCTCGCCGGTGACCGGCAGGAATGCATGGGGCAGTTGTCGGAACTGATGGACGGCTACAACGAGTTCCACGATTTTGATCCGCGCGAACTGGCGCTGATCGAACCCCTGCGCGCCCTGCGGCTGATGCACTACAGCGCCTGGCTGGCACGGCGCTGGGATGATCCGGCGTTCCCGCACAGCTTTCCGTGGTTCGGCACGGAGCGCTATTGGGGCGATCAGGTGCTGGCGTTGCGTGAGCAGCTTTCGGCACTCAATGAAGAACCGCTGAAACTCTTCTGATTCACCACAAACACTGTGGGAGGGGGCTTGCTCCCGAAGACGGTCTGACATTCAACATTAATGTTTGCTGACACACCGCCTTCGGGAGCAAGCCCCCTCCCACAATTTGTTCTGTGCTCACAATTTCAGAACTCATTGACCGACAAATCTCCTTACAATCCCTTCCTTTGATTAGCTGCCTAAGCAAGGATTCTGCATGCAAGCCGCCAACCCGCGTCGCGGGTACATTCTGGGCCTGAGTGCCTACATCATCTGGGGCCTGTTCCCGATCTACTTCAAAGCCATCGCCGAAGTGCCGGCGGTCGAGATCATCATCCATCGGGTGCTGTGGTCGGCGCTGTTCGGCGCCCTGCTGCTGATGGTGTGGAAACACCCGGGCTGGTTACGCGAATTGCTGGATAACCCCAAGCGCCTGGCGATTCTGGCGTTGAGCGGCACGCTGATCGCGGCCAACTGGCTGACTTACGTCTGGTCGGTGAACAACGGGCGCATGCTCGAAGCCAGCCTCGGTTACTACATCAACCCGCTGGTGAACGTGCTGCTGGGGATGCTGATTCTTGGCGAGCGCCTGCGTCGTATGCAGTGGCTTGCGGTGGGTCTGGCGGCAGTTGGTGTGGCGCAGCAGGTGTGGCAGGTCGGCAGTTTGCCGTGGGTGTCGCTGGTGCTGGCGCTGACCTTCGGTTTCTATGGCTTGATCCGCAAGCAGGCGCCGGTCAAGGCGTTGCCGGGGCTGGTGGTGGAAACCTGGATGCTGGTACCCATCGCCATCGCCTGGCTGCTGTTCAATCAGACCGCAACCAGCGCGCAACCCGAGTTCTGGACAACGTCGCAAGCCTGGTGGCTGGTGGCGGCTGGTCCGGTGACGTTGATCCCATTGGTGTGCTTCAACGCCGCCACCCGGCACCTGCCCTACACCACCATTGGCTTCCTGCAATACATCGCGCCGACATTGGTGTTGTTGCAAGCGGTGCTGCTGTTCGGCGAGCACTTGTCGTCGAGCACGCTGATGGCGTTCATGTTTATCTGGGCCGGTCTGGCCGTTTACAGCGTCGATGCGTGGATAAGTTTGCGTCGCCGCACCTGATCAAAAAACGCACACCCCCTCGCAGGCCACGGTGCTCGTGGCCTGCATCGTTCCTTCCCAAGGTTATCCACAACGTGATCCCCGCCGTTTGTGCGCAACGTGTTGAATACTGTCGATTTTTTGATCAGTTCCGGCAAAGCCACGGCGGACGTGGCGTTGCAGGCAGTCTCTACAGGTTATCCACAGGCAGGTGCACGTTTAAACTGGATAACCCGATCAATCCTAAACGTCTGTGCGTAACACCAGTTCCACCATCAAATCATCGGCCAGCGTTTCCAAACGCGATTGCAGCACATCCAGCGACAGGGTCAGCGGCACCGCGAGAATCGCTTCGGCGTGGAACAACGGCTCGCTGCTCATCGGCGCCGGGCGCACGTCGGTCACCAGCCGTTCAAGGTTGACGCCCTGCTCGCTCAGCAGCCGAGTAATGTCACGAACGATACCCGGACGATCATTGCCCACCAGTTCCATGGCGATCGGTTTCCAGGTGCACGATTGCTCGATGCCGCTCTCGGCGATCAACACGCGAATACCATGAGCCGATAGCGCTTGTAGGGAATCGACTAATTCGTCGTAAGCCTCCGCCGGTACCCCCACTCGAAGAATCCCGGCGAATTGCCCGGCCATCCGCGACATGCGGCTTTCCAGCCAGTTACCGCCATGCTCGGCGATGCATTGGGCGATGCGCTCGACCTGTCCGGGCTTGTCCGCAGCGAAAACGGTGAGTACGAGATGGTCCATGGCGCAGCCCTCTTGTCATGACTTTTGTTATAGAAGAGCAAGTATAGGCAAGGGATAGCCAGTCGCCGCAGGCGCTGAAAACAACAAATCGTGTACAAGTTTTTATATTTAACTGGAACAATCCAATGGTTTTTTGAGAACATCCCGTTCCGCGCTGTGACCGCAATGCGTCATGTGGTCGCAGAACGACGTAATTAGTCTGATTTTCACAAGCGCAACTCATCATGTAGTATGCCCCGGCACGCACTACATAACGCTGGATCGATGTCTGCCCAAGGCATGTTCGCAACCCTGAAAGCCCCGTCATCAAGGCCTCAAGCCGTTGATTGGTCCCAGCCCAGCCGCCAGCAATGGCATGTACTGGTCGGAAGGTTTGTGGTTTAAATGGCCAGAGGCTTCATTGTCAAATTGAAGAGCTGAAAAGCGAAATAGCTGAGCAGAGTGAGGCAAGCAATGACTGAACACGTTCAAGTCGGTGGCCTGCAGGTCGCCAAAGTCCTGTTCGACTTCGTGAACAACGAAGCCATTCCCGGTACCGGCCTCACCGCCGACAAATTCTGGGAAGGTGCCGACAAGGTCATTCACGACCTGGCACCGAAGAACAAAGCCCTACTCGCCAAACGCGATGACTTCCAGGCCCATGTCGACGGCTGGCACCAATCCCGTGCCGGTCAGCCACACGACGCCGCGGCCTACAAAGCCTTCCTGCAAGAGATCGGTTATCTGCTGCCAGAAGCGGCTGATTTCCAGGCAACGACGCAAAACGTCGATGACGAAATCGCCCGTACTGCCGGCCCGCAACTGGTTGTGCCGGTGATGAATGCTCGCTTTGCCCTCAACGCCTCGAACGCCCGCTGGGGTTCGCTGTACGACGCCCTCTACGGCACCGACGCGATCAGCGAAGAAGGTGGCGCGGAAAAAGGCAAAGGCTACAACAAGGTGCGCGGCGACAAAGTCATCGCCTTCGCCCGGGCTTTCCTCGACGAAGCTGCGCCACTGGCTGCCGGCTCCCACGTCGACTCCACCGGCTACAAAATCGCTGACGGCAAACTGTTGGTCACCCTCAAGGGCGGCAGCAACAGCGGTCTGCGTGACGACGCTCAACTGATCGGTTTCCAGGGCGATGCCAACGCGCCGATCGCGATCTTGCTGAAACACAACGGTCTGCATTTCGAAATCCAGATCGACGCCAGCACCCCGGTCGGCCAGACCGACGCCGCCGGCGTCAAAGACGTGCTGATGGAAGCGGCGCTGACCACCATCATGGACTGCGAAGACTCCGTGGCCGCCGTCGATGCCGACGACAAAGTGGTGATCTACCGCAACTGGCTCGGCCTGATGAAGGGCGATCTGTCGGAAGAAGTCGCCAAGGGCGGCCAGACCTTCACCCGCACCATGAACCCGGATCGCAGCTACACCACGGTCGATGGCGGCGAAGTGACCTTGCATGGTCGTTCGCTGTTGTTCGTGCGCAACGTCGGTCACCTGATGACCATCGACGCGATCCTCGACAAAGACGGCAACGAAGTGCCGGAAGGCATCCTCGACGGTCTGGTGACGTGCCTGGCGGCCATGCACAACCTCAACGGCAACACCTCACGCAAGAACACTCGCACCGGCTCGGTCTACATCGTTAAACCGAAGATGCACGGCCCGGAAGAAGCGGCGTTCACCAACGAGCTGTTCGGCCGCATCGAAGACGTGCTCGGTCTGAAACGCAACACGCTGAAAGTCGGGATCATGGACGAGGAGCGCCGCACCACGGTCAACCTCAAGGCTTGCATCAAGGCTGCCAGCGAGCGCGTGGTGTTCATCAACACCGGTTTCCTCGACCGCACCGGCGATGAAATCCACACCTCCATGGAAGCCGGCCCGGTTGTACGCAAGGCTGACATGAAGGCCGAGAAGTGGATCGGCGCCTACGAAAACTGGAACGTCGATATCGGTCTGAGCACCGGCCTGCAAGGTCGTGCGCAAATCGGTAAAGGCATGTGGGCGATGCCCGACCTGATGGCGGCGATGCTCGAACAGAAAATCGCTCACCCGCTCGCCGGTGCCAACACTGCATGGGTGCCATCGCCGACCGCCGCTGCGTTGCACGCGCTGCACTACCACAAGGTCGACGTGTTCGCGCGTCAGGCCGAACTGGCCAAACGTGCCCGTGCTTCGGTGGACGACATTCTGACCATCCCGCTGGCGGTCAACCCGAACTGGACGCCGGAGCAGATCAAGAACGAACTGGACAACAACGCCCAGGGCATTCTCGGTTACGTGGTGCGCTGGATCGACCAGGGCGTGGGTTGCTCGAAAGTGCCGGACATCAACGACGTCGGCCTGATGGAAGACCGTGCCACGCTGCGTATCTCCAGCCAGCACATCGCCAACTGGCTGCGCCACGGTGTGGTCACCGAAGCGCAAGTGATGGAAAGCCTCAAGCGCATGGCGCCGGTTGTAGATCGTCAGAACGCCAATGACGCGCTGTACCGTCCGCTGGCTCCGAACTTCGACAGCAACATCGCCTTCCAGGCGGCGGTCGAACTGGTGATCGAAGGCACCAAACAGCCGAACGGTTACACCGAGCCGGTGCTGCACCGTCGTCGTCGTGAGTTCAAGAAGGCCAACGGCCTGTAACTTGCGCTGAATGCCGGACATGAAAAAGCCCTGATCGAGAGATCAGGGCTTTTTATTTGTGCGGTGTAGGGGGATCTTGATCGTTCCCACGCTCCGCGTGGGAATGCAGCCCGGGACGCTCCGCGTCCCAACAGCGGACGCAGAGCGTCCATTGAGGCATTACCACGCAGAGCGTGGGAATGATCGGCAGATGCTAAAGCTCTATGCCCAGCTCATGTTTGACCAACCCGAGCAACTTGCCCGTATCAATCGGCTTGAGCAGAAAATCCACCACACTCAAATGCATCGCCGCAATGGCGTCTTTCACATCCGCATCACCGGAAACGATGATGATCGGCAGCGCCGCCCGAACCGACTCGCGCACCTGGCGAATCAGATCCAGCCCGCCGACATTGCCCATCCGCAGATCAGTGATCACCAACCCGATCGAAGGTTTCTCCGCCAACATCTTCAGCGCGGTTTCGCCACTGGCAGCGGTCAGGCAACGAATGCCGTCCAGCGCCAGAATCTCCGACAGCAACTCCCGGGCGTCTTTGTCGTCATCGACGATCAGGACACGCTGCGGCGGCAGATCGGGTTCGAGCATCACAGCGCTGAGTGCTTCGCGCTCGGCGTCGCTCAAAATATCGTGGTCGGACATGGCGTTCTCTAAATATTCAAATCAATCACCTGGCACAGTCGTCAGACATCGCTAAGCAGAGCTTCAATGTGCACTTCGTCGGATTTTTTTCCAAGAGGCCGGACAAGAGAATTTCCGACTGTTTTTGTAGGGCACTTCCCAAATATGCCCAACGGCATCGCCAACCTAGACTTACGTCCAATGGGCACCCCGCCCGCAGGGGTCGACCATGGCTGCAACGATCCGACAACAACAATTCAAAAAAGACTGCGGTAATGGTTATGAGTAAAGCGGACGCCTTCACCCAGGCAGGGAAAACCGCCGTGTTGCAGAACATTCAGGGCACCCTGCAATTCCTCCAGCGCTTCCCGCCCTTCAATCAGATGGAACACGCCCACCTCGCGTATCTGGTGGAGCAATGCCAACTGCGTTTTTATGGCCAGGGTGAAAGCATCATCAAACCTGCCGACGGCCCGGTCGAACACTTCTATGTCGTCAAACAGGGGCGGGTGGTCGGCGAGCGCCAGCACATCACCAGGCCCGGCACCGAAACCACGTTTGAAATCACCACCGGCGAATGTTTTCCCCTCGCCGCGTTGCTGGGTGAGCGGGCAACGCGCACCGAGCATCTGGCCGGTGAAGACACCTTTTGCCTGCAACTGAACAAACCGGCGTTCATCAAGCTGTTCGCCCTCTCCAACGCCTTCCGCGACTTCGCCTTGCGCGGGGTCAGCAGCCTGCTCGATCAAGTCAACCAGCAAGTCCAGCAAAAAGCCGTGGAAACCCTCGGCACCCAGTATTCGCTGAACACCCGCCTCGGCGAGTTGGCCATGCGTCATCCGGTGACGTGCAGCCCTGACACGCCATTGCGTGAAGCGGTGAAGTTGATGCACGAACAGCAGGTCGGCAGCATCGTGGTGGTAGACGAACACAAGGCGCCGCTGGGGATTTTCACCCTGCGCGATCTGCGCCATGTAGTGGCCGAAGGGGTTGGCGATTTCAGCGAAGCCATCGAGCGCCACATGACCCGTGCGCCCTTCTATCTTTCGCCGGATCACAGCGCATTCGATGCAGCGATTGCCATGACCGAACGGCACATCGCCCACGTCTGTCTGGTCAAGGATCAGCGCCTGTGCGGCGTGGTGTCCGAGCGTGATCTGTTTTCCTTGCAGCGCGTTGATCTGGTGCATCTGGCCCGCACGATTCGCAGCGCTCAGCGCGTCGAACAATTGGTGACCCTGCGCGGTGAGATCGGCCAACTGGTCGAACGCATGCTCGCCCACGGCGCATCTTCGACGCAGATCACCCACATCATTACCCTGCTCAACGATCACACCGTGTGCCGGGTGATCGAGCTGACCCTCGCCGAAAGAGGCGACCCCGGGGTGCCGTTCAGTTGGCTGTGTTTCGGCAGCGAAGGCCGCCGCGAGCAGACGCTGCACACCGATCAGGACAACGGCATTCTGTTCGACGCCCGCGATGACGCGCACGCGGCGCAGATTCGCGGCAAGCTGTTGCCACTGGCCCAGCAGATCAACCAGAGCCTGGCGCTGTGTGGCTTCACCTTGTGCAAGGGCAACATCATGGCCGGCAACCCGGAGCTGTGTTTATCCCGGGCGGAATGGGCGCGGCGTTTTGCGGCGTTCATTCGCGAGGCGACGCCGGAGAACCTTTTGGGGTCGAGCATCTATTTCGATCTGCGGGTGGTCTGGGGCGATGAGAGCGGCTGCGCACAACTGCGCCGAGGGATTCTCGATCAGGTCGGCGACAACCGATTGTTCCAGCGCATGATGGCCGACAACGCCCTGCGCAATCGCCCGCCGGTCGGGCGTTTCCGCGAGTTTGTGCTGGCGCGCAAGAACGGTGAAAAAGCCACGCTGGATCTGAAGGTCCAGGGCCTGACACCGTTCGTGGATGGCGCCCGATTACTTGCGCTGGCCAACGGCATCGACGCCAACAACACCCTCGAACGCTTCCGCCAACTGGTGGAAAAAGAAGTCATCGAGCGACTGGATGGTGCCGCGTATGAAGAGGCTTATCACTTCATCCAGCAAACGCGCATGCAGCAGCATCAGCTCCAGACCCGGGAGAATCAGCCGTATTCCAATCGGGTCGATCCCGACAGTCTCAATCATCTGGATCGACGCATCCTGCGCGAATCCCTGCGCCAGGCTCAGCGCCTGCAAAGTAGCCTGACCTTGCGGTATCAGCTATGAGCCTGTTCTCTTGGTTGCGTCCGGCAAGCCCGGTGGTACCGGTGGATCTGCAGCAGCGTCTGGCCGAGCTGCCGCCCATCAGCGAATTGAGCGAATGCAGCCTGCGCGAACAGCGCTGGGTGGTACTGGATCTGGAAACCACCGGGCTGAACCTGAACAAGGATCGGGTGCTGTCGATTGGCGCGGTGGTGATCGAGGACGGCGCGATCGATTTCAGCCAGCAGTTTGAACGCACGCTGCAATGTCGGGAATTGAAGCTCAGCCCCAGCGTGTTGATTCATGGACTGGGGCCGAATGCGATCGCCGCTGGCAGCGACCCGGGCGAGGCGTTGGTGGAATTCATGGAGTTTGTCGGTGACAGCCCGGTGCTGGCGTTTCATGCACCGTTCGATCAGCACATGCTTGGGCGGGCGTTGAAAGAACATCTGGGGCACAAGTTGCAGCACGTGTTTCTGGATGTCGCCGAGATTGCACCGTTGGTTTGCCCGCAGGCGAACATCCGCGAGGCCGGGCTGGATGAGTGGATCGAGTGGTTCAAGCTTGAGGTGTTCGAGCGGCACAACGCGAGTGCCGATGCGCTGGCCACGGCGGAGCTGGCGTTGATTCTGTTCAGCCGGGCGCGGGGACAGCAGATTCATAGCCCGCTGAATTTGCAGCAACGGTTGAGTCAGTGGAAGCGCAGGCAGCAGGCGCCCTCCTTTTAGATTCTCAGCGCCTGCTCTGGCCTCTTCGCGAGCAAGCTCGCTCCCACAGGGTTTCGCCTTCCAATGTGGGAGCGGGCTTGCTCGCGAAGAACGATGATGCGGTTTTACTGATGCCACCCGACCAGTGGCCAATTGCTAACCATTCCTACCTCTGCCAGAATCGCGAACAATTCTCGTTGGTTAACATTTCCCAATCGGTGCGTCTGGTGTCGTCAGTCCCAAGCCCTCACAGTGAACTCGTCGGTGCGATGTATCGCGACCATCGCGGTTGGCTGTTGGCGTGGCTGCGGCGCAATGTGGCGTGCCCGCAGCGAGCCGAAGACCTCAGTCAGGACACTTTCGTGCGTCTGCTCGGTCGCGACGAACTGCTATCGCCGCGCGAGCCCCGGGCCTTTCTGGTGGCGATCGCCAAGGGCCTGCTGTTCGATTACTTCCGCCGCGCTGCGCTGGAACAGGCCTACCTCACCGAATTGATGCTGATCCCCGAAGGCGAACAACCGTCGGTGGAAGAACAGCAACTGATCCTCGAAGACCTCAAAGCCATCGACCGTCTGCTCGGCAAACTGTCGACCAAGGCCCGCGCCGCGTTCCTTTATAACCGCCTCGACGGCCTCGGCCATGCCGAGATCGCCGAGAAGCTCGGCGTATCCGTGCCGCGTGTGCGCCAATATCTGGCCCAGGGGATTCGTCAGTGCTACATCGCGTTGTACGGTGAGCCGACATGAGCCCGGCCAGTTCCAGACCCGTGCCGGCGCATGTGCTCGACGCGGCGATTGCCTGGCAGTTGACGCTCGATTCGAGCAGCCCGCTGGAGCGCGAAGAGTTCGCCAAATGGCACGCGGCCCATGAAGAACATGCCCGGGCGTGGCGTCAGTTGGGCATGCTCGATCAGCGTTTCAGCGTGGCCAAGGGCCCGGCGCGCAGTGCGTTGCTGCAATCGCGCGAAGGCATTCGCCGCCGCGTGCGCAAACTGGGTAGCGGGTTGGCCAGCGTGGTGGCGCTGGTCGGTCTGGCGCTGTTTGCCGGTGACCGTTATCTACCGCTGGATTACTGGCTGGCGGATCAGCGCACCGCCACCGGCGAACAGCGCACCGTGCGCCTGGCCGACGGCACCGTACTCAACCTCAACACCCACAGCGCCGTGGATGTGCGTTTCGATGAGAAGCGCCGACTGATTGTTTTGCAGGAAGGCGAAATCCTCGTCGAGACCGGTCACGGTGATGCCCGACCCTTTATTGTCGAAACCCGCGAAGGCAGCATGCGCGCGTTGGGCACACGGTTCCTGGTCAAGCGCGAAGAACAAGGCACACGCCTGAGCGTATTGCAGTCGGCAGTCGCCGCGCGTGCGCAAGCCAATCCCGAAGAACAGATTCTGCGTGAAGGCCAGCAAGTGCTGCTGCGCCATGACGGACTGGATTCGATCGTCGCGCTCAACCCCGGGGCCGACGCGTGGACGCGCGGAATGCTGGTGGTCGATAACGCGCGGCTGGGGGATCTGGTGCATGAACTGGGACGTTATCGTCGCGGGCATTTGGGGGTGGCACCGGAAGTGGCTGACTTGCGGATTACCGGCAGTTTCCCGTTGCATGACACCGATAAAGCCTTGAGCGCCCTGCTGCCGACCCTGCCGGTGCAGATCGAGCAGCACACGCCGTATTGGGTCACCGTGGCGAAGGCTGATTCCAAACCTGATTAATGTGGTGCCTGAGCTTTAGCTTTCGCGAGTAGGCTCGCCCCCACATTGGGATGCGTTACCCCTGTGGGAGCGAGCCTGCTCGCGAAGACGTCATCTGCCACAACCCGATTTTCAGTTAATCGAAATTATTTTCATCCAGCCCTATCACTTTTTGATTTTCATCCGGCACACAGGCAATTGAGAAATATTTCCATTCAGGAGCCGCCGTATGTCCCGTTCGCTAGACACCTTGTTGCGCCCCAGTATGCTGGCCGTCGCCATCGCCCTGAGCGCTCCGCTGATCAGCAGCCCGCTGCTCGCCGCTGAACAAGCGTCCAGCGTGCGCGCCTACAACCTGCCGGCCGCTCCGTTGTCCACCACGCTGAACCAGATCGCCAGCCAGGGCGGCCTGGCGCTGTCGTTGAATCCGTCGCTGGCGGCAGGCAAGACCTCAGCGCCGGTCAACGGCCAGTACGACGCCACTGGCGCGTTGCGTGCAGCGTTGCAAGGCACGGGTCTGCAACTGGAACAAAGCAGCACCGGCACTTACACCCTGGTCGCTGTGCCTGAGGGCGTGATGGCGCTGCCGGAAACATCGGTGATCGGTGTGGAAAATCTGGAAACCGCCTGGAGCCCTGTCGAAGGCTACACCGCCACGCGCACCGCCGCCGGCACCAAGACCGATACTGCGCTGGTCGAAGCGCCGCGTTCGATCTCCGTCGCCACCCGCCAGCAAATGGAAGACCGTGGCGTGCATAGCCTCGATGACGCCGTGCGCTACATGCCGGGCATCACCGCCAGCAGCTACGGCAGCGACACCCGTGCCGACTGGCTTCGCGTGCGCGGTTTCGAACCGACCCAGTTCCTCGACGGTTTGCCACTGCCCAAAGGCGTGTACGCCAACCCGAAACAGGAAACCTGGAACCTCGACCGCCTCGCCCTGCTGCGTGGCCCGGCTTCGTCGGTATACGGCCAGACCCCGCCGGGCGGTCTGCTCGACATGGTCAGCCGCCGTCCCAGTGACATCGCCAGCAGCGAAATCCAGCTGCAATACGGCAGCGACAACCATCGTCAGATCAACTTCGCCAGCACCGGCAAGATCGACGAGGCGGGTCAGTTTCTCTATGGCATCAGCGGCGTGATCCGTGATGGCGGAACACAGATCGACCACATCGACGACAAGCGCTACAACATCGCGCCGAGCCTGACCTGGAACATCGACGACGACACCAAACTGACCCTGCTGTCGCAATTCACCCGCGACGATACCGGCGTCACCAGTCAGTTCTATCCGATCCAGGGCACCAAGATCGGCATGCCGTTCGGCAAGATTTCCCACCACAAGAACCTCGGCGATCCAGACTACGACTACTACGACCGCACCTACTACGCGCTTGGCTATGCCTTTGAGCATCGCTTCAATGACGTGTGGCAGTTCAAACAGAACCTGCGCTACACCAAGTCGGATCTGTCGTTCCAGACCATGACCGTCAACAGCTATAACCCGTCTTTCGCCGGCTACACCGTTGATGATCAGGGTAATGTCGGGCGCGGCACCACCAACGTCGATGAGGACATCAGCCAGTTCGCCGTGGACAACAACTTCCAGGCCGACTTCGCCACCGGCGACATTCGCCACACCTTGCTGCTGGGTCTCGATCACCAGCGCAGCAACACCAACTACACCTCGATCTTCGGCTCCGCGCCAAGCATCAACGTCAACAACCCGGTCTACGGCCAGCCGATCGTGCGTCCGGCGCGCTCCACAGCGTTTTACGACTACAACCAGAAGACCTACCAGACCGGCCTGTACGTGCAGGATCAAATGGCCCTCGACCAGTGGCGCCTGACCTTGGGCGGCCGTGAAGACTGGGTGCACACCGGCACCCAATTCATCAACAAGGCCGACGCCACCAACACCCAGCGCGACAAGAAATTCAGCGGCAACGCGGCGCTCAGCTATGTGTTCGACTCAGGCTTCGTGCCTTACCTGTCGTACGCCGAATCCTTCCAGCCAACCACCGGCGCCGACGCCACCTCCAGCGGTTCGCTCAAGCCAACCGAAGGCAAGCAATGGGAACTGGGCATCAAGTACCAGCCACCGGGCAGCAAGACGTTGCTGAGCGCGGCCGTGTATGACCTCACGCAGAAAAATGTTGCGGTCAACACCTTCGTCGACGGCGTGTCGGTCACCAGCCAGACCGGCGAAGTGAAAGTCAAAGGCCTGGAGCTGGAAGCGGTCTCGGACGTTACCGACAACCTGAAAGTCATCGCCGCCTACACCCTGGCCAAGTCCGAAGTGCAGAAAGGTGTCGACAAGGGCAACCGCCTGCAACTGATGCCGAACCAACAGGCTTCGTTGTGGACCGACTACACCTGGCACACCGGCGTGCTCGACGGTTTCGGTGTTGGCGCCGGCGTGCGTTACACCGGCAACACCTACGGCGACAAGGCCAACACCTGGCTGGGCAAGGCTGACGCCTACACCGTGTTCGACGCTTCGGTGCATTACGACCTCGGCCGTCTGGACAACAGCCTCAAGGGCGCGTCGCTGGCACTGAACGCGACCAACCTGTTCGACAAGGATTACATCTCCACCTGCGACAGCTTCTACTGCTACTACGGCGACCAGCGCAGTGTCGTCGCCAGTGCCACTTACAAGTGGTAAGCGACTGAGCTGAAACAGGTCATGTCACCCGGCCGTCCCTCGTGGACGGCTTTGGTGTTTTTGAAGGTCATGAAATGAAAAGTAAATCAATCCGCCGCTGGTCGTTCATCCACACCTGGACCAGCCTGGTCTGCACCGTGTTTTTGCTGATGCTGGCCTTGACCGGCCTGCCGTTGATTTTCAGCCATGAAATCGACCACCTGCTCGGCGATGCTCCCGTTGTGCGCGAGATGCCGGCCGACACGCCGCGCCTGAATCTGGCGCAACTGGTCGAGGCAGCGGAAAAACATCGCCCGGATGACGTCGTGCAGTACTTCGGCTTCGACGACGATGAGCCGAATGCCGTGCTGACGATCATGGCGAAAACCGCCGGCACCGAGCCCAACTCCTCGCACACATTCATGCTCGACGCGCGCACCGGCGAAGCGCTGGAAACCCCCTCGGCCAACGGCGGTTTGATGCTGTTCATCCTGCGCCTGCACGTCGACATGTTCGCCGGGTTGCCGGGCAAATTGCTGCTGGCGTTCATGGGCCTGCTGTTTGTCGTGGCGATTGTGTCCGGAACGGTGCTGTACCTGCCGTTCATGCGCCGCTTGAAGTTCGGCACCGTGCGCCAGGACAAATCCACCCGCCTGCGCTGGCTCGACCTGCATAACCTGATCGGCGTCGTCACGCTGACCTGGGCGCTGGTTGTCGGCGTGACCGGGGTGATCAGCGCCTGCGCCGACCTGCTGATCGCTGCGTGGCGCAACGATTCGCTCAATACGTTGATCGCGCCTTATCGCGATGCGCCGCCGCTGACCCATCTGGCGCCCGCCACCCGTTTGCTCGACATTGCCGACGAAGTCGCGCCGGACATGAAACCGGACTTCATTGCCTTCCCCGGCACGCGGTTTTCCAGCGAGCATCATTACTCGGTGTTCATGAAGGGCGGCACGCACCTGACCTCGCACTTGCTGACGCCGGTGCTGATCGACGCCACGACGCTGCAAGTCACCGCCGTGGCGGAACGACCGTGGTACATGGACGCCATGGGCATGTCGCAGCCGCTGCACTTCGGTGATTACGGCGGCATGCCGATGAAGATCCTCTGGGCGACGCTGGATGTGCTGACGATCATCGTGCTCGGCAGCGGCGTGTATCTGTGGGTGGTGCGGCGTAAAGCGGCCCGGCCCGCGCTGGAAACAACGGAAGCCTCGGCATGAAGCCGCGTCAGTCGAGTTTCTGGAAGGTGTTCAGCACACCGCTGGTGATTGCGCTGCTCAGTGCCGCGGGGTTGTTTGCGGCGTTATTGGGGGATGGCATCTGGGATGCATTGAGCTGGTTTGGGCTGGGTATTCCGGCGTATCTGGCCATAAGAGGTTTGGTGGTGCGAAGCTGAAGAACCCTGTGGGAGCGAGCCTGCTCGCGATAGCGTACGAACATTCAACATCGATGTTGACTGACACACCGTCATCGCGAGCAGGCTCGCTCCCACATTTGGTTCGGTGAAAGCCTTGAGCTCGTGCCCTGACAGGCTATGCTGCCCGCTCACTGTCCTGATCGAGACCCTGCCAATGTCCGCCCCCAGCATGACCCTGTTCCACAACACGCTCTCCCCGTTCGTGCGCAAAGTGATGGTGTTGCTGTATGAAACCGGCCAGCAGGATCGCGTTGCCTTGCAAGACTGCGTGCTCAGCCCGGTCAGCCCGAGCGCTGAACTCAATGTCGACAACCCGCTGGGCAAGATTCCCGCCCTGCGCCTGGCTGATGGCAACGTCATCCATGACAGCCGGGTGATCCTCGAATACCTCGACCAACAACACGTCGGCAATCCGCTGATCCCGCGCGAAGGCGCGGCCCGCTGGCGCCGGCTGACCCTGGCCTCGATGGCTGACGGGATCATGGACGCGTCGGTGATGGTGCGTTATGAACTGGTTTTGCGTGCACCGGAAAAACATTGGGATGAATGGCTCGAAGCCCAGCGCGACAAGATCCGCCGCGCCCTCGCCGTGCTGGAGCGCGACGCGATTGCCGAGCTGACCAGCCACTTTGATGTGGCGGCGATCAGCGTGGCGTGTGCGCTGGGTTACCTTGACCTGCGCTTCCCCGATCTGGGCTGGCGGGATGCCAATCCGCAACTGGCCAATTGGTATTTCGAAGTCAGTCAGCGACCGTCCATGATCGCGACCATGCCCAAGCCTTAGTTTTTCAGCGCCTGTTCCGGCCTCTTCGCGAGCAGGCTCGCTCCCACCCCGAATTGGGGCCTGACAGAGAAATTCGCGCTGACATCAGTCCTGTGGGAGCGAGCCTGCTCGCGAAGGCCCCACCTCGGTTCCACAGGCAGAAATCCAATAATCCGCGTCACCAACTCATCCTTCCAGCACTGATCCTCACGCAACCCCAGCGACCGGCTCATTGCATCGCCCCCACATCGAACTCCAGCGGCTTGACCGGCTTCTGCCCGATCCCATACCAGTCCAGTTTGCGCGTCAGCACCATGAACACACCGAGCAAGCCGAACAGCAGCAGCGAGCCCATCAGCAGCGCGTAATCCTCGGCGCTCAACAAACCGTAGAGCAGGCCATACAACGCCGCCAACCCCGCCGAAAAGCTCAAACCGTGACGCACGCTGCGCAGCACATGGCAGACATAGAACCCGATCAACAACACACAACCACTGGCCGACAGCAGATACGCCAGCGCAAACCCGATGTGTTCCGACAGCGACAACAGCAACAGGTAGAAGAACGCCAGCGCCACGCCAACCAACGCGTACTGCACCGGGTGCACCGCCAGGCTCTTGAGGACTTCGAACAAGAAGAAACCGGCAAACGTCAGGACGATGAACAGCAATGCGTACTTGATCGCCCGGTCGCTCTTCAGATACTGATCCACCGGATCGATGAAGCTCACGCCGAAACTGCGGGCATTGAACCCATCGCAATCATTGCTGCTGACGCAGCGGCTCATGGCGTCTTGCAGGTTGGTGGAGAAGAACGTGGTCTGCCAGTCGGCGCTGAAACCGGCATCGTTGATTTCCCGTTTGGCCGGCAGGAAGTTGCCGATGAAGCTTGGGTGCGGCCAGTTCGCAGTCAGGCTCACACTGCTGGTTTTGCCCACCGGCAGCACCTGCAACGAACCGGTGCCTTGCAGACGCAGGTCGAAACCGAACGCCAGTTCCGTGGTTTTGCTGGTATCGAGCACCGGCAGCGTCACTCGTACGCCTTCGCCGAGCCAGCCGACTTGAGTGCCGGGCACGAAGTCCAGGCGCTGGCCGTCGAGTTCCAGTTTCAAAGCGTTTTCGATGCCGCGAATGTCGCTGATGCCGACCGCGAGAAACGGCGCATCGAACTGGTAATCGACGAAGTCTTCCTTGATGCCCAATTGCGCCGGCAGCGAAAAGTGACCGTTGATGCGATTATCGGCGTGAAACAGCCGCGCCTCATAAATGCCCCGGGCGCGCAGTTCGGTCTGTACCTGGCCATCGAGCTCGAAACGCTCAGGCAAAAAGTACAAACGCCCGCGCTCTTCGCTCGGCTCGTCATAGCGCTGGTTGGTTTTGTCGTTGAGCTTCCAGTTGTGAATCACTTTGCGATACGGCACCACCATCACCGGCCCGCTGACTTGCTGGCTGTAGCTGGAGCTGCGCGCGATGTCTTCCAGCACGCCGTCGCGCAGCTGCTGGCGATCATCGATGACCCCGTCGATCATCAGCAACGGTATCAGCAACAGCAGGATCAGCGTGGCAATGGCGCCGAGCTTTATGGTCAGATTCTTGTTCATGGGACTCTCCCTGTTTTGATGGGCAGAGTCTGGTTGGGGTGTATGGGGGTTTTGTGGGGGGAATGTGGAGATTGTGTGGAGACTTCACCGGCCCCTTCGCGAGCAGGCTCGCTCCCACATTGGAATGCGCCACCTGTGGGAGCGAGCCTGCTCGCGAAGGCAGCGACTCGGTTTCAAGGCAAGCGCAGGGTCACTTCAACGCCATTTTCAACATTGCGAATTTGCATCGACCCACCATGCAACTTGACCACTTCCTCAACGAAGTTAAGCCCTAAACCCGTACTCTTGCGTCCACTATCGGGGCGCGGCAATGAGTAGAAGCGTTCGGTCAAACGCGGCAAAGCGTAGTCAGGAATCGCCGCCGTCTCATTGAACAAACGAAATTCGATTTGCTCGCCAACCCGCTCGGCACTGAACCGCAGCAACCCCTCTACCGGGGTGAAATCCAGCGCATTCTCCAGCACATTCCCCAGCGCCTGACGCAGCAAAAATGGCTCGCCGATCAGCAGCAGACTCGCCGAGATCGCCTGTTCAATGCGCAGCTGCTTGCCTTCGATTCGCGCGATCTGAGCCTGCAACAACTCATCGACCAACACCGCCAACGGCACCCCTACCCGTTCCTCCAGTCCTTGACGCTGCTCAACCTGCGCCAGATTCAGCAAGCGCTCGATCAGTTGCTGCATCCGCGCACTTTCGCTGTCGATGTTGCCGACAAATCGCAATCGTTGAGCCGGCAGCATTTCACCTTGCAGCAACTCCGCCGCGCCGCGAATGGCCGCCAACGGGCTTTTCAGTTCATGGGTCAGCGTGTGCACGTAACGCTCGACGTAAGCCTTGCCTTCCAGTTGCGTGCGCATCTGCTCGACCGCCGTGGCCAGTTGTTCCAGCTCGCCGCCGCGATAGTGCGGAACTTCCACGCGCCGACCTTCGCTCACCGCTTGCGCATAACCGGTCAAGCGGTGCAGCGCGCGGCTCAGCCACCATGACAGCAAGGCGCCGAACAACAAACCGAGACCGATCAGGCCAGCACCGTAAAACAGCAAGCGCCGTTCGGTACGGTCGACATAAGGCTGCAATGAGCTGTTGGGTTTAGCCACGGTCACCACACCGATAATCTGGCCGTTGTCGCGGATCGGCGCACCGACGTGCATCACCGAGGAACTGGCGTCATCCGGATCACTGCGGCTGGAGCGCGCACCGTATTCGCCGCGCAAGGTCAGGTAGACGTCGTTCCAGCGCGAATAATCCTGGCCCACCGCCACACCGCTGGAATCCAGCACCACCCGGCCCTTGGCGTCGGTGACGTAGATGCGGTGGTTGACCTGATTCTTCGGCAAGCCCCAGATCGTCGCTTGCGGCTGACGTTCGCCGTAAGCGCGCAGTAACTGCGGCCAGCGATTCTCGCTGAGGGTGCCGGCCTTGAAATCGTCCCGCAGGATCTCCGCCATCAGGTTGGCGGTGTCGACCAGGGTTTCTTCGGTGGACTGACGTACACCGGGGCGGATTTCTTCCATCACCGTGTTGAGCACGAAATAACCGGTCAGGCCGACAAACAGCACATACACCAGGAAAATCCGCAGGCCCAACGACATTAGCTGTGCCCCGGGCTGTAGCTGTAACCGAGGCCGCGATGGGTCTGGATCGGCTCGGCTTGCGCGCGTACCAGACGCAGCTTGGCGCGCACGCTTTTGATGTGGCTGTCGATGCTGCGCTCGTAGCCGGCATCGGCGGCCACACCCAGTGCGTCGAGCAATTGCTCGCGACTGAACACCCGCTCTGGTTGTTCAAGCAAGCATTGCAGCAGGCGGAATTCATGGCGGGTCAGGCTCAGTGTCTGGCCGCGATAAACAATTTGAACGCGTTCTGGATCGATGCGAAACAGCGCAGACGACGCCTCGATCACTGGACGCGGCGCCATGCGTTTGAGAATCGCCCGGACCCGCGCCGCCACTTCCCGTGGACTGAAGGGCTTGACCACGTAGTCGTCGGCACCGATTTCAAGCCCCACGACGCGGTCGATCTCGGCATCCCGGGCACTGAGAAACAGCACCGGCACGTCACTGAAGCGGCGCAGCTGTTTGCAGGTTTCGAAACCGCTGATGTCCGGCAGGCCGATGTCGAGAATGATCAGATCGGCCGGGGTCTGACGCTGATGTTCCAGCGCCGCTGCGCCGAGGTTCACCCAGGTGGTGGTGAACCCCTCGCCCTGCAAGGCAAAAATCAGCGTGTCGGCAATCGCCGCTTCGTCTTCGACTATCAGAATATGAGGCATGGCGTCCGAGCCCGTGGGTTAAGTGGGCGAACGGTGCCCCAAGCCTGACGTTACGTCAATGAAACCACTTGGCTTAACAGTCTGGTTTGTCCGCAGTGAAGCGCCGCGCCGGGTTTACGGCTGCACCGAATTCCCGCAAGGCCTTGGCACCGATCAGCAGCGGATAATTGAAGTTGCTGCGGTCGGTCAGGTTGACCTCCACGGTACGCTTGACGTTGCCCAGGCACAGCTCCAGATCGACCACCGGACGTTTGGCGACTTCGGTGCTGTCGCCCTCGTCTTCTTCATCCGAACGGCTCTTGATCTTGCTGATCCGCGCGACCTTGTGTTCGTAGACCTTGTTGCTGGCGTCCTTGGTGCCGAGGCGGAAGCGCACCCATTCGTCACCATCACGGGTGAAGGTCTCGATGTCCTTGGCCGACAGCGACGCGGTCAGCGCACCGGTATCCATTTTGGCCTTGAGCACTTCACCGCCGATTTCCGGCAGCGCGATGTATTCGTAACGCCCGTACAGGGTCGGCTCGGCGGCCATGACCGGCAGGGCGACGAGGGCAAACAGTGCAAGGAGGGATTTCACGTAAGGGGCTTCCTTGAAAAATGAGGGCGGCAGACGCGAGATTTTAGACAGCCTGCAGGCAATTGGTTCGCCTCAAGCCCGCCTTCGCGAGCAGGCTCGCTTGTATGGTAGGACTTGAAGGGAGGAGGAGGGACAAGGCTCGATTCTGACTGTTGACGCAGCACAGACCGTGGGAGATTTCGCCCCTCCTCCTTTCACCCAAGCGCCGATAAAGAATGCATCT